>JAXDNH010000210.1:0-12971 GCA_034669525.1 Methylobacteriaceae bacterium | reverse complement strand
ATCTCGCAAATTCAACAGCTTCAGAGGCTAGTGAGACTCCTGCAACCGGCACCAACGAAGTGCCTGTCCCAACCAATGTCCGCCAAATCATGCCGGGCGCGCTCGCCCAAGGCGGAATTTGTGCGGGCCCCGATGCGCACCCGGCAGGATTATTTCGGCGGGCAGCGTGCGTCACTTCGTGTCCGTTGTGCCCATCTTATCCGTTTTGGCGGCGGGCTGGCCCACGACCGGGTTTCCCGTGCCCTCGGGCTTGCCAGCGACCGGGGTCCCGTACCTTTCGGTTTGTCCGGCAACGAAATTGCCCGTGCCCTCAGGGCCGGTATTCTGCGTCCCACCTGCCGTCTGCGCGAGGACGGGCAGCGACGTGAGCAGGCCGGCGGCGATGACGGCAAGTTTGATCGTGTTCATGCGATAGCTCCGGTGTGGATTGAGTTTTCGATGAGGAGGCGTTCGGCTTCCGCAATGTCGCGGCCAACATGTGCTCAGTGACGCCGGGGCCGAGGTCGCAAAAGCCATCCAGAAACGTAAGCCGTGCGAAGAAATGTGCCTCCCCGTCAATTGCTCTTTGTTATTCTCTCTTGCGTGAACTTGGCCTGCCCGCGCCTGTTCGGGAGCCAAGACGTTACTCGACCGAATCAATACCAAGCCACCGAGACCAGAGCCGCGGGAGAGGAAGCGCCAGCCGCTCAGCTTTTGGGACGCGGCGGCGCGGTTGCCGCTTCGGGCGGATAGACAATCTCCTGGGCTTTATCGGGCATCCACTGGATGACTATTCCAGTCGAATCCTTGAGCAGCCTGTCTTCGGCGAACGCCAGACCCTGCGGGCGCATGAAGTAAAGATCGGGATCGCCATAGGGAATATTGACCTTGGCGAAAGCCGCCTTGATCGCCTCGCGGTCGGTCGATCCCGCGGCTTCGAGCAGACGCTGTACGATACGCGCGGTTTGCGCACCCTGGATCGCACCCTGGCCGACCTCGATTTTGAGGTTCGCTTTTTCCTTCAGCTCCTGGACGATGTTGCGTGCGGAATCGAGTTTCGCGGCGGGACTAAAGCCAGTCATGCCGAAGAGGTTGCGCGTGAGCACCGCTTTGCCGATCTGGTCGCCGAGATCCTTCCACAGCACGGTATCGGAAAAGCCCGCCGTGCCGCCGAAAAAGATCGCGTCATTGTAGTTGAGGCTGAACCGCGCCTGGTGCAGCAGGGTACCATCGCGCGGTGTGACAAGGCCGGCGGTCGCGTCCGGCTTCAATGAACGGATGCGCAGCATCGCGGCTGTCTGATCCGCGGCTTTGAGGTCGAGAGCCGTTTCGCCGACAATGTTGAAGCCAAGTTTCGGCAGACGTTCTTTCAACGCCGCGTTCACGAGCTGGCCGGCTTCGTAATTCGAGTAGACCAGCATCACGTTCTTGATCGGATATCCCTTGTCCTTCGCAAGCCAGCCGAGGAAGTTCGCCATCGTGGCCGCATAGCCCCGATCGTACGGAAATCCGAGCGAGTAAAGGTACTCTGACTTCGAGCCGGCGGCCCACATCGACAGAGTCGGCATTTTCAGTTCATCGGCCACGGGCGAGATCGCGAGCATCTGCGGACTTAGCAAGCCGCCGACAATCATCGCGACTTTTTCTTCCGTCGCGAGACGGCGCGCTTCGGTCGCCGTGCGTGCGCCCTGGCTCGCGTCATCGGCAAGAAGCAGTTCGATCTTCGCTCCGCCCATGCTTTTGATGCCGCCCTCAGCATTGATCTTGTTGATAATGTACTCGAAGGCCGGCTCCGATTCCTGCGCGTAAGGTGCGAAATTGCCGCTCATCGGCTGAATGACGCCGATGCGGATGGTTTTGCTGTCGGCGGCGGACACCGCGGCGCTCAGCGCTGGGATGGCAAGTGCCTGCAGGGCAACGGCCAGTGCTATTGTGGTTCGTCTCAACATCTGCCGGACCCTCGTACTTCCCTTTACCGATGTTTTCGGCCGTGCGAACGTCAGAATCAATCGAGACGATCGTAGGTGATTAATGGCGGGCCGCGCCACCCCGCCCCGGGGGAATGAAGGCTTCTGAATGTCGGCGCTCCTATCGGTGAACAACGTCAGCAAATCCTTCGGCGGCCTCAAGGCCGTCGACGACGTGTCGTTTGCGGTGGAGCCGGGCAAGATCATCGTGATCATCGGCCCGAACGGTGCCGGCAAGACGACGCTTTTCAACCTGATCTCCGGCTTCATGCCGCCCGACCTCGGCGAGGTCATGTTCGAAGGCGTAAGCCTCGCCGGCCGTGCGCCGCCGCGCATCGCGCGGCTCGGGCTCGTGCGCAGCTTCCAGATCATGCAGGTCTTTCCAGACATGAATGTGCGCGAGGTCGTGACGGCCGCGGCGCTGCTGCGGCTGCCGATGAATGCCGCCGTCGCCTATGCCGACGACGTTCTCGCCGATGTCGGGCTCGCCCACAAAGCCCAGGCGAAGCCGCCCTCTTTGTCCTTGCAGGATCGCAAGCTGCTCGAGATCGCCAAATGTATCGCGACGCGGCCGAAGCTGCTTTTGCTCGACGAGGTGATGGCGGGGCTCACATTGGCCGAAGCGCGAACGCCGCTCGCGCTCATCCGGCGCATGCGCGAGCAGGGGCTGACATTCGTCCTTGTCGAGCATGTTATGCCGATTGTGATGGACATTGCCGACCGGATCATCGCTATCAATTTCGGCCGCAAGGTCGCCGAAGGCTCGCCGCAGGAGATCGTCAACGATCAGGCGGTGCGCGATGCCTATTTTGGTGAGGCGATCGATGCTGCGCATTGAGGGGCTGACCGCGGCATATGACGGGCCTCCAGCTTTGTCCGATGTTTCGCTGCATGTCGACAAAGGCGAGATTCTTGGTCTTCTCGGCGCGAACAATAGCGGCAAGAGCACGCTGATCAATTGCATATCGGGCTTGGTCAGACCGCTCGCCGGCTGCATTTCCTTTGAGGGGGCGGACATTACGCGACTGAAGCCGCACGAGCGCGTCGCCAATGGCATCGTGCAGGTGCCGGAAGGGCGCCAGGTCTTTCCGCAAATGTCGGTGCTGGAGAACCTGCTGCTCGGCGGGACCTCACGCGGCGCACGTTCGCACCGCAGCACGCGGCTAGATCAGGCTTTCGCGCTATTTCCGCGGCTCGCCGAGCGCCGCCCGCAACTCGCCGGCACGCTCAGCGGCGGCGAGCAGCAGATGCTGGCGATCGGACGCGCGCTGATGAGCGGGCCGCGTCTGCTCATGCTGGACGAGCCCTCGCTTGGTCTCTCGCCGCTCTTCGTGCAGATCATCTTCAAAGCGCTGGGCGAATTGAACAAAGAAGGCCTGACACTCCTCCTGATCGAGCAGAACCTCACGCTGACGCTCGCCTATGCCTCTCGCGGCGTGGTTCTCGAACGCGGTCAGATTGCGATCGAGGGCACGCGCGAGATGCTCAAAGGCGATCCGCGCACGCGCGCCGCTTATCTCGGCCTGTAGGAGCAGCGCACGTGGATATTCTCCTCGCACAGACGCTGATTCAGGGCCTTCTGATCGGGGGCGCTTATGCCCTGATCGCGATCGGCATGTGTCTTACATATAATGTCAGCGGCATCGTCAATTTTGCGCATGGCGACTTCCTGACGCTGGGGATGTTTATCGCCTTTGGCCTGCAAGCTGCGGCCGCGCTCGACCCCTATGTTTCCGTTGCGATCACGTTGCCGCTGCTGGCAATGCTGGGCGCACTCACCTACCAATATCTCTTGCGCCCCGTGGCGCGCAGCCATGCGCTTGTGATCATTCAGCTCACGCTTGGATTATCTTTCGTACTGCAAAACGGTTTGCTCATGATTTTCGGCGGCCAGCCCGTGCGTACGCCCTCGGCCCTCGAGGCTTCCATTCTGGTTCTCGGAGATCTCTTCATTCGCACGCCGCAGCTCATCGCGTTCTGCACGTCGCTTGCGCTCACGCTCGTGCTGTTTCTTGTGCTCGGCTACACCGAAACCGGGCGGCGTATCCGCGCGGTGCATCAGAATCCACAGGCGGCCGCACTTATGGGGATCGATGTGCCGCGCGTGCGCACGCTCACCTTCGCGGCGGGGATCGGCATCCTTGCCGTTTCGGGTGCACTGCTTTTGCCGGGCACGACGATCTGGCCGGCGCAGGGCCTGCGCTTCACCGTCATCACCCTGATGGCGCTGATCCTCGGCGGGATGACCGATTTCGCCGGCGTCTATATCGGCGCGCTCGTTATCGGGATAGCCGAGGCGGTCGGTACGGTTTACGTGGCGGGCACGACCGGGATGATCTTGCCATACGGCATTTTCATCCTTGTTCTCCTGCTGCGTCCCAATGGGCTGTTCGGGCGCGCAGCATGACGCCGGCTTTCTTGGGCACTTTGCGTACGCCATGGCTCTGGCTCGCAGCGATCGTTGTCGCCAGCTTCCCGTGGTGGCTTTCCTCTTATCATCTTGGCATCGCCATCCTCGCGCTGCTCTATGTCAGCCTCGCGCTCGCCTGGAACATTGTCGGCGGCATGGGCGGGCAGATTTCGCTCGCCCATAGCGTATTCATCGGCATGGGCGCTGTGGTCGCCACCGCGCTCAATCTGCGGCTTGGGCTCAATCTGTGGGTTGGCCTCGTGGTTTGCGCTTCCGGAGCGGCAATTCTTGGCGTGTTTCTGGCGCTCCTCGATTCCCGATTTCGCCTCGCGCATCTATCCTTCGCGCTGATCACGCTCGCCTTTGCCGAAATCGGCGAACTCGTCGTCACGGGCTCCGATTTTCTTGGCGGCGCTTCGGGCCTCTACTATCCGAAGGCCGCCGGCGGGCTTATGCAATTCGATTTCGGCGGCAGCACCGGATACCTATTCGCCGCGCTCCTGCTTGCGCTCATTTGTCTTTTCGTGAATGCAGCGATTCTCGCGTCCCCGCTGGGCTTCTATTTGCGGGCGCTGCGTGACAATGAAAATGCCGCGCAGGCAATCGGAATTCCCATTCTGCGCAATCGCGCCGTCGCGATGGCGATCAGCGCGGCCTTGAGTTCGGTCGTTGGAACGCTCTACGCACGCTATCTCGGCTTCGTCGATCCGACACAGCTTGCTTCGCCGACTCTTGTCATCGAAATTGTGCTGATTGCCACGATCGGCGGGTTGGGAACCCCTTGGGGGCCCCTCGTTGCGGCGGCCGTGCTTGTGCCGGCGGGCGAGCTGCTGCGCGGCAAATTCGGCGGCGTCCTGCCGGGCTTGCACTACTTCCTCTACGGCGTACTGATCATCATCGTGGTGCTGACAAGTCCGGAGGGGCTTGTGCCGCGATTCGCGTCGCTTTTGCAGGCAGCGAAGCGCAGGGCGGGAGGAAGATCATGAACGTGCTGGTTCCTCCGACGGCCCCGCTGCACAAGCTCGCGCAGGCGCCGGACGCACCAGATGTCACCGGACTGAATCTTTATCGACTCGACAAATCCCTGCAGGACGTGCTGCGGCTGCGTCTCGCGCCCGAACTATTTGCGCATCTCGAGCCGCATTTCGACGCGCTGGGAACGCGCGCAGCATCCGACCTCGATACATATGCGCGCCTCGCCGACCGTCATCCGCCGGTCCTGCATCACCGCGATCGTCGCGGGTGCGACAATCAGCGGATCGAGTTTCACCCAGCCTACCGCGCGCTCGAACAGGCGGGGTTCGGCGATTTCGGGCTGGCGGCGATGTCGCATCGCGCCGGCGTGCTCGGCTGGAGCGAGCCGCTGCCGGCGATTGTCAAATATGCGCTGACTTACTTGTTCGCGGAAACGGAATTCGGCCTGCTCTGTCCGATCAACATGACGGATTCCCTGACGCGCGTGCTGCGGCGTTTCGCTGACGACGAGATTCTGCAACGCTACTTGCCGGGATTGATTTCACTCGATCCCGAAGTCGCTCTGCAAGGCGCGATGTTCATGACGGAGAAGACCGGCGGCTCGGATGTGGGCGCAATCGAGACCATCGCTCGGCGGGACGGCGATCGCTGGCGTCTCTATGGCGAGAAATGGTTCTGCTCGAATGCGGACGCCGATCTCGCGCTCGTTCTGGCGCGGCCCGAAAGTACGACGCCAGAAACACCCGTACTTGGCACGCGCGGACTCGGCCTGTTTCTGCTGCCGCGCGTTCTGCCGGATGGCAGCATGAATTCGTATCGCATCGTGCGGCTCAAGGACAAGCTCGGTACACGCTCGATGGCGAGCGGCGAAGTCGTGATAGACGGCGCGGAGGCCTGGCTCATCGGCGATCTCGATCGCGGCTTCGTGCAGATGGCCGAGATGATCAATGCCTCGCGTCTGTCCAACGCGGTGCGTGCCGCAGGATTGATGCGGCGCGCGTTTCTTGAGGCGCGTGAAGTATGCATTCACCGTGTCGCGTTCGGACGTCGCCTGTTGCAGTTTCCGCTGCAGCGCCGTCAGCTCATGAAGATTATGCTCGCAGCCGAGCAGGCATTGAGCATGGTCATGTACACCGCGACCGTGCTCGATGCTGCCGATCACGGCGACGGCGATGCGGCGAAGCGACTGCGCCTGTTGACGCCGCTCCTGAAATTTCGTGCCTGCCGGGATGCACGCAAGGCGACGGGCGATGCGATGGAGATCCGCGGCGGCTGCGGTTATATCGAGGATTTTGTCGAGGCGCGGCTTCTCCGCGACGCGCATCTCGGTTCGATCTGGGAAGGCACGAGCAACATCGTCGCGATCGATGCGATCGAGCGCGCGGTCGGACGGGAGCGGGCGGATGCCGTGCTGGAGCAGAGTCTGCGCCACCAGCTCTCAACCGCCGCCGCGCTTCCGAAGCAATTGCTCACGAATCTGGATCAGCTGGTTCGGCGCGCTTTTGCCTTTGCTCGCGATGTCGCGGCCGTCAAAGATCCAAGCGCGATGCGCCGCGCCGCCTCGGCGCTGTACAACGTGACGAGCGCGGTACTTCTCGCCGCCGAAGGCGCGCGCCTTGGCGAGGCCCAAGGGGACTGGAGCCGGGCGGCCCTCGCAGGCCTCGTCGTCCGCCACAAGCTTATGGCGTCCGATCCGCTCGCCGACTGGCCACTGGGAGATGACGAGGAGAGTGACGCTCTCATCACCGGAGCCACCACCTCACACGCCGCATTGCGAGCTTATTGCGCGTGAAGCGACGCTGATTCCCGAACGATCTTGCCTCCGCTGTCTCTCGATAAGATCAGGGTCAGGCGCGCTCTTCCTATGGAGCTTCTGCCGGTTCTGGAACGCCGATCCCACGCCATGACGCCCGAAACCCGGCACGCCGTCCGTTGGCGATCGCAGGCGGCAGAGACTGTGCCCGGCACAATTCGGTAATGGCGCTCCGGCCAGACCGCGATGTAGCGCAGCTTATCGCGCAAGACTTCCTGCCGCGACATGGGCTTCCCGTAATAGATCACCCGATTGGCATAGTAGTGGTCGACGCTGGATGGATTGATATCGCCGTTGGCGGACCACGTGTTCACATAGGCTTCGAGCCGGCGCTGAGCCATCGCCGTGTCCAGTGCCTCCTGGCTAAAGGCCCCTGAACATGACGCCGCAAAGGCCAGGGTCGTGATCCATAGACTGCGCATTATCCGAGCCTCCCGCATCTCGCGCTCGTGCTTTCCAATCGTTAATTGGGCTGGAAGTTGCGGGACCTGAGACCGGAAGGATTTTTCTAAATAGCTGGGGGTGTCTTCAACCGACAATTCAAATGCCTGGGCCTATCCTTGGCCGTTTAAGCTGAGGCTTTGCGATGTCCAGACTGAACGTAAACCTGCATGAAGATTTCCAGCCGGCCCCGCGGTTCCCACGGCGGAGTTTCCTCGCCCTGAACCGGGAGCCCCTCTCCTCGGAACTATCGTTCCTGCTAAGCGTGGTCGCCTGCCTGGCAGGGCTGTTTTTGGTCTACGTGCTTTTCTTCCGCTGAAGACCAGTCGGGAAACGGGGCTAGCCGCCGAGATAGGCCGCCTGCACATGCGGATTGCCGATAAGATCGGCGCCCTTGCCTGACGTCGCGATCACGCCGGATTCAAGCAGGTAGGCATAGTCGCACATTTCCAGCGCCGCATAGGCGTTCTGCTCGACCATGAGCACGGTCGCGCCGCTCGTGCGAATGCCGGCAATGATTTCAAACACGCGCTCGACGATATTCGGCGCCAACCCGAGGGAGGGCTCGTCGAACAGGATGAGCTTCGGCCGTGACATCAATGCCCGGCCGATCGCCAGCATCTGCTGCTCGCCGCCCGACAGGGTCCCCGCGATCTGTTTCCGCCGCTCCGCGAGGCGCGGAAACTCATCGAAAATCCGCGTACGATCGGCGGCGATCTCGACAAGGTCGCTGCGCATATAAGCTCCCATGTCGAGATTTTCCTCGACGCTCATATCCGGAAAGACATGGCGGCCTTCCGGACAATGGGCGATGCCGCGCTTTAGAATCTGCGGCGGCGGCAGTTGCGCGATATCTTCACCTTCAAACATGATGCTGCCGCGCGCCGGCGCGAGCAGGCCGGAGAGCGAGCGCAGCATCGTGCTTTTGCCGGCGCCGTTGGCGCCGATCAGGGCGACGATCTGGCCCCTCTCGACGGAAAGCGACACACCCTTCAGTGCGGCGACGCTGCCGTAGCGGCATTCGAGATCGCGCACTTCAAGCATGCGCCGCTCGCTTCGCTGCGGCTTGCCCGAGATAGGCCCGGATGACTTCCGGATTCTCGCGGATCGCGGCGGGCGGCCCTTCGGCGATAATGCGCCCGTAGTTCAGGACGACGATGCGGTCCGAGACGCCCATCACCATCGGCATGTCGTGCTCGACGAGGAGGATCGTCATGCCGCGGTCACGCAGCTTGCCGAGAAGGCGCATGAAGCGGCCGGTCTCCGACGCATTCATGCCGGAGACGGGCTCGTCGAGGAGCAGCATCGAGGGTTTTGCGGCAAGCGCCAGCGCCACGCCGAGAAGCCGCTGATCGCCGTAGGGCAGGGCGCCGGCATATTCGTGCGCATGATTGTCGATGCCGACGAGAGCGAGGATTTCCCATGCGGCTTCGCGCAACTCGTGCTCGGAGGCGCGCTCACGCGGCAATCTGAGGAGCGTGTCGAGGAGGGTCGAGCGGCCGCTGAGATGCAGGCCGGTCAGCACATTGTCAAAGACGCTGTGCGCGCGGAAAACGCTGGTGCGCTGAAACGTGCGCACGAGACCAAGGCTTGCGACCTGGTGCGGCTTCAACCCGTTGAGTGAGGTGCCGCGGTAACGCATGTCGCCTTTGCTCGGCTTTAAAAAGCCGGTGATCACATTGAAGGCCGTCGTCTTGCCAGCGCCGTTCGGTCCGATCAGGCTCAGAAGCTCGCCCTCGTTGACGACAAAGTTCATGTCGTCGATCGCGACGAGCCCGCCGAAATGCACGGCGACGTGTTCGATCGTCAGCGCGGGTGCAGCTGGCGCCGTCATTTGGCAGAGACGCTCGGTTGCGAGGCAAGCCGCGGCGGGTTCGTCTGCCCACGCGCAAACCAGCGCTGGATCGCAGGAACGATGCCCTGCGGCAAAACGAAAATGATCGCAATCATGAACGCGCCGTAGAGAATCCACTGCACTTCGGGTGCTGCGAAGGAGCGCACGATCACTGGAATCGCGCCGAAAAGCGCGCCTCCGACGACCGGACCCGCCAACGTTCCCTTGCCGCCGGTGATCACCATGATCACCATCGTGACCGTGTAGAGGAACAGGAAAATATCGGGGTCGATGATCCTGAGATAATGCGCGTAGAGGCTGCCGGAGGCACCGGCGATTGCGGCCGATACCACGGCGGCAAGCACGAGATAGCGGGTAACGTTGATGCCGATGGAGACGGCAAGCGACTCATTTTCCTTCAGCGCGACCATCGCGCGGCCGATCCGCGATTCCACCAGGTGTTTGATGATGACATAGGCGCCGACGCCAATGCCGAGAACAAGATAATAATTGCCGACCTTGCCGTACAGGTTTGTGTAGC
Source organism: Methylobacteriaceae bacterium (assembly GCA_034669525.1). GTDB lineage: Bacteria > Pseudomonadota > Alphaproteobacteria > Rhizobiales > Beijerinckiaceae > JAFASC01. The sequence continues at coordinate 3,011 of JAXDNH010000210.1, read as the reverse complement.
CGATTCCGGGAAATCCGACCGTGAACGGCGGGATATTGGTGAGCGCCAGCGGCCCCTGCGTCAGCTCGACCCAATTTAGCGCAACAAGTCGCACGACCTCGGCGAAGCTGATCGTCACAATGACGAAATAGGCGCCGCGAACGCGGAACGAGAGTTTTCCCACGAGATAACCGCAGAGTCCGGAAAATACGATGGCAAAAAGCAAGCCGTAAACCACCGGCCATGGCTCGTGTACGACGTGGAAACCTTCGAACAACTCGACATCGAAGCCGAGCGAGGTCAGCGCACTGACATAGGCGCCGATGCCGAAGAAGGCGACATGACCGAGACTGAGCTGCCCCGTGTAGCCGAGAAGCAGATTGAGGCTCATCGCCGCGATCGTAAAAATGCCCGTCGTGATGAAGGCGTTCAAAATGTACGGGTCGCCCAGCCACGCCGGAACGGAGGCAAGCAACAGCACCACGAGATACGGAAAGAAGCGCCTCACCCGATGCGCTCCGCGCGCGCAAAGAGACCGGTCGGTTTGATCAGCAATACGGCGATGATGATCAGAAAGCCCATCGCGTCGCGGTAGCCGGAGGAGACATAGCCGGCGCCGAGTTCTTCGGCGAGCGCCAGGATGAAGCCGCCGATCGTGGCGCCGGTGATGTTGCCGAGTCCGCCGAGGATGACTATCGCGAACGCCTTCAGCGAGGCGATGTCGCCCCTTTGCGGCGAGATCACTTAAGCGGGGCCGAGCAGCGCGCCAGCCGCGGCGGCGAGGCTCGAGCCGATCGCGAACGTCGCGGTGTAGATTGCCTGCACATTCACGCCCATGAGCGAGGCCGTGTCGCGATCCTGGAACGTCGCACGCATAGCTTTGCCCAATTTCGTCCGGTTGATGAGGACGTAGGTTGCGGCAATGAGCAGAAGTGCCATCGCGAGCACGAAGACACGCAGATACGACACCGACACCGGCCCTATCACCAGCGGTGTCTCCGGGAACGGAGTCGACACCGATTTCGCGACGCCGCCCCAGACCAGCTGCTCGCTGTTCTGCATGACAATCATCGCTCCGATCATGACGAGCATGGTCGTGTCGATATCAGCGTCCCGCATGGGACGCAGCAGCAAGAGTTCGATCAGGCCGCCGAGCAGCAAACCGGCGATGATCGCGACCGGCAGGGCGATGATGAAGTTGAGGCCGAGAACCGAGGCGACCAAGAAGACGAAATAGGCGCCGAACGTATAGAGCTCACCATGTGTGAAATTGACCACCCGCATGATGCCGAAGATCAGCGTCAATCCGATCCCGAGAAGCGCGTAGGTGCCGCCGAGGATCAGCGTATTCGCGATGTGCTGGAGAAACTCGGACAAGCGGCTAGATCGGAAGGAGCTGCAAAATAACGACCTCATCCTGAGGGCACGCGAAGCGTGCGTCTCGAAGGACGGGCAAACGCGCTACCCCGTAGCATTCCTTCGAGATGCCCTCCTGCGGAGGGCTCCTCAGGATGAGGTGCGTTGATCACATCGTCGGGACGACAACCTTCCCGTCGTCGATCTTGATCAGGTACACGTTGGGCACGCTCTGGCCGCTTTCCTTGCCCGCGGGCCCTTGCTTCTGGAATTTGATGTCGCCGTTCAATCCCTTGATGTCGACATTCCAAAACGCCGCGCGGATCGCTTCGGGCTCTGCCTTGCCGGCCTTCTCGATCGCCGCCGCGATGGTGCGGATGCCGTCATAGCCGCGGAAGCTTTCGGTGACGCCGGGAAATTCGAAGCCGCGCTTCTTCCACTCGCCGATGAAGTACTTTGCCGCTTGCGGGTTTGGCGTCGAGTCAGGCTGCCAGGGCGCGAATGTCGCGAGATGGATCGTACCATTCGCCGCGGAACCCGCTTGCGCGACCAGCTGATCGGGATTCTGCGAGCCGCCGGTCGTGATGATCTGCTTCTTCATGCCGAGCGCCGCCGCCTGTTTGAGGACAAGCGTCAGCTGCTCGACGGCTGTCGTCACCATCAGCGTGTCGGCATCGGATGCTTTGATCTTGGCAAGCTGCGCGCTCATGTCCTGCGCCGCCTGGTCCATCGTCTCGACGAGGCCGACCTGGATGTTCTCGCCTTTCAGCATTTTGCCGAAATCGTCCGCCGCGCCGCGTCCCCAATCATTGTTGATGACCAGGAAGTCGACCTTCTTGATGGTCATCTTGGGCAGCATCGGCTTGAAAGCCGCTGCTTCCACCGAGGAGGGAGGCGAGATGCGGAAGATGTAGGGATTGCCGGAAGTGGTGATCTTGCCGGAGGACGATGTCTCGACCAGCATCGGCACCTGATATTCCATCAGCTTCGGCATCGAGGCGAGCGTCAGGCTCGATCCCCACGCGCCCATGATGACCGGCACCTTGTCGCGCGTGACGAGCTTCTCCGTCACCGCTGCCGCTTCGGTCGGATTGCTCTTGTTGTCCTCGATGACGAGCTCGATCTTCTTGCCGAGGACGCCGCCCTTGGCGTTGATCTCGTCGGCGGCGATGCGTGCGCCGTTCGTCACATAGGTCCCCGAGGCAGCAAACGGCCCCGTCAGCGGCTCGTTGACGCCGATCTTGATCGTCTCCTGCGCAAAGGCCGTCCCGGCCAGAGCGGCGAAAGCGGCCGCGCCCGCCAATAACTTTAATCTGCTCATCGTCATCCTCCACTCAAAGGCACTTTAGGGTCCGGTCGAGGCCGAACGGGTAATTTCGTTGCATGCGACGTGCCAAGCGCCACATCTTAGAACTACTTGCCGGCATCTTCATAGGGGCTCTCGCCTTCTCGCGTGGCAGGCGCGCTGCGCATCCCGCGGTTGCAACTTCACGCCTTTAAGCGCGGAATGATCTCGCGGGCGATAATTTCGATCTGATCCATCCGGTATTTGTAGGGGACGAAGACGATCTTCTGTACCCCGACGGCGATATGCTCCTTGAGCTGGGCGACGCATTCCTCGACCGAGCCGATAATCGCGCTCTCTCGCGTGCAGTCGCTGTGCGAGGGGAAGTCCC
>JAXDNH010000209.1:0-28682 GCA_034669525.1 Methylobacteriaceae bacterium | reverse complement strand
TGGAAATTCCTAGCCGATCAACGAGGCGCAACAGCCATCGAGTATTGCCTGATCGCCGCGTTCCTGTCGGTCGCAATCGTCGTCGGGGCCCGAGCGATCGGCACCAACATCAACAGCAGCATGTACGGCCCAATCGCCGGCAACCTAAACTGACCGAGCCTACCCAGGGCGCCTGAGGATGTCGCTGATCCCGGCCTGAAGCTGCGGATCGGCGCGGGTGCCGGCTTGGAGCATGCCCTTCAGCGCATCAAGACCTGACTGTCCACCCAAAGCGCCGCCGCTCGCCTGTTTGCCCCCGGTGAATGCTCCGAAGAGCCCCATAAAGGAGCTGAAGAGCCCTGCAAGCCCGCCGGACGCTGGGGCTCCGCCACCGTGAGACGTACCCGCGGCTTGGCCCAGAATGTTGCTGAACCCCTGTGATTTCAACGAACTCAAGAGACCGCCAGCGACCATCGTGGCGATCACCGGCGCCATTCGCGCGAGGAGCTCTGGCCGCAGCGCTGTGACGCGGGAGGCCTGCTGCGCGATTTGCATGGTCACGTTGGGATCGCCAAAAATTCGGGTCAGAATGGCCGAACCACCCGACACTCCCGCTTCGGAATTGGCGCTGTCAGCGCTCTGGAAGGAGGCCTGATGCAGCCCGGCGGTCAACTGCCCGGCGATGCTACTGAGGCTGCTCGGATTCTGGAGGGCCTGCTGAAGCCCTGTCGAGAGGGCGGGCATCCAGGCCTGGATCGCCGCGTTCGCCTGTTCGGAGGTGATGCCGAACCGCGCGGCCAAGTTTTCTGCCGCCTTACCTCCTTGCGCCGATTGGATAATGTCCAGCAGGTTCGCCATATTCCATCCCTCCCTTACGTGATAGCCGGCATTTGGCCGATAGCCAGGCCTGACCAACCATAGAAGACAGCCCGGGACTTGGGGAGGGCCGCGGCTTCGGCCTTTACTCTTGTGCGGTGCAACGCTTGACAGTGTCAGGGGTGCGCGCAACAAGCCCGACGTGACGAAAGCGATGACCGAAAAACCGCCGCTCCGCATTCTGCTCTGTTCGCCGCGCGGATTCTGCGCCGGCGTCGTGCGCGCGATCGACGTCGTCGAGAAGGCGCTCGATCGCTTCGGCGCGCCGGTCTATGTGCGCCATGAGATCGTGCACAATCGCTACGTTGTGGATTCCCTCAAGGCCAAGGGCGCAATCTTCGTCGAGGAACTCTCCGAAGTGCCGGACACGACCAGTCCGGTCATCTTCTCGGCGCATGGCGTCGCCAAATCCGTCCCGGCGGAGGCCAGAGGGCGCAATCTGTTTGCGATCGACGCGACGTGCCCGCTGGTGACGAAAGTCCACCGCGAGGCCGAGATCCATCGCAAGCGCGGGCGCGACGTCATTCTCGTCGGCCATGCCGGCCATCCCGAAGTCGTCGGCACGATCGGACAATTGCCGGCGGGATCGATCGTCCTCGTCGAAACCGTCGAGGATGTCGAGCGGCTGCCGCAGCGCGACGCGACGAACCTCGCCTTCGTGACGCAGACGACGCTGTCGATCGACGACACGAAGGAGATTGTCGACGCGCTGATCGCGAAATTCCCCGGTATTTCCGGGCCGCACAAGGAAGACATCTGCTACGCGACGACGAATCGCCAGGAGGCGGTGAAGAAAATCGCGCCCGAGGTTGACGCGGTGCTCGTCGTCGGCTCGCCGAAATCGTCGAATTCGCAGCGCCTGAAGGAAGTGGCGGAACGCAATGGCGCGCGCTCGCAGCTCGTGCCGCGTGCGGCCGATATTGACTGGTCGATTTTCAGCAATATCAGATCGCTTGGTGTGACCGCCGGCGCGTCGGCTCCCGAGATTCTCGTGGAGGAGGTGCTCGGCGCCTTTGCTGAGCGCTACGACATTTCGGTCGAGACGGTCTCGACGGCGGACGAGAACGTGTTCTTCCCGCTGCCAAAGGAATTGCGCGAACGCGCGCCGCAGCCCGCGTAAAGCAGCCCTCAACCCCACAGCAGGAGAACGACGCCGGCGATGATCATTGCCATGCCGGCGAGTTCGCGCCTGCTTGTCTCCTGACGGAACAGGCGGCGCGTCGCGATCTGCGCGAAGATCATTTCGATGAGCGCGAGCGTGCGCACGCGCGCAGCGGTATCGACGGCGAAGGCCAGATACCAGAATTGCGAGGCGAGCGCACCCATGAAGCCGGCCGTCATCGACGCGCGCCAGAGACGCCCGATCGCGATGAGGAGCTTGCGATCGAACGAGGTGAGGTAGATGAGGATCAGCGCCGTCTGGATGGCAAGACCGCAGGCAAGGATGGTCGATGCCGCAACAATGAAGTTTGTCAGTTCGAGCGCCAGGATCGCGGCGCGATAACCGACCGCCGACAACGCGAAAGCCGCCGCAGACACGAGGCCATAGCCGGCAGGGCGCCAGGAATATGCGCTTTCCTCCATGCGTCCGCTCGGCCATGACATGAGCATCACGCCTGATGTAGCGACGAGAATGGCGAGCGCGCTCGCAGCGCTCAACCTGTCGCCGAGAACGATCAGCCCAAACAGCGCAACGAGGACCGGCTCGGTTTTCGTATAAGCAATCGCGACGACAAAGGCGCGCTCGCGCATGGCCGCCAGCATCAATCCGGTCGCGAAAATCTGCGACACCGCCGCGGTCAGAGTGAAGGCCAGCGCACGTGTGCCCGGCAGCGGCGGCATCTCGCGCGTGCCGATCGCGACGATGGCGAGAAACGACAGCGCAAAGGGCAAGCCGAAAAGAAAGCGCACATAGGTCGCGCCGCCGGTACCCAGACTGGCGATGAGCTCGCGCTGCATCGCGTTGCGCAGCGTCTGGGCGCCGGCGGCGGTGATCGTGAAGGCGGCCCAGAGCCAGGAAGGAATCATCGCTATACCGGACCGGGCATCTCGCGACGCGCAGCTTCATGCGAGAGAGGCGACGCGTTGTTGGGCATCGGGGTGCATGGTCCAGACCGTCCAGTCAACCCCGCATTGACGGCGCATGCGCCCCTCGTTACGAGGAGAGCTCGCTACTCCCTAAGCAATTCGATGGCTGTCTACACCGAAGTTTCCGACGAGGAACTCGTCGCATTTCTTGCGACCTACGATCTTGGGCATGTGCTGTCGTTCAAGGGCATCGCCGAGGGCGTCGAGAATTCGAACTACCTCCTGCACACGCAGAGCGGCAATTACATTCTCACTTTGTACGAAAAGCGTGTGCACGAGCGGGACCTGCCGTTCTTCCTTCGACTCATGCTGCATTTGTGTGAGCGCGGCATTACTTGTCCGCAGCCGGTAAAGGCGCGCAGTGGCGAAATGCTTGGCCGGCTTGCCGACCGCCCTGCCGTGATCGTCACCTTTCTCGAAGGCATGTCGCCGCGTCGGCCTGACGCCGCGCAATGCACGCAGGTGGGCGAGATGGCCGCGAAGCTGCATTACGCCGGCGCAGACTTTCCGCTGCGCAGACCTAACGCGCTGTCGCTCGATGGGTGGCGGCCGCTCTATGATGCAGCTGCATCGCGCGCCGATCAAGTCGTGCCGGGCCTACGCGCCATTCTCGAAAAAGAAGTGAATTTTCAGGAGCGGCATTTTCCGGGCGGCTTACCGAGCGGCGTGATCCATGCCGATCTTTTCCCCGACAACGTTTTCTTTTTGGATGGCGTCTGCTCCGGCATCATCGATTTTTATTTCGCCTGCAACGATGCCTTTGCTTATGAGGTGGCGATTTGTCTCAACGCGTGGTGCTTCGAGGCCGACGCGTCGTTCAATATGACAAAAGGCATGGCGCTGCTCGCCGGCTACGAGCGGGTGCGGCCACTCGAGCCGCGCGAGCGCGACGCGCTGCCGATCCTCGCGCGCGGATCGGCATTGCGCTTTCTGCTGACGCGGCTTGTCGATTGGCTGAACGTGCCGCCCGGCGCGCTCGTCAAGCCAAAAGATCCGATCGAATATTTGCGCAAACTGCGCTTCCACCAGAAGGTCGCGAGTGCGCGCGAATTCGGGCTCGCGGCATGAGCGAGCACGTCGAGATTTGGACGGATGGCGCCTGTTCCGGCAATCCCGGACCGGGTGGCTGGGGCGCAATCCTCGTCTTCGGCGATCGCGAGAAGGAACTCTCGGGCGGCGAACCGTTGACGACAAACAATCGCATGGAACTCACCGCCGCGATTGCCGGGCTTGAAGCTTTAAAGCGACCCTGCAGCGTCAATCTGCATACCGATTCGCAATATTTGCGCGAAGGCATTTCAAAATGGCTTGTCGGCTGGAAGAAGCGCAATTGGGTGACCGCCGCAAAGACGCCGGTAAAGAACGTCGATCTGTGGCAGCGTCTCGAAGCCGCCGCCGAGAAACACGACATTCATTGGAAATGGGTGCGCGGGCACGCCGGCGACCGACGCAACGAGCGCGCCGACGAGCTTGCGCGATTGGCCATGCGGCCGTTTCTGAAACCAGGAAGGCGGGGTCCTCTGCAGGACGTCAGCTCCGGCTGACTCCTTACAGAACCTTCAGCAGTGCGTCGGCGCCGGAGACTTCGGCTTTCCCGGGTGCTTCTTCGACGTGGAGTTTGCGCACGACGCCATCATCAACCAGCATCGAATAACGCTGCGAACGTGTACCTAGGCCGCGCTGGCTCATGTCGAGCGACAGCCCGATTGCCTTCACGAAATTTGCGCTGCCGTCGGCGAGAAAGGTGACCTTACCTTCGGCGCCACTCTGTTTTGCCCAGGCGTCCATCACAAACACGTCATTCACGCCGGTGACGGCGATCTCGTCGATGCCTTTGCCGAGGATCTCGTCGGCTTTGCTGACGAAGCCCGGCAGGTGGTTGCGATGGCAGGTTGGCGTGAACGCGCCGGGAACGCCGATGAGAACGACGCGGCGGCCTTTGAAGAAGTCGTCGGTCGTTCGCGTTTGCGGACCATCCGAGGTCATTGCCGTGAATGTCGCATCTGGAAGCCGGTCGCCAACTTTGATCGTCATCTTGCACTCCGAGGGCGCGTGACTGCGCGTTCGCGCGGCAATCTATGGCTTAGCGCCGCTTGCGTCGAGATGCAGGACGAACTCGATCGGCTGCGGACCAGTCAACGTGAAGCGGACCGGTATGTCAGCGAGAGACGCATCTTTCGGGTGTTCGGCGATGGTAATGAGAAAGTCATCGCCGGAGCGCTTCGTTTCGATGAAGAACAAATCGGGCGCCTCAGCAAAAAGGTCCCCCGCTGGCGGGCCCCGCCAGGCCAACCGCCAGGTAGGCTTTTCGCTTCGAGCGACAGACGTGATCGCGACGTCGCTTGCGGTCTCCTCGGCGGAGAGTTGTCGCGGCACCCTTGCTTCGGCCGCGGCAATCGCCGGCGTTTCACTCGCATCCCTTGCAGGCAAAGTTAGCTGCAACCTCGCATGCACCGGCAGGCAAATTTTTTCGCAGGCGGCGTAGTCGAGTTCGAGCACCAGATCGACGGGCTTGCCGCGTTCCTGCGGCGTGATGCGAACGGGAAGCACGATTCCGCGTTCGTAACCGAAGACCTCGCTGCCGGCTTCATTGATGCGCGTCGGTGCGGGAAAGCTGATGTCAACGCTGCGCAGGTTCGACGAATGGGAGAAATCGAAGACCGGCGGCACACCGGATTCGCCCGGCGAACGCCAATAGGTGATCGTCTCCGGCGCGAGCTTGATCTCGATGCCGGCCCGATAGCTGACCCCTTCAGCTGGCGCGGCAATGAGCCGCGCGGCTGATTTCGGGGCGCTCGACCAGGCCGAAGCGCTGTCCTGCGCCCGTGCGGGCGCGGCGCCCGTAACCATCATCGCAAGGAACAAAACCTGCATGCGGGTCAATGATATCGCCATGGAACATTCGTATTCTGTCACGGGTTGCTCAGCTAGCGTCTTGCGTGGTTGTTTGCTCTCACAATCCCGTTAGGCGCCTTGTGAGGCGTTGAGGCGAGACATACGGTGGGCTCAATGAGACCCTTCGAGGCATCACGGCGCAATGCGAGCTTTCTCGACGGGCAGATGCTCGTCGCCATGCCCGGCATGGGCGACAGCCGCTTTGCGCGCGCCGTGATCTATCTCTGCGCCCATTCCGAGGACGGCGCGATGGGGATCATCGTCAATCAGCCCGCCTCCAAGGTGAGCTTCCCCGAGCTTCTCGTCCAGCTTGAGGTGATCGCGCCGGAGGAGTCGATCCGCCTGCCGAAACGGGCAGAGGCGGTCCGGGTGCTGAAGGGCGGCCCCGTCGAGACGGGCAGGGGGTTTGTCCTGCACTCGGCCGATTACTTCATCGATAATTCCACGCTGCCGATCGACGACGGTGTGTCGCTGACCGCCACCGTCGACATCCTGCGCGCTATCGCCAAAGGGGCGGGGCCTGACCGCGCCATTCTCGCGCTCGGCTATGCCGGCTGGGCAGCCGGTCAGCTCGAAGCCGAAATCCAGCATAACGGGTGGCTGAATTGCCCCGCCGATCCGGCCCTCGTCTTCGATACACCAGTCGAGCTGAAATACGAGAAGGCCATGCGGCGGATCGGCATCGATCCCGGCTACCTCTCGGCCGCGGCCGGCCATGCCTGAGGGCCAGTCCGGACTCGATCCGGACCGCCTGATCATCCGCGACCTCATCGAGAACTGGGCCGTCTGGCGCGACGGCCTGATGTGGGACCCCTTCCGCACCGTCTGGCACGAGGATGGGCGGATGATGGCGACCTGGTTCCAGGGCACGGCGGACGAGTTCATCCAGGTCAGCCGCGAGGGCCATGAACGCGGCGTTCGGATCCTCCATTTCCTCGGCGGCATGTCGATCGATGTCGCAGGCGCGCGGGCGATCGCACAGACCAAGATGACCATCTCGCAGCGCGCGCCGGTCGAAGGGGTGCCTTGCGATGTGGTCTGCACCGGCCGGTTCTACGATTTCCTCGAGAAGCGCAGCGGCCATTGGGGAATGGTCCTGCGGCAGCCGATCTATGAGAAGGACCGGCTCGATCCGCTCGATCCCGGCGCACGGCTCCAATTGGATCAGAGCCTGTTGGCCCAGTTCCCCGAGGGTTATCGCCACCTGGCCTACCTGCAGACGAAGATCGGCTACAAAGTGAAGCCCGACATGCCAGGTCTCGACGGTCCGGAGGTCGAGCAGCTCTACAAGGACGGCGCCGCCTGGCTTGCCGGCGAGCCGCTGTGTCGCTGATCCGCGCGCCAGGTAGAGAGCGCCGCAATCGTCATCGCGGAAAGCCGATCGCCGAGGCGATCGATCATTTGTTGATCGAGCTTCAGGTTGAACGGCGGCCGCTCCAGCCGCTCGGGCCGGATGAAGGTGTCGATCTGCGACAGGAGCCAGAAGATCGCGATCCAGAGATCGCCGGGCTCCGTGCCGTTCGGCAGGAATTTGCGGACGATGAGCTCGGCGATTTCGAATATCGGCAGGCGTTCGGTTGCCAGGAAATCGTTGAAGACGTGGCTCGGCGACAGAGTCTCCCAGGTAAAAATCCGCATGAACCGGCCGAGGTGATCGCGGCGGTTCAGGGCCTTGAGCTGCGTGCGGATAAAGGTCTGTACCGCCTGCGGTCCGTCCATGGCGGCGAGCCGGTCTGCGTCGAGCGGGCTCAGCTCCGCGAAAGCCTGGACAGAGGCTTTCAGGACCTCGCGATAGAGCCCCTCCTTGCCACCAAAATGATAATTGATCGCCGCCCTATTGGCTTTCGCCGCCTGCGTGATTTCGCGGACCGAACCCCCTTCAAAGCCCTTTGCCGAGAAGACCGCGATCGCTGCTTTGATCAGGCTCTCTCGCGTCGATTCAACGGCTCGAGACATGCATCAGGCCGCCGATCCTGTCCTTCATGGTCGCGAGCTTCTCCATGACGGCGGCACCGGTCGGAACGAAGCGCGGCATCTCCACGCCCCATATCCTGGCGTGATGTGTGGCGGGCTCCGCCGGGTTCGCGCCAACCGTGATCGAAGCGGCCGTTGGCTCTGCCGCGGGGGCCGAAACGGGGCGACGCGGCGGAAGCACGTTCACCTGCGCGACCACGACGGGACGCGGCAGCGGAAGGACTTCTGCAGTTGCGGTATGCCGGGGAGTGGCCGCATCCGATAGGGAGGCAATGCGTGTGACGCGTCGTTCCTCCGCAAGTTCAGCCGTGCGCTGCGTCGATAGAGGATGGAACCGGCTCAGGCTGTCGAGCGCAGCGAGGTGCTCGGGATAGTAAGCGAAGGTCCGCGATTCGATGACACCGCCCGCCAGCCGCGCCGAGGCTATCTCCGGCTGCGCTTGAATCGGACTGCGCTCCGAGACGATATGCCCGTAAATGGCCGTGGCGCAGATCGTGGCAGCGACGGACACCGCGGTCTGCCCGGCAAACCGGCGCAGAGTGATCGCAAAGAGTCCGAGAACCTTACCCGGCAGCCTCATGGGATCGATCCTTTTCAAACGAGCGTTTGAATTCAAACAGCGGTTTGTGGCGGGATTCTGACTGGCTAAGCTGCGGGCCGAAAAATCAGTGCAGAATCTGGCTAAGAAACAATTTTGTCCGCTCGTGTTGCGGATTGGCAAAGAAGGCTTGGGGCGAATTGATCTCTATGATCTCGCCGCCATCCATGAAAATCACGCGATTGGCGACCTGCCGGGCGAAGCCCATCTCGTGGGTCACGCAGAGCATGGTCATGCCGTCTTCGGCGAGGGAGACCATCGTGTCTAGGACCTCCTTCACCATCTCCGGGTCAAGCGCCGAAGTCGGCTCGTCGAAGAGCATGATTTTCGGGTTCATGCAGAGCGCCCGGGCGATGGCGACGCGCTGCTGCTGACCGCCTGACATTTGGCCTGGATATTTGCTCGCCTGTTCCGGGATTTTCACCCGTTTCAGGTAATGCATCGCGAGATCCTCGGCCTCTTTCTTGGGCATTTTGCGGACCCAGATCGGCGCAAGCGTGCAATTCTCGAGGATGGTCAGATGCGGGAACAAGTTGAACTGCTGGAAGACCATGCCGACTTCGCGGCGCACCTCTTCGATCCGCGTCACGTCGTTGTTGAGCTCGATGCCGTCGACGGTGATGCGCCCGCTCTGGTGCTCCTCGATCCGGTTGATGCAGCGGATCATCGTCGATTTGCCGGAACCCGAGGGCCCGCAGATCACAATCCGCTCGCCGCGGCGTACCGACAACGTGATGTTCCGCAGCACATGAAAGCTGCCGTACCATTTGTTGACCTCGACGAGTTCGACGATCGGCCCGGCATTCGCCTCTCTGCCGTTCGTCTCCTTCGCCCTGTTCTCTTTGGCGGCTTCGGCTGTCTGCATGTCACCCACTCGGCCCCGTTCACCGAAGCTTAGGCGAAAAGCGTCAGGCCCGACAACAAGAGCATGACGGAAAGCACCTGCCGGAAGCGTCTGTCGTTGAGGCGTCCGTAAACCCGCAGCCCCAACCACGCGCCGAGCGCGAGGGCTGGAATGGTCGTCAGGAAAAGAAAAATGCCGGCGCGATCGACGCTGATTGTGCCGATGATCGCGAGTGTCACCACCTGCGCGAAGACGATGAACGGCTGGTAGACGCCGCGCGCGACCTCCTTCGGCCAGCCGCGCACCTGCGTCCAGATCGTCGGCAGCACGCCGGAATAGCCGCCGAGGCCGCCGAGCACGCCGCCGGCAAAGCCCACGATCGCATCGGCGGTACGCCCGCCGCGGCCGAAATAGGGGAGCTGCGGCGCCGTTAGTGCGTAGACACCATAGGCGACCAGGAACAGGCCGATCGCAGCCCGGATGATGTCAGGTCGCGTCTGCGATAGCAGCGCGACTCCCGCCGGGATGCCGAACGCTGCACCCGCGATAAAAGGCCAGAGCCGCGCGATTTCGATGTAGCGGCGGATCGGCCAGATAAGAATGCCGTGCAACAGCGTTCCCGAAGCAACGACCATGGCCGTCGTATGCAGCGGGTCGAGCACATGCAGCCAGATCGCCGATGCGGCGAGCGCAAACGCAAACCCCGCGCCGCCCGCGGCGAAGGCGCCGAGAAAAGCACCGATCCAGACAATGACCAGAGCTTCGAGCGAGAAGGCTGGAATCATCGCGGCTTAGAAATGTCCAAAGCCGCGCAGTTCAGGCAGCCTCAGCTTCCAGGCAAATCGGCCATTTCAGGGAAGAACAAATCCTTCCATGTCGCAGGCTTCACCGACAAGGCGCCGACGCGATGCATGAAATCGGCGTAGGCGATGATGTTCTTCGGCACGATCGTCCATTCGTTCTCGGGCAAGTGGATTATTCGCTCGACTTCGGCGACATCCATCTTCGACTTGTCGAGTTTCACGTAGATCGCCGCGGCGCGCGCGGGCTCCTCCCGAAGTATTCTTTCCGCTTCACTCAGCGCGTCGATAAAGGCGCGGATGAGCTTCGGATTCTCGTCGTGGAACTTTGTCGTGGCCCAGACGACGTTGAATGTGTGAGGCCCACTCAGCACCTCAAAACTGTCGAGTATTTTGTGCGCGCGCGGATCGGCGAGCTCCTGATACATGAAGGGCGCCGAGCCGAAATGCGCGGTGATGCCGGATTTTCCACCAAGCATCGCTACCTGTGCATCGGGATGACCCATCGAGACCGTTAGCGCATCGAGCTTGTATTGCTGTCCCGGACCGAAAGTCTTCTCCGCCGCCATCTGCAATGTCAGCGCTTGAATTGACGTTTTTATTGAGGGCAGCGCGATCCTGTCAGCATCGCTGAGATCGGCGATCGACTTCACCTTCGGGTTCACGCTGATCAGATAGATTGGCATCGCATTGAGGGCCGCGACACCTTTGACACCGTAGGTGCTACCGGTCTTTCCCCAGATCGTGATCAATTGACTGGCCCCACCCGACGCGAGGTCGAGATTGCCGGAAATGATTGCGTCGTTCATCGGCGTGCCGCTGGTAAACTGGATCCATTGCGGTTGCACGTCCAGCCCGGCGGCCGTTGCGTGCTTCTCCAGAAGCTTTTCGCTTTCCATGATGGTGATCGGCAAGTATGAAATGCCGAACTGCTTCGCGATGCGGACGGTTTTCGTCTCCGCGAACGCGCCGCATGCTCCGGCGATGTTCATGAGCACCGCCAGGCCGATCATTACGGACCGTCGTGCAACATATTCCATTGGCTTCTTCTCCCAGCATTTGCTCGACGTTATGGCGCCGCAGATTCTTGCGCAGAGAACAAGCGGCTTCATATCCGAAGTCAAGCGAGCGCGGCTTCTCCTTTCGGTGAGTACCGGCTTTGAACGGACGCGAAACTGCCGTATGGATGCCTCCCAAAACACCCGCCACGATCGGACGAGCAGGCAGTCTCGGGCACATATGGTTGGGAACTGGACATCGACACTTGCATACGATCCTCATCGTCGATGACGAATGGGCGCTCGCTGAAGTGCTGAGCGCGATCCTGCGCGATGAGGGATATCGCACGCTTGTTGCAGGCAACGGCCGCGAAGCGGAAACGCTGCTAAAGACCGAAGAGGTCGATCTCGTCGTCGTGGATTTCATGATGCCGATCATGGATGCACCGGAACTCATCGCCTGGATGAAGGAGCAGCCGGCGTTGACCGCTATTCCGGTAATCATCATGACATCGCTGCCTGAGACCACGGTGCGTGCGGGCGCTCACGGCTTTGCCGCCTACCTGCAGAAGCCTTTCATGATCGATGACATCGCCGATGCGGTCGCGCGCTACCTGCCTCCGCAACCGCCGGAACTGCGCTCTTAAAGTCACACCGCGGCCAAATCGATTTATTGCCAAGCTCGCCGCCATAGATTCCGCCCAGGTCCGGGTGTACCCCGATTCGAGAAAGTAAAAACGGGCTTGAACCGAGCCGTTTACTGCCTTGTTGCGGGGGATCGATGCGGAATAACTTGCCCGACCCGAGTGTGAGCGACGCAAAGACGCGTCGCGGCCCTGAGTTACACGTCATCCAGCGCACACCGGCGCGAGAGGATTCCGGCCTTGAGGAATCCGTTCAGCTGCGCGCCGAGCGCGATTCACTTCTGTGGATTTTACGTATTGTGCGCCGCGAGGTGAACTGGTCGGATGACAGCCCGACCTTGCGGATGATCGACGCGGCGCTCGCCAGAAACTGACTGTTTACCGCATTCCACGGAATGCGGACCTGACTTGCCCGATTTCCGGCGGCTGTGGCACTATGGCATGGCGGTCGCGGAAAGCCTGCGGTTTCATGCGCGGAGGCACGAGGCAGCGCATCGCCGCGGCGAGTTTTTGATGAGTCTTTCCTCTCCCGCTTTTCATCTGCGGTTCCTGGAACGTCTTAATCGGCTTTTGCTGCGCCTTCCCTTCGCTGCGCCCCCCGCATCGAAGAAAAATCGCTCTCAGCAGGCGGTCGCCGAGAGCGAGGCGCGCTACAGGCTGCTTGCCGACTCGCTTCCGCAGCTTGTCTGGACGATGGCGCCGGACGGCACCGTCAGTTACATGAATGCGACGCTGTCCGCCTATCTCGGTGGTTTGGGCGCGCTCGACGAAGATGGCTTTCGGCATGTCCATCCCGATGACCGGCCGATCTCCCGCGATGCCTTTCTTCGCGGTCTTGCGCAGGAGCAATTGTTTACTTTCGAGGCGCGGCTGGCACGCGTCGACGGCGAATGGCGGCATCACCGCTTCACGCTTGTTCCGCGAAAATCCGGCGGCGCCATTGTCGACTGGATCGGCACCGCGCTCGATATCGACGATCTGCATCGTGCTGAAATCGAGCTGCGCGACAAGGAAGAGCACTTGCGACTGGCGCTCGAAGGTGCGCGGCTGACGACATGGCAGCGCGAAGTCGCATCCGGTATCGGGCACTGGCATGGCGGCATCGTGCAGCGATTGTCCTCCACGCTCAAGGAAGCCCACGGTCAGGACGCCTTCCTGTCCCTCGTGCATCCGGACGATCGCCGCACGATTCACGATAAGTTGCAGGCGGTGCGGGAACACAATGCCGACTATGATGCGGTCTTCCGGCTGAAGTCGGATACGGGCGAGTGGCGCTGGATTGCGTCGCGTGCCCGCGTCTTCGATCGCGAACAGCCAAATGCCGCGCGCATGATCGGGGTAGCGCAGGACATAACCGAGCAGCGCCGCGCCGAAATGGAACTCAGCGAAAGCGAGGCTTTCCTGCGCGGCATTCTCGAAAGCAGCGCCGACTGCATTAAAGTGCTCGATCTCTCTGGCAACCTAGTTTTCATGAACGGTCCCGGCCTGCGGGCGATGGAGATCGATGATCTCGAACCGTTCCTTGGCAGGCGATGGACCGATTTTCTGCCGCGCGATGAGCAGCCGGAATTCCGCCGCGCGGTCGAGAATGCGCGGAAGGGGCAAAGCTCGCGTCTGACCGCTCTCCTGCCGACCTTTAAAGGCGCCGAGCGATGGTGGGATATCCAGATCACGCCGGTCCTGGATACGCGCAGCGGCAAGGCCGAACGCATCCTTGCGATCGCGCGCGATATCACTGAGGAGCGCCGCCAGGCCGAAATGCTGGAGCGTCTCAACGACGAGCTCGAAGATAAAGTGGCGCGGCGCACGCAGGCTTTGGCAGACGCCGCGCGCGAGCTTGCAGGTGAAATGCGTCGGCGCGAGGAAGCACAGGCCGCACTGGTTCAGGCGCAAAAGATCGAGGCGCTTGGCCAGTTCACCGGCGGAATCGCACACGACTTCAACAACGTTCTTGCCGCCGTGCTTGGCACCTACCGCATGATCAAGCGCCGCACGTCCGATGAACAGGTGCTCGAATTCGTGCGCCACGGCGAGAGCGCCGCCGAGCGGGCGGCAGGACTCGTTCGCCAACTAATGGGCTTTGCCCGGCGTGAAGAGCTGCGGCCGGCGCGTGTCGAACCGGCGGAACTAATGAAGGACGTCGCACCGCTTGTGCGGCACGCCGTCGGGACTGACATCGCCTGCGACATCGACATCGATGATGAATGCTGGCCGATCGTCGTCGACCGGCAGCGGCTCGAAGTGTCATTGCTCAATCTCGTGCTCAACGCGCGCGATGCGATGAAGGGACACAAGGGCAGCGTGCGCGTTTCCGTTCGCAACGAAGAAAACGAATTCCGCAACGAGCGTTTGCGCCTCGGGGCACATGTGGTCTTCACGATCGAAGATTCAGGCAGCGGCATGGCGCCGGATATCGCCGCGCGCGCGACCGAACCATTCTTCACGACGAAGCCGAGGGGCAGCGGCACCGGCCTTGGACTGGCGACAGCACACGGTTTTGCCGAACAATCCGGCGGCGCACTTCTCATCGACAGCCGGTCCGGAATCGGCACCAAAGTCTCGATCGTGTTGCCGCGTGCACCGTTCCTCGGTGAACAACCGGTCACGCAGATCGATCCGAACCTGCACGGCCGCGCCGTTCTTCTGCTCGTCGACGACGACGAACAGGTGCGGCCGCTCACCGCCTCTTTCTTACGCGACCTCGGCTACACGATTATCGAAGCGCCGACCGCGGAAATCGCCTTTGCGCTCGCGCATGCGCCGGAGGCGCTCGATCTCGTCATCACCGATGTAGTGATGCCCGGCGCTGATGGGCCGAAGCTTGCGGCGCGGCTGCGCAGGGAACGGGCAAATCTGCCGATCCTGTTCATCACCGGGCATGCCGAGACGAGTGAACTCAAAGGCGAGCGCGTCCTGCAAAAACCCTTCGGGCACGCCGAGCTCGCCGACAGCATTTTGCAAATGCTCGGCCGTGTACCGGCGGATACGATCCTTTAACTGTTCTCGTGTGATTTCGGCAACTTAACGCAGAGTTAACTGAATCGCGGCAATTTTCCCTCCTGTTGCAATTCTGCTCATCAGGAGCCGGGGATGGACCTGGAAAACGCCGCGGAGACGGCCTCTCCAAAGAACGAGATGAATGAGGCTGCCGCCGATGAGGCGACGCGCCCGCGTCGCCGTCGCAAGGCGAAGACGCAGACCGCGCCCGCTATTGCGCCTGTGGCTCAAGTCTCCCCGCCACCCGCACCGCAAGCGGAGCGAAAGCCCGAGGTGAAGGCCGAAACTGTCGTGGCCGCGCCGGTTGTTGCACCGATCGGGGCGCCAGTCTGGAAGCCCAGCCCGGCCGCGCAGGCCGCGGCACCGCGGGCGGTCTCCGTGCTTCCGCCGCCGGTTCAGCGCAAAGCTGCTGCTGCCCCACCAAGCTTCCTGAAGCGCCATGGGGCGCTCGCCGCCGGTGTCGCGCTGGCGCTCGGATTCGGTGCCTATGCCGGGACACAGATCGGCATCGAGCGCCCGAGCGACAGCGCATCCGCAGAAGAACCGAGCGTCAATGTCGCTACCGCCCTCCCTTGGAAGCGGGACGTCGCGATGGCCTCGACACAGGCCCGCGAGATCACGCGTCTGAAGGAAGAGTTGCGCGGCATCCGGGCGCAGGTCGATGCACTCAAAGCCAATCCCGACCAAGCGCGTCAGGCGCAGGAACTGCGTTCGCTGCGGGCGAGCCTCGAAACGCTGAGGGAAGGGCTGAGCGCGACGCGAAGCGATGCCGCGAACGCAATCGCGCAGGTCTCCGCTTCACAGTCGCCCAAATCGGCGGAGCGCGATCAGCAAAGAATTGAGAAAATCGCCGACCGTCTCGAGCGCCTCGAGCGGCAGGTGGCGGACCCGACCCCGACCGCCTCGATCGCGCCGAAGGCCGAGCCGCCGAAGCCGATTGTTCTGGCGGACCCGCATGCGTTGCCGACGCCGGCCGATGTAGCGGCGGCGGGGCAGAAAGTCGAAGTCAGGCCGAAGATCATCCAGAATTACGTGCTGCGCGAAGTCGCCGACGGCGTCGCACTGATCGAAGGTCCCGACGGCCTGCGCGAGGTTTGGCCCGGCCGCGGTGTTCCCGGCGCGGGCAAGGTGACCTCGATCGAGAAGCAGGCCGGAAAATGGGTGGTCATCACCTCCGAAGGTCTTATCGAATTCAGGCGCGACGCTTACTCGCGTAATTAAGCGCATCATGGGAGCGGCATTGGGCCGCTTCCGACACCTTGCGGAATGGCGGAACGATCACGAAGTAGCTGCGTTCGCTCGACGAGCAACCAGCTACGCTTTCGCCGGAATCCCGCATGCGACAATTCAGATGCCCTAATTGCGGGCAGCGCGTCTATTTCGAGAATTATTTCTGCGAGCGCTGCAAGACGCCGCTATCCTTCGACGCACATCAGATGACCATGGTTGCGCAACAAGGCACACGCGATTGCGCTAACCGTCAGCATCTGGCGTGCAACTGGGCTGTCGATGACGACGCAGGCGATTTCTGTCTTGCCTGCAAGCTCAATCGCACCGTTCCCAATCTCAGCGAGCCCGGCAATCTCATTCTTTGGCAGAAGATCGAGCGCGCCGAACACCGCATGATCTACGATCTGTTGCGTCTCGGTCTGCCGGTGAAGAGCAGGGCGGAGGATCCCTCGCACGGCATCGTCTTCGATTTCCTCTCCGAATATCCCGGCGCAAAGGTTCTGACCGGGCACGATGAAGGCGAGATCACGCTCAATATTGCCGAAGCCGACGATGCTGAACGCGAGGCGCGCCGGGCGCAGATGAAGGAGCCCTATCGCACGCTTGTCGGCCATTTCCGTCACGAAATCGGCCACCATTATTGGGACATTCTGCTGCGCGGGTCGCCTGATCTTCCGGCGTTTCGCGCACTCTTCGGCGACGAGAGCGAGGATTATGCTGAAGCGCTGAAGCGCCATTACGAGAATGGCCCGCCGCAGGGTTGGCGGCAGAGTTTCATCAGCGCTTACGCGGCGTCACATCCCTGGGAAGATTGGGCGGAATGTTTTGCGCATTTCATCCATATCGTCGCGACGCTTGATACCGCGGCTGATCTGCCGCTCGGCTTGGGAAATCTCAGCGGGCGCGCGCTGCAAGATCCCTATCGCGAAGACGATTTCGACGCGCTGCTCAAGGCCTGGGTGCCGTTGACCGAAGCGGTGAACGAGATCAACCGCTCGATGGGTGTTTCCGACGTCTATCCCTTCGTCCTCACGCCGTCCGTGATGGGAAAGCTGCATTTCGTGCACATGATCGTGCGCAAGGCCGGGCGCTCCGCCGAACAGCGCGGCGAGGCAGCAATCGAGCGCGCGCGGGTCAACGCGTAGCGTCTCACTGCGCCGCGAGGCGATGCACCTGCTCGGTTTCCGCCTGCGCCTCTGCAACTGCGATTGCCGTCATATTGACGATGCCGCGCGCAGTGACCGATGGCGTCAATATATGCGCGGGCTGCGCGATCCCGATGAGAATCGGTCCGACCGGCAGTGCATCGGCGACCACTTTCGCCATCTGGAAGGCAATGTTCGCCGAATCGAGATTCGGCATGACCAAAATGTTCGCCTCGCCCTTCAGCGTCGAGCCTGGAAGCACGAGATCGCGCGTCGCCTGCGACAGTGCCGTGTCGGCCTGCATCTCGCCGTCGATCTCAAGCTCCGGCGCGCGTTCGCGCACGAGCGCAAGGGCCTCCCGCATCTTTCGGGAGGAACGATCATCGTGCGAGCCGAAATCGGAATGCGCGACGAGCGCAATCTTCGGTTCGATGCCGAAGCGGCGGACATGAGTTGCAGACATCACCGCCATCTCAGCGATCTGTTCTGCCGACGGATTTTCGTGAACATGCGTATCTGTCAGGAAGAACGCGCCCTTGCTGGTGATCATTAGGCTCATCGCATAGAGCGAAGTCGCTCCGGCCATCATGCCGATAATATGTTCGATATGACGCCGGTGTAAATTGAAGCGGCCTTCCAATCCGCACAGCATCGCATCGGCGTCGCCACGGCGGACCATCAACGCGGAAATCACCGTCGCGCTGGTACGCACCAGCGTTCGTGCCAGGCTCGGGGTGATCCCGTGACGTCCGGCCACGTCGAGATAGGTTGTGACGTAATCACGGTAGCGTGCATCGTTGTTCGGATCGACGAGGTGAAAGTCCTTGCCCGGCCGGATCGACAGGCCAAAGCGCGTCAGCCGCGACTCGACCACGTCCGGCCGCCCGATCAGGATCGGCTTGGCGATCGCCTCCTCGACGACGGTCTGCACCGCCCGCAAGACCCGCTCGTCTTCCCCTTCCGCGTAGACAACGCGCATCGGATTATCGCGCGCCGCCTGCAACAGCGGCTTCATGACGAAGCCCGAGCGGAACACGAAACGCTGCAGCCGCTCATCATACGCCTTGAAATCCGAGATCGGCAGCTTGGCGACGCCCGAATCCATCGCAGCTTTCGCAACTGCCGGCGCGATGCGCAGAATCAGGCGCGGATCGAAGGGCGAGGGGATCAGATTGTCCTTGCCGTAAAGCCGCGACACGCCGCCATAAGCGCGCGCGACGACGTCGGAGGGCGCCTCATGCGCGAGCTGCGCGATCGCGCGCACCGCGGCAAGTTTCATCGGCTCGTTGATCGTACTTGCGCCGACATCGAGCGCACCGCGGAAAATATAGGGGAAGCAGAGAACGTTGTTGACCTGGTTCGGGTAATCCGAGCGCCCGGTGCAGATCATCGCGTCCGGCTTCACTGCGAACGCATCCCCCGGGTCGATTTCGGGATTGGGATTGGCGAGCGCCATGATCAGCGGGCGCTCGGCCATGCGCGCCACCATGTCCTGCTTCAGCACGCCACCTGCGGAGAGGCCAAGAAAAATATCGGCGCCGCCGATCACGTCGGCGAGTTTGCGCGCGCTCGTCTCCTGCGCGAATGCGCCTTTCCATTGATCCATAAGAGAGGTGCGGCCCTTATAGACGACGCCCTCAATATCGGTGACGGTGACGTTTTCGCGTTTCGCACCGAGCTCCAGCAGAAGATTCAGGCACGCGATCGCCGCCGCGCCCGCGCCTGATGTTACGATTTTCGCATTCTCGATTTTCTTGCCGGCGAATTCGAGCCCGTTCAGCACCGCCGCGCCCACAATGATCGCGGTTCCATGCTGGTCGTCATGGAACACCGGGATATTCATGCGTTCGCGGCAGCGGCGCTCCACTTCGAAACATTCCGGCGCCTTGATATCTTCGAGATTGATGCCGCCGAATGTCGGTTCCAGCGCCGCGACGACATCGACAAGGCGGTCGATGTCGGTCTCGGCGACTTCGATGTCGAACACGTCGATACCGGCGAATTTCTTGAAGAGAACCGCCTTGCCTTCCATCACCGGCTTCGAGGCGAGCGGTCCGATATTGCCGAGGCCGAGCACTGCGGTGCCGTTCGACAGCACGGCGACCAAATTCTGGCGGACCGTCAGGCTCGCGGCTTCCTGCGCATTCTCCGCGATCGCCAGGCAGGCGGCGGCCACCCCCGGGGAATAGGCGAGGGCAAGATCGCGCTGGTTGCCGAGCGGCTTCGTGGCCTGGATCTCGAGTTTCCCAGGCTTCGGATTCCGGTGGTAGGCGAGGGCGCTCGATTCGAGGTCGGGCGTTATGTCGTTTGCCATGTCGGGCCTGCTTTTGTCAATATCTGATCTAAGCAGACCCGCTGGCAATCCGCCACGGCTTGCAAAGGCTTAGCCGCAGCCTCGCTCCCCTATTGGCCCTTGACCATTTGCCCGCGGATCTCGCCGCCCTTGTTTTCCGCCGTGTGGACGTTGAAGTACCAGTCGCCCTTCGTGAGGTCAGCGGCTTGCGGATCGGTCAGCGTGGCCGAGCCCTCGAATGGGCTTTTCGCGGACTCTACGGGAACGACCACCCCGGCATTCTGGCCTTTCGGAGCCGGCCCATGGAAATGCGCCGCGGTGGCCGGGCCGGTCAGTCCGGAATAGGAGCCCTTCCAGGAGAGCTTCTTCGAGGACGTGTCGTATGTCGCCTCGATATTGCCGGTGGCTTTGCTCTGATTTGGCGGCACTTCCTCGCTGGCGCTGAGCGGCGCTTTGAACATCATGGTTTCGGCCGCTGCGGGAAATGCGAGCAGCGTGAGGGCCGTTGCCGCAGCCATGATATTAGCGGGCGTTTTTCGCATATTTTCCTCCCAAAGGTGCACTTAACGTGCGCTGCTGCTATAGCCCGGCTTGCACAAAAGCCAATGATCACAAAACGGTGATTGAGCTTTGCCGGAGCCACGATGTTTTTCGTCCTGCATGCATTCGACAAAGCCGGGGCCTTAGAAACGCGCCTTGCCCATTACGACGCACACAAGGCCTTCCTGGCCGAGACCTCGATGCATGGAGTATCCATGGTCATGTCGGGCCCGCTTGTCGCAGACGACGGCAAGACGATGATCGGAAGCCTCATGATCCTGGAGGCGCCGGATCGCGCGACGCTCGAAGCCTTCAATCGCGCTGATCCGTTTTACGCGGCACGAATATGGGAAAAGATCGATATCACCGCCTTTGTGAAGCGGCAGGGGTAGCACTACGAGCGCCGCGATTGCGTAACTGGATTTGACCGGACTAAGAAAGATTGCAAGTGTATAGCCTTGCTACCGCGCCGGAGTGCGCACCACTTTTCGAAATCGTGACAGCTCGTCGCATTTGAGGAGGCGCTGCGGCCATGACCGTGCAAATCGAGATTCCCGGCACCGACCCGCAGGGCAGGGTGTTCCTTACCTGGGCGCCGGTACGAGCCACCGCCCGTTGGGATGGCGCATCTACATCGGGCAGCCTCGACATTGTTCTGCGCAGTGCCGGCACAGGCGGCGGTCTTGTCTTCAACAACGTGCGCTCAGATCAGAACCTGCCGACGCTGAACCTCACTCTGCCCACCGATGGTACGAAAGTACCGTTTTGGATTGCTGGAGAATTCCAGAAGCCCAGTGCGGCCTACGGCGATGCCGTCGTTCAGGCAACTGCTAACGGCGGCGGCGGCGTAGTCGGATCTAAATCGGTCATGGTGCGCATTCGTAAAAATGCGCAAACCCTCAGCGGGCCGGAGCGCGATCGACTGCTCGCAGCTGTGGGTACGCTGAACGCCCAAGGTCAGGGCGCCTATCGCGATTTCCGTGAGATGCACACGAACGCCACCACCAGGGAGATGCACGGAAACGTCGGTTTCCTGCCCTGGCACCGCGCCTATGTGCTCGACTTAGAACGCGCCTTGCAGAGCATCGACCCCAGCGTGGCAGTCCCCTACTGGCGTTTCGACGAGCCGGCACCGAGCTTGTTTACGCGCGATTTCATCGGCGAGTCCGATCCAAGCGGCGAGGTTGTATTCAGGCCAGGACATGCGCTTGAGCACTGGGTAACCGATGGACAACCGGGGTTAACGCGTGAGTTGGATTTCGACGTGAATTCCCCGGCAAATGTGATAAGCGAAGCCGATACTTTCGGTCTTGGTGGGTCGGGAAGCGCGTACGCCAGCTTCATGGCCATGGAGGGCGATCCCCACGGCACAGCGCATACCAGCTTTGGGGGCCCGATTAGCCGGATAGGGACCGCGGTCCGCGATCCGCTTTTCTTCATGCTGCATGCCAATGTCGATCGACTCTGGGCCAAATGGCAGTGGTTCAAGCATCGCCAAAATCCGCAGGATTCTAAAGCGTTTGCGCCAGCAAATCCGAACAAGATCGGGCATCATCTCGCCGATACGATGTGGCCTTGGAATGGGATTACAGGAAATACGCGCCCGCCGGTCGCCCCGGGAGGGCCTTTTCCGCCGACGCCTGTCACTTCGGCGCCTGGGCCGACGCCAAAGGTCGAAGACATGTTCGATATGCTTGGCGTGCGCGGAGGTCCGCCACTGGCCTGTGCTTATGATGATGTACCGTTTGAATTGCCGCCGGCACTCGTCGCGGGCGGCGGCGGGGCTGGACCGGGATAACGATCAGTGGCCCTTCGCGGGCAGGGGTGAACCAGATGGATGTCAAGGACTATCGTCAAGCATACGAAAGGGAGCTGACTGCCGGGTCTTCCCGAGCCAAAGCAGCTGCGCCGGCCTCGGCCGCCGCGGCCGCTCCACACGCCGCCGCCATAGACGAGATCAGCCGGGTGCCACAGGAACGCGATCAACTTCCGACAAAAATCCCCAGTCTAATCGCCACCCTGCGCGATCAGAACGTAGCGACTCCCATTCGGCAGGCGGCGCTGCGGGCCCTGCGTGCCGTGGCGTTTTTGGCCGAATTATTTGCTCCCTTCCGAGCGGAGTTTCTGGACGCATTGCGTCAGATCGCCAAGCCCGACACCGATCAACAGCTTCGACAGGACGCCCTCGAAATTCTCTCTGCGGAAAAAGACCCGTACGCCCAAGACCTTTTGAAAAAGGGGCTGGAGAACGAGCAAGACTCCCTGGTTCCAGCTGTTAAAGCGCTGCAATTCCTCAGGAACGACGACCACGGCAACTTCGTCGATATCGCTCGCGATGTATTTCAGAAAGCGCAAGATGTCGCGACCAAGGTTGCCGCGTTGCGCATTATGGCCACCGATGCGAAATCTCGGGGGTTGCTGGAACAACTCCTGCAGGACAAGACACAACCTCAGGCTCTACGGACGTTGAGCGCGACAGGCCTGCATTTCCTCGATCCGCAAAAATTCGCTGAAGTCGCTCAGAAGATAATCCTCGACAAAAGCGATTTCGAAGACATTCGTGCCACCGCTTTGGGAGCTCTCGCAAACGCTCCGGATCATCAGCACCTGTTTCACGATACCGCCTTCATCGACGCGATCAAAAAGCTCGGTTCCGAAGGTCCTTTACAGAATCTGCATTCGGCCGTCGGGCGCTTCATGTCGAAACTGTAAAAGATCGCCCTGTGCTTGAGATCAGCGGGGTCACGCCTCTAGCCGATGTCGTGGCTTATGTAGATCGTTTGCGCGCATCGCCGGATGCGGGCGAGATTCTCGTCGGCTTGTTGGCGGAGCAATCCCCGATCTATGACGGCCGCAGCACGAACGAAGCCGAGCGTCTGCGCGGATACGTTCTGACAAGCTTCGAAAATATCGGACTCCCTGCGTCGGCGATGGCTTTTGTCATCGAGGAGCTGGAAACCGGGCTGAATGCCTACACGGTGGCGGCGGCAGCCAAAGCGGTGCGCGGCATCCACGATCCTCCCGAGCATCTTGTTCCGCTCATGCTGGAAGCGATCGACCGCATCGCATCTTCCGACGACGTGGTGTGTTTCGAGCATATTTTGCCGCGTGCGGGCGGTGCCGCCACGACCACCGCGCTGACGGAATTGTTTCGGACATTCGCGTGGCTCGGCCCTCGCGCCGTGGCGGCGCTCCCGGCGCTCAAAGCAATGCTGGAGCGCAATCCCTCCACATTCTCCCCTGCCGTTGCCCGGGAAATCGAAAAAGCGATCGCCGCGGTGGCGATTGGGCAGCCGTCCACGCACCACTCGTGTTGCGCTCACAACGCTCAGCCTAGCTCCTTTTTGACCTCCTCCGACATCGACATCGGCAGTATCGCGTTGCAGGATCAGGATGGCGAGCTGTTTTCATTTGGCGAGTTTTTTCGCGGCCGTCCGAGCGCTCTCACCTTCTTCTATACGCGGTGCATGAACCCCAACAAATGTTCGCTGAGTATTACCAAGCTTGGGCGCTTGCAGCAACGCACCCGCGAAGAAGGGCTCGATGCCCGCTTCAATGTCGCCGCGATCACTTACGATCCGGCATTCGATATTTCACAGCGGCTTCGGATCTATGGCGCAAATCGCGGATTGTTGTTCGACGATCGAACTCGGCTCCTGCGCACAATGGGACCCTTCGATCCCGTGCAGCGGTATTTTGATCTTGGTGTGAATTATGGTTCGACGACGGTCAATCAGCACCGGATTGACCTGATCCTTTTAGATAGCTGCGGCTCGCCGAGCACACGCTTCACGCGTGCGCAATGGGAGGAGAAGGATGTGCTTGCCGCCATGAACTCGCTCTCCTGACCGCCAAGGGCGGTGCCCTTCCGCCGTTGTATGGTATAATGCCGCCACCTGAAGGGCAGCTCGCAGGATTTCGCCCCCCGGTGAACACAGCCAGTAGCTGCTGAAGCGCCGTGGAAAGATGGATGTGACATTCATGGGGAGTATGAACTCGCCGGTTATCGAGGACGTCAGCTTGGAAGAATTGAAGTGCGGCTTGGCCGATGGGTCGATCCTGCTCGTCGACGTGCGCGAGCCGAATGAATGGGACGCCGGCCATATTGCGGGCGCCACGCTGCATCCGATGTCGTCATTCGACCCACTCGAACTGCCGCGCGAAGAGGGCAGGCGGGTCGTTCTCCAATGCCGTTCCGGGAACCGCTCCGCGAAAGCGCTCGCTATTGCGCAAGCGAACGGCCGCCAAGATGTGCGTGCGCATTTTGGCGGCGGCATGCTCGAATGGGCCGCCGCCGGCGAGCCCATCGAGCGCGATTAGCTAAGGATTGTTGATGACCGATATCACCCGCCGCACGCTGATCGGAGGCGTCGCGGCGAGTCTTGTTTCGTTGACGTCGCGCGCCGAGGGGGCGCCGCCGCAAGCTGATGCCGCGCCTGAGGGCGTGCGCGTTCTCGAAGCGCGGAAGTCGCGTCAGCGCATTCTTCCAGCTCCGGCAGACGAGACGGACGTGTGGGGATACGACGGTCAGGTCCCCGGACCCGTGCTCCGCGCCAAGCCTGGCGAGGAAATCAGCGTGCGCCTCGTCAACAGACTCGATCAGCCGACAAGCTTGCATTGGCATGGCGTGCGGATCGACAATGCGATGGATGGGGTGGTTGGACTGACGCAAAAGCCGGTGATGCCCGGCGCGGCCTTCGACTACCGCTTCAAAGCGCCGGACAGCGGCTTGTATCTTTATCGTCCGTTTGTCGCGCCATTCGCGAGCGAGCAGTTTGCGCGCGGCCTTTACGGGTTATTGATTATCGACGAGCGATCGGCGCCGGATGTCGATCGCGACTTTGCCCTTCTGATCGACGACTGGCGCCTCGACGAACAGGGGATGCTTGTCAAGGATTTCGGCAATCCCGCCGATGTCGGCGGCGCCGGCCGGGTCGGATCGCTGGTCACGGCCAACACGCAAGCTGCGCCGATTGCGGAAACGTTTGCCCCGGGCGCGCGCCTGCGTCTGCGGCTTGTGAACGTCGCCAATGCACGATTCATGTTCGTCACGTTCGAGGGATTTAAGCCGCTGATCATGGCGATCGACGGCCAGCCTTGCGATCCATTCGAGCCGGTCCGGCGAACGATTCCCGTTGGGCCAGGCGCCCGCTTCGATTTGATGTTCGATCTTCCCGACGACGAAAGTGAAAATGCGAAGATCGTGCTGCACGGCACGAACGAGCCTGATCGCGATCTTCTTGTGTTCAAAACGCGGGGTGCAAAGCGTCCCGTTCGCCGCGCAATTGCCTCGCTGCCGCTCAATCCGCTTCTGCCGGCGGAAATCCGCCTCGCGGAGGCGAAGAAGGTCGACATCGTTGTCGAAGGCGGCAGCGCGCGCGTCTCGCCCGGCGCGAGAACGTTGTGGACGCTGAACGGCGTGCCGGGCGGCTTTGAAGGCAAGCCGCTCTTTTCCGTCAAACGCGGCACGCCCGTGTCGCTCGGCTTCGTCAACAAGACGCTGGTGACGCAGAACATGCGCGTCCACGGCCATGTCGTGCGCCTGTTGCACGATCTCGATGATGGTTGGGAGCCTTATTGGCGCAATGCCGTCATCGTCGCCGAGGGCCGCACGAAACGTGTCGCGTTCGTCGCCGACAATCCCGGAAAATGGGCGATCAACTGCGATGTCATCGAGCATCAGATCAGCGGCTTGTGCGGCTGGTTTGAAGTGACGTGACGTTTTACTCACGCGTACGGCGAAATCCCGTCGCGAGCACGTAAAGCTCCGCCGAATCGGCGCGGCTGGCAGCGGGCTTGACGTGATGCACTTTGGCGAAATCGCGTTTGAGACTCGCGAGCAGATCGCTCTCGGTCCCGCCCTGCAGCACTTTTGCGAGAAAGAAACCGCCGGGCGACAGAACTTCGCGCGCGAATTCGGCGGCGAGTTCGGCGAGCGCCACGATGCGCAGGTGGTCGGTCTTGCGATGTCCGGTCGCGTTAGCCGCCATGTCGGTGAGAACACCGTCGGCTGATCCGTCGAGCATTTGCTTCAAACGTTCCGGCGCATCCGGCGCGTTGAAGTCCATGACAGCAAAGTCAGCACCGGCGATCGGATCGATGGCCAGAACATCGATGCCGATAACACGGCCTCTCCCTTCTGCTGCGCCGACGCGTTTTGCCGCGACTTGCGACCAGCCGCCGGGCGCCGCACCGAGATCGACAATGCGCTGGCCCGGTTTAAGCAGATGATGCCTGTCGTCGATCTCGATCAGCTTGAATGCGGCGCGTGAACGATAGCCTTCGTGCCGCGCGCGCGCGACATAAGGGTCGTTGAGCTGGCGGCCGAGCCATAGCGTCGAGGAGAGCGAGCGTTTTCGCGCTGTCTTGACACGCGTCTTCAGCGATCGTCCGCCCTCGCGTCCGGATTTTTGGCCGCCCTTCTTCGGCGTCACGCCGCCGTCCCGCGCTGGCGGTCCCAGACGCCGTCGGCGCGCATGAGCTCGATGAGCATGCCTTCGCGCAAGCCCCGGTCGGCGATGCGCAGTCGCGGCGCCGGGAAGGCGCGGCGGATCGCCTCCAGGATCGCACAGCCCGCAAGCACCAGATCGGCGCGCGCGGGCCCGATGCAGCCATGCGCGGCGCGCTCGGCGTAAGACATGCGCTTGAGGCGCGCGATGGTGGCGCTGACGTCGCCCGCCGACATCCACAATCCATCGACGCGGCGGCGATCGTAACGGGAAAGGTTGAGATAGACGCCGCCGAGCGTCGTCACCGTGCCGGAGGTGCCGAGGAGATGAAAGCGCGAGCAATGGCGTTCGCCCATCGCGCGGCCGAGAAACGCTTCGAGCGATTGCGCGACGTGGGATACCATAGCGTCGTAAGTTGCCGACGAGACGTCGACGCCGCCGAATTGTTCGCACAGGGAAACGACGCCAATCTGGAGCGATGTCCAAAGGCGGATGTCGACGTGCTCTGCCGCAGCTGCAGCGCGCGTGCGCGCCGGATCGAGCCAGATGAGTTCCGACGAGCCGCCGCCGATGTCGAAGATCAGCACGCCTTCGGCGTGCGGATCGGCCAGCGCCGCGCAGCCAAGCGCCGCGAGCCTCGCCTCTGTTTCGCGATCGATGATTTCGAGATCGAGCCCGAGCGCTTCGTGCACCATGTCGAGGAACTCGTCACCGTTTGCGGCCATACGACAGGCCTCCGTGGCGATCAGACGCGCGCGGGTGACGCCGCGCTGCTCCATCTTCGTGTGGCAGATGGCAAGCGCGTCGAGCGTGCGGGCGATTGCCGCCTCGCCGAGCTCGCCGGTCTGGTGCAGGCCCTCGCCAAGCCGGACGATCCGCGAAAACGCGTCGACGATGCGCAGGCGGTCGGCGCCGTTGCGCGTGCGGTCGTGATGGGGCCGCGCGACCAGGAGGCGGCAATTGTTGGTGCCGAGATCGAGCGCCGCGTAGGTGTGGCCCGCTGGAACCGGAGCGCTGGCGGGCGCGGGCGCGTGGCTCACGCGCTCGGCAAGGATCGGCGCTGCATCCGAAAGGTCGATCGTCGTCACTCCCTCAACCCCGCCCCGGCTACGGCCGGGTTTGTCCCGATCCGCCTAATCCCGGAGTGTATCGATCCGGCGTTGATTGCCAAGCTCAAGCATTGTGCTGTGCTGTGCTGTGCTGTGCTGTGCTGACTCGCGCTCGCCGCGGGCTAACGGGAAACAGCGTCCGGGAGTTCGCTCAGCCAACCCAGCCCAGGGACCGGGCGACCGCCTTGTCCCAGGCGTTATTCAGCTGCGCGCGGCGGCCTTCACCCATCTGCGGATGCCAACGATGGCCGACCGCCCAATTGTCGGAAATATCCCCAGGCGAGGACCAGTAGCCGACCGCAAGCCCCGCGGCGTAAGCGGCGCCGAGCGCGGTCGTCTCGATCACCTGCGGCCGCACGACCGCGACGTCGAGCAGGTCCGCCTGGAACTGCATGAGCAGCTCGTTCACCACCATGCCGCCGTCGGCGCGAAGCTCGCGGATCGGCACGCCGGAATCGGCACTCATCGCCGTGATGATCTCGCGCGTCTGAAAGGCCGTCGCCTCGAGCGCGGCGCGCGCGATATGGCCGCGCTTCGCGAAGCGCGTCAGGCCACAGATGATGCCGCGCGCATCCTCGCGCCAATGCGGCGCGTAAAGGCCGGAGAACGCCGGCACGATATAGACATCGCCGTTGTCGTCGACGCTGCGCGCCAGCGTCTCGATCTCGTTTGATGTCACGATCAGCTGTAGATTATCGCGCAGCCATTGCACGAGCGCGCCGGCGATCGCGATCGAGCCTTCGAGCGCGTAAACTGCCGGCGCGTCGCCGAGTTTATAAGCGACCGTTGTCAAGAGCCCGTGTGTCGACGGGGAAGGCATCCCCCCGGTATTCATGAGAAGAAAGCAGCCGGTGCCGTAGGTATTCTTCGCTTCGCCGGGCTTGAGGCACGCCTGACCGAAGAGCGCCGCCTGCTGATCGCCGAGAATGCCTGCGATCGGCGCGCCTTCGAGCGGCTCACGCGCGGTGCCGAGCTTTTCCGATGACGAAACGATCTGCGGCAAACACGCGCGCGGAATGCCGAAAAGATCGAGGATGGCTTCGTCCCAATCGAGCGAACGCAAATCCATGAGCTGCGTGCGCGAGGCATTCGTCACGTCGGTGATGTGGCGCCCGCCGTCCGCGCCGCCGGTCAGATTCCAGACGAGCCAGGAATCGATCGTGCCGAACAAAGCGTCGCCGGCTTCAGCGGCGGCGCGCGCGCCGCGCACATTATCGAGCAGC
>JAXDNH010000208.1:0-15577 GCA_034669525.1 Methylobacteriaceae bacterium | reverse complement strand
CGCGTCCGTAGCCACTGTGCTTTAACCCGCCGAATGGCATGCGCGCGTCGGAGCGCACATTGTCGTTGACGAAGCTCATGCCAGACTCAAGCTCATGTGCGGCGATGCGCCGGCCGCGCTCGAGATCGCGGGTGATCACCGCCGAGCCGAGACCGAACTCCGAATCGTTGGCGATGGCGATCGCATCCCTCTCGTCCTTGGCGACGATCACCGAGGCGACCGGCCCAAAAATCTCCTCCTGAAATGCCGGCACACCGGGCCGCACGTCTGTCAGCACCGTGGGCGGATACCAAGCACCAGGTTTTTGCGGCTTCTCGCCGCCGGTCAGTACACGCGCACCGGCAGTGACGCTGCGCTCCACCTGCTCATGCAATTCGTCACGGCCGGCGACAGAATACATCGGGCCGAACTTTGTTGCGTCCTCGCGCGGGTCGCCCATCTGATACGATTTCATCGCCTCGACGAAGGCTTTCTCGAATTCGCCACGCACCTTCTCAACGACAATGAATCGCTTCCCGGCGATGCAGCTTTGGCCGGCATTGACCATGCGCGCGGTTGCGCAGATTTTTGCCGCCTTGGCGATGTCGGCATCTTTCAGAACAACATAAGCATCGCTGCCGCCGAGTTCGAGCACGCTCTTCTTCAGCCGCTGCGCGGCTGCTGTCGCAACCTTGCGACCGGCCTCGACGCTCCCCGTCAACGTGACCGCCTTCACCTCCCTCATGTCGATCACGGCCTCTACATCGCGGCTCGGGATCAACAGCGTGCGAAACACATCATCGGGAAAGCCGGCGTCGCGGAACACCGTTTCGATAGCCAGCGCACAGCCCGGCACATTGCTCGCGTGTTTCAGGATCGCGACATTGCCGGCCATTAGCGTCGGCGCCGCGAAACGGAAAACTTGCCAGAACGGGAAATTCCACGGCATGACCGCGAGGATCAGTCCGAGTGGCTCGAACGTGACGAACGCCTCCGGTCCGCCAAGATCGATCTTTTCTTGTGCGAGAAAGCGCTCGGTGTTGTCGGCGAAATAATCGCAAGCGCCAGCGCATTTCTCGACCTCCGCACGCCCATCGGAGATCGGCTTGCCCATCTCTTCCGTCATTAGCGCCGCGAATTCATTCTTCCTGCTGCGCAGGACCGCGGCCGCCTTGCTCATAAGCGCCGCGCGCTCTGCATACGAACGCTTCCGCCATCGTTTGAAGGTGCGGTCAGCCGCGATCACGATGTCGCGCACCTCTGCTCGCGTGCGGCCTTCATAAGCACGCCCCTTTTGCCCCGTTGCCGGATTTTCGGTTTGGAAACGCGGCCGCGCGTCGCTCTGCATATCGGATTGCGGGACGGGTCTGTTCATGAATAGCATCCTGTGGCGCGAGCTGTGCCTCAACAGCGATTTTCGGCTCGCTCTATGCGCCGATTTCGTGCTGAAGGCCAGAAAGGCGGCAAGCCGCCCCGGCCTCGCGGCGGGCGGCTCGCTCGCGGCTTCTTGATGCGAGCCTGCTTCGCCCGGCCCGCTGATCGCGCGAATTTATTTGCGGCTGCGAGCCGCGCTCTTCGATCGCGTCGTACGGCCCTTCGAGCGCGATTGCGAGGTACGCTTCGTGCGTGGTGCAGTTCGTCCACGCCGTATTGTCGAGCGCGCAGTGGTCTTGCGGCGGCGGGTCGAACGCGCGGTGCTCCGCGAGGGGCTACGCCGTTTCGTTGCGGCGCTGCGCCGCCCCCTCGATTTGGCGGTCGACCTGCTGGCCGTCGGCCTTGCGAGATGTTGACCTACCGGCCGACGCCTTGCGTGCCGATGACCTGCGCGTCGTGCTGCCGCTCGCCGTCTTGCGACTAGTAGTCTTACGTCGGGACGTCTTGCCGCCGGATGTTTTGCCGCCGGATGTCTTGCCGCCGGATGTCTTGCGGCCTGAAGATGCTGCTGTCTTCCCCGCGCCCTCGCGCCGTTTTGTGCGGGCAAGATTGCGCTTGTTCTTCGCCGGGCTTTCCTGATTGGAGGCGCCCGCTTCGTGCAGCGCGATCGCGATCGCCTGCTTGCGGTTCTTCACCTTACCGCGGCGGCCTCTGCCGGCTTTGAGTTCACCATGCTTGTATTCATGCATCACACGGCTGACAGTTTTCTTCTGCCCCGAGCTTTGACTGGCCATGAACTTGGCTCCGTTGCTGTTCACACCGCCCGCGCAACGAATGAAAAGCTGTATAGGTTCCTGAATCTGCCCGTGTTGAGGGCAAGTAGATGCCGATTTCTGCTCTGAAGCAGCTGTTTTCTTAAGTCGCGAAGACCTTGGGCGACCCGAAACGCCGTGCTTCGATCGAGGATGACCTGCCGCAAGACAGCAGCCAGAGCGCCATACCCCGACCGCCGCGCGTCGCGGGTGGCAGCAGCATCGTGTTGAATCGGCAACGCCCATCCGAATCTTGACGATTCCTCGATTTTGCCGATTTACGGCTGCAATCGCGCGAGTAATGTTGAGGGCATTCGACAAAAGCGCCCGTCACGAAAGCGCCTGTCGATCGAAGTCGACGCATCTAACCGGCCGGCCTGATCACCCGCGCCCGGTGAAGGTTGGAGGGGCCGGATGCGCGGCGTCTAGGCGCGAAAGCGCTCGCATGTGCTCAAAAGCTCTTCCGTTTTCTCCCGGCGGAAGAGCTTTTTTCTTTTAGCGCTCGCCGATGGCGATTGCACACGTGACCGCGCCGGCCGTAACTCGCGGGACGATGAGACGAGAAGCTGACCCCGCGCCTACGAGTGCCGCCGTCTCGGCTACCGAGGGGAGATCATAAAGCGCCGCAATGCGATCCGAGTGCGTCACCGCATCTGCCGCACGCGCGGCGAGCTCGTCGCGTGAGAGGAATGTGATCGGCATTGCTAGCAGGCGCGCGGCTTTGATCAGGCCGGCCTCGTCCCGCTTGCGGTCGATACTGAAGAGCTTCGTCCTCGCGCCGTCGAGTTGCGCATCGGTTATCGTGTGCTGCACAAGAGTAACGATATTGGTGGCAGACGCGCCCGCGCGGCAGCCGATCCCGATCGCGATGACGCGCGTGCTCACCGCTTGGTCACACGCCATTGTACGACCGGCATGGCGGGCCGCCAGCCGGAGAACGTGCCGACGGGCTCAGCGTGAGCGACCTGCATCTGCACGAGTTCGCCGCCCTGTTCCTTGAAGCGCCCATAGAGAAGCGCCTGGGTTTCGAGAGTCACAGCGTTGACGACGAGCCGGCCGCCGGTAGAAAGTGCGGCGCATGCCTGATCGATGACATCGTGATCGTTTGCGCCGCCGCCGATGAAGATAGCATCGGGAGGCGGCAGTTCGGCAAAGCCCGCCGGCGCTTGTGCCGTGACAATTCTCAGGCCGGGAACACCCAGCGCGCCAGCATTGCGCGCGATGCGCGCTGCGCGATCCGCTCGCTCCTCGATTGCAATCGCGGTGTTTGTGGGATCGCAGAGCATCCATTCGATCGCGATCGAGCCGCTGCCTGCGCCGATATCCCATAAGAGTTCGCCGCGGCGCGGCGCCAGCGCTGCAATGGTCACGGCGCGAATCTCGCGCTTGGTGATCTGGCCGTCATGCTCGAAATAACTGTCCGGCAGACCGCGGCTAAGCGGAATCGCGCGCGCTTCTGGATCGGCAGCGACTTCGATCGCTACGACGTTCAAGGGACCGATTCCGGGCATATCGAAAGCGTCGGCACGAATCGAGCGCACCTTCTCGCGGGGCCCACCGAGTGCTTCGAGAACAGTGATCCGCGAGCCGCCCATGTGATGCGCTTCAAGACAGGTCGCGACCCGCGGCGCGGTCGTCTCGTCCCAAGCGAGCACCAAAATACGAGTGCGCGGCTGCAGATGGGGAACGATGCGCTCGAAGCTTCGCCCGTGCAGCGACAGGAGGATGCAATCCTGCAGGCTCCACCCGAGCCGCGACGCCGCAAGCGAGAAAGCGGAAGGCGCCGGCAGTGAGATGATCTCGTCGATCGGCAGATGCGCCGCAATAATCGACCCGACGCCGAAAAAGAACGGATCGCCGCTTGCGAGCACGACGACGCGCTGTCCGCGCCGGGCGAGGATCGGCGCGATTGCCTCGCTGATCGGAGAAGGCCATACCAGGCTCTCGCATTTCGGCGAGCCAGCGAGCTTCAAATGCCGTGCGCCGCCGATGATGAACTCGGCATCCGCGATAAGACGCCGCGCCCTGGGAGACAGACCATCGACACCATCCTCGCCGATGCCGACGAGCGCGAGCCATTTTTGTGTGGCTCCGCTCATGAGGTGACTTCCGGAATGAATGCGTGCGGGTTCTGATCCTCGGCGGAACAAGCGAAGCACGCGCCCTTGCCGCGCGCATTGCCGAAATGCCGAAGATCGAAGCGGTTCTGTCGCTCGCCGGCCGCACACGGGAACCGCAAGCGCAGCCGATCGCGACGCGCATCGGCGGCTTCGGCGGCATCGACGGGCTCTGCGCTTATTTGCACGCCAAGCGCATCGAGCGGGTGGTCGATGCGACACATCCCTTTGCCGTGCAGATGTCGCGACATTGCGCGATGGCCTGCGCGCGGCTCGACATCCCGCTGCTGATCCTCAGGCGCGAGCCTTGGCAGAAGCACGCGGATGACATTTGGACCGAGGTTGCCAATCTCGGCGAAGCCGTCCGCGCGCTTGGCGAGGCCCCACGGCGCGTGTTTCTCACGATCGGCCGGCTCGGCCTCGCCGCTTTCGCCGGCGCACAGCAGCACTTTTACCTCACGCGCACGATCGATCCCCCTGACAATCTTGCCGCTCTCCCCAACCATCAGCTGATACTCGCGCGCGGGCCGTTTGCAGTTGAAGACGAAGAGCGGCTCATGCGTGACGCATCGATCGACGTGCTCGTCACGAAGAACAGCGGCGGGAGGGGAGTATACGCGAAGATCATCGCCGCTCGTCGTCTCGGGTTGCCGGTGATCATCATTACCCCGCCGCTGCGGCCAGACGCGCCGGTCGTGCATGATGTCGAGAGCGTGCTGCGCTTTCTGTCTCACGAGGCGGCGCGCGGCGTGTAGACCCAGGGCCGTCCGGTTGCGCGTGGGATGAGGCGCGTGGCGCTGGAACCGATCAGCACCAGGGTAGCCATGTCGATGCGCGACACATCGGTTTCGGCAAGCGTAGTAATCTCGATCTTCTCGTCGCTCCGGCCAACTGCGCGAGCGATGATCACAGGTGTCGCGCCGCTTTTGTGCTTCATCAGCAAAGCGAAAGCATCGCGAATGCCGTCCGGCCGCGCTTTCGATGCCGGATTATAGAGGGCGATAACGAAGTCCCCCTCCGCAGCGGCCTGCAGGCGCTTTTCGATCAAGCTCCACGGCTTCAGATTGTCGGACAGCGAAATCGCACAGAAATCGTGACCGAGCGGCGCGCCGGCGCGCGCCGCTGCCGCCTGTATCGCGGTAATGCCAGGCACAATCTCGATTTCAAGATTGCCCCAAGAAGCCTCACCGTTCTCGATTGCCTCGAATACAGCGGCTGCCATGGCAAAGATACCGGGGTCGCCCCCAGATACGATTGCAACGATCCCGCCAGCCGACGAAAGCGCCAGCCCGTGGCGTGCACGCTCGATCTCGGCGCGATTGTCGCTCCCATGTCGCGTCTGGCCGGCTCGCACCGGCACGCGATCGAGGTAGAGACCATAGCCAACGAGGTCGGTTGCCTGTGAGAGCACGCGCGCCGCTTCCGGCGTCAGCCAATCGGGATCGCCGGGACCAAGGCCCACGACAAAAAGGCGACCGCTCACGGCCGACGACCGCGCCCCGGCACACAGATCAGCGAGAAA
This sequence comes from Methylobacteriaceae bacterium, assembly GCA_034669525.1. GTDB lineage: Bacteria > Pseudomonadota > Alphaproteobacteria > Rhizobiales > Beijerinckiaceae > JAFASC01. The sequence goes on along the minus strand of JAXDNH010000208.1, from coordinate 9,773 downwards.
TACGGTGCGGGCTCATCCGGTGGGGTCTCGGCAAGCGGCAGGATGCGCTCGCCCGCCATCGTGCCGCGCTCAATGTAAATCGCGCGGTCGATGAAGCCCGCTGCTTCGATCGCGCGGCGCACCTTCGCGAAATTCGAGCCGAGCTTCATGACGACAGCGGCATCCGTTCCGCTCAGCCGCTGCACCAAAGCGGCTTCCTCAAGGGTGCCCGGCAGCACGGTCAACACATCGTCGCCCCAAGTAATCGGCGCACGCGCCGCCGCCCAGCAGCCGGACATGCCCGTGACGCCGGGGCAGACGGAAATCCGGCAGCTCTCCTTCACCCGCTCGAAGACGTGCATGAACGACCCGTAGAAAAGCGGATCGCCCTCGCAAAGGAGCGCGACATCGTCGCCCGCCTCAAGCCGCAACGCGATCGCTTCTGCCGCGGAATCGTAGAACGCGCCGACCTCGCGGCGATACGCGGCGTCGCCGAAATGCACTTCCGTTGTCATCGGATAATAGAGTGGCAGCTCCTCGGTCGCCGGCGCGAGCCACGGCTCGACAATCGTGCGCGCGTGGCCGCGCCGGCCCTTCTTGGCAAAATAGGCGACGACGCGCGCCTCACGAATAAGCCGCACGGCGCGCATCGTCAGAAGCTCGGGATCGCCGGGACCGACGCCGATGCCATGCAGCGTGCCGGCGACGACAGGCACGCTTCGGGCCAGCACGGACCCTGGATCGCGGATGTTCATTCGCGCTCGCTCGCCAGCGCATTAATTGCAGCCGCGCTCATCGCACTGCCGCCTTTTCTACCGCGCACTGTCACGAACGGCACGCGAGCGTCCGCGATCAAAGCATCCTTCGATTCCGCCGCGCCGACGAAGCCGACCGGCATGCCGATCACTGCGGCGGGCAATGGCGCGCCGGCATCGAGCATTTCCAGCAACCGGAAGAGCGCCGTCGGCGCGTTGCCGATCGCGACAACCGCGCCGCCGAGGCGATCGCGCCAGAGTTCCATTGCGGCGGCGGTCCGGGTATTCGCGATATCTCGCGCAAGGTCGGGAACGCGCGGATCGTCGAGCGTGCAGATCACCTCGTTACTTGCCGGCAGTCGGGTCCGCGTGATGCCGTTCGCGACCATTTTGGAATCGCAGAGGATCGGCGCGCCACGTTTAAGCGCGTCTCGCGCGGCCTCGACAACGCCCGGCGATAACACGATGTCGCCCGCGATCTCGACCATGCCGCTCGCGTGGATGATGCGCACCGCGACGCGTTCCTCCTCCGACGAGAAGCGCGCAAGATCGGCCTCGGCGCGGATAATCGCGAAGGAGCGTGCATAGATCGCCGCGCCGTCGCGAATATAGGCGTGGCGCTCAGACATGGAGGAGGTCTTCTGTGGCGATGCGCTGGACCGCGACGCGGGCCTCTTCAGGAGAGAGGCCGAACAGAGCCGGCGCGTCACCCGGCCTGCCGCTTGGCACGAGATCGAAGAGGCCGTCCCGGCCGACAAGCGTGATGCATGCGGACGTTGAAGAGGCGCAGCTCTTAGCGCAACCGGAGACGTGCAGCGTGTCTCCCCATCGCAGCAGTGGGGCGAGCGCCGCGGCGATGTCGCGGGTTTTGACCGACGCCGAAGCGCAGGCCGGCGCGCCGGCACATGCCGCAACGTGACGGCGCCGATCGGATGGATCGGTGATGAGTCCGGCTCGGGCGCATTCGGCTCGAATGCGGCCGATGGGGCCGGAGGCGATCGCCGGAATCAAAATTGCGCGCCAGGGGGTAAGCCGCAGTTCGGCCTCAGCAAAACGCTCCGCGAGATCGGCCAGGTGATGAAGCTCATCGGCATGCCAAGCGCCAAAGGGCGCGGCAACGCCAAACAGGTTTGGCTCGACGAACCCAACCGCGTCATGGCCGGGCCTGGCGCGGCCATCCAAGTCGTCATGAGCGCTCCACGATTTGATGGACGCCCCGCCCAAGGCCGGGCATGACACGGTGATCGCGGACAGTCCCACATCGTTGACAAGGTCGCGCATCCGCCGCGCAGGCATGCCATTCCTTATGCGCAGCGACGTGAAGGCGCCTACGAGCGCAAGCGTGGTCTCCGCGGCGGCATCTGTTTCAACAGAGCCGATAAGCTCCCTGCCGCCAATCCGCACCGCAAAACGGTCGTGCTGACATGCCTCGAGTGCGATATCGACGCCGACATCGCGCAGAGAGAAATGGCCGCCATCTTCGACGGCGATGCAGAATTTTGCCGGTAGATCTCGCGCGCGCGGGTCCGTCGCGAGACGGTGCTCAAGCTGCCGCACAAGCGGCCGAATATCGATGAGCGCTTCGCGATCGCGTCCCGCGAGCGGGCTTGCGATCACATTCGGTATATCGTCGCCTTCTGCATGTTCCGCGATAAGCCCCATGGCAATCAGTTCCGCCCGTAGCGGGAGAACTGCTTGTTCGGTGACACCACGTATCTGCATATTGGCGCGCCGCGTCAGCTCGAGGAGCCCGTTGCCATAGCGACGTGCCAAATCCGCAATTGTGCGCGTCTGATCAGCAGTCACGATCCCGCAAGAAAATCGCAACCGCACCAGATAGCCGTCGCCGGCCAGCATCGGCCGCCACGCGCTCGGGCACCAACCTTTGATCTGCGGGCCCGAGTTCACCACACCGCCTCGGTTTCTGCGAATTGTATCGCCACCGAATTGCGCCGCGTCGCCCAAAAACCGCGTTCGCGCGCGATTTCGAAGGTGCGCGCAAGCGCCCGCGCCGCGCCGGGATTAGACTCACGGAGGAACGCGCTCACCTCATCACTGCCGAGCGTCGCATGATAAACGAGCTCAAATTGGTGCGACCGCACTGCATCCGTCGTGGCCGCAAAGACAAGCAGATTGGCAACGGCTTCGGCGATTTCCGCCGCACCCCGATAGCCGTGCCGCATCTGGCCGGCGATCCAGCGCGGATTCGCCGCGCGTCCTCGCACGACGCGCGCGATCTCCTCCTCGAGCTTCCGCACGATGGTCCGATCCGGGCGCGTCGCGTCGGCATGGTAGAGAGCGGGTGTGTTGCCGAGCGCTTCCGCTGCGGCGACAAAGCCGCCTTCATGTTCGGCGAAAGCGTCGCCGGAGAGAATATCGATTTCGGCGACATCCTGCATGTGGAGCAGCGCGTCGGCGCCTCGAAGGCGATCGGCGAAGGCTACGGCGGCTTCAATACCTTCGTCTCGACCGGAATAGGCCGTGCTGCTCGCCTCGAGATAATGCCGGCCGAGTTCGGCGCGATTCGTCCAGGCATTCGCAGCAATTTTGTCGGCGAAGTCGATGCCGTAAGCACCCGGCGCGGCACCGAAGATGCGCTGCGGTGCGCTGTCGCGTTCCGCGGCGAGCGGATTCATCTCTGCGCCTTCATCGAGCGCGGCGACCGCACGTACCGCTGCATCAAACAGCGCGATCTGCGTCGGGAAAACATCGCGGAAGAGACCTGAAATGCGCAGCGTGACGTCGACACGTGGGCGCTCCAGCAGCGGCGCGGGCTCGATCTCGAAACCGGAGACGCGCGCGCTTGCATGGTCCCATGAAGGGCGTACGCCGAGAAGGGCGAGAGCCTGGGCGAGATCATCACCGCCGGTGCGCATTGTGGCGCTGCCCCAGAGATCGAGCACGATTCGGCGGGGATAGTCGCCGTGATCTTGCATGTAGCGCTGGACAAACGCGCGCGCCGCCTGCCGGCCAATCTCCCACGATGTTCGCGTCGGTACCGCGCGCGGATCGATGGAGTAAAGGTTGCGGCCTGTCGGCATCACGTCGAGACGCCCGCGCGACGGTGCGCCCGCGGGTCCGGGTTGGACGAAGCGGCCGTCGAGCGCGGCGAGGAGGCCGTCGATTTCGCCGCGCGCACATCGTCGGAGCGCACCCCCTGATGTGAGCGCTTCGGCATATGCGTCGGCGTCGATCTGCCCGAAGACATGCAGCCCGTCGGCGACGCGCATTTCCTTCAGATCGCAGATCCAAGCATCGAGTCGCGCCAGTGCGGCGGGCATGTCCTCGAATTCCGATAAGCCGCTCTCCGCCGCCAGTCCGCTTTCCCGCGCGCGGAGCATAATCGCATCGGCGAGTTTGCGCGCGCGGCGCGGGTCGAGTTCCTGCGCCTGCGCATATTCGTCGAGCAGCGCCTCGAGCTCGCGCGCCTCGCCATGCAGGCCGGCTTCGGTCAGCGGCGGCGTCATATGGCCGATCGTCACTGCCGCGATGCGGCGCTTTGCCTGCGCCGCCTCACCGGGATCGTTGACGATGAAGGGATAAATCACCGGCAGCGGACCAAGGACGGCTTCCGGTGCGCAATCGTCCCCAAGCGCCACCGCCTTGCCCGGCAACCATTCGAGCGTGCCGTGCGTGCCGAGATGGATCAGGGCGTCGATCGGCGCGACCTCGCGAAGCCAGATGTAGAACGCGATGTAGGAATGGCGTGGCGGCAGGTTGGCGTGGTGATATTCGGCTTTGCGCGCATCGCGGCGGCCGCGGTCGGGCTGCACGGCAAGGATGAGATTGCCGGCGCGAAGAATGCGCAGGCGGAAGGCGCTCTCCCTCACATTGTCGTCGTCAGCCGGATCGCCCCACGCGCACGTTACTGCTTCCGTGAAGGCACGAGGCAGCGCGGCGAAGTGCTGGCGATAGCAATCAAGCGGCAGTTCGATTATGGCATTCTCGCTCTCAAGCGCGCGCATCAATGCGTCGCCTTCCGACATTGCCTCAACATCATATCCCACATGGCGCAGCTTGGACGCGATCACCGCGACGCTAGCCGGCGTGTCGAGGCCGACGGCATAGCCGACGCGTCCACCTTTTGCAGGATAATCCGACAGTACAAGGGCTAGGCGGCGCTCTGCCGGCGCCCTTCGCCGCAAGCGCACCCAAGCTGCCGCGAGATCGGCGACATAGTCGATGCGCGAAGGCTCTGGTTTGTGCCGCAGACAAGAGAATTCGAGCGCCTCGCTGCGCGGGCTCGCTTCCTTAAAGGAGATCGCGCGGGTGATGAGGCGCCCATCGATCTCGGGCAGCACGACATTCATGGCGAGATCGGCGGCGGACAGGCCGCGCCGGCTTGCAGACCAAGCTTCGTGCGATGACGTCGCTAAAGCAACCTGCAGCACAGGCGCATCGGCACGGTCGAGTACGCTCGCGCAGTCGTCCAGGCGCGCGGAAAACGCGGTCATATTGAGGATGATGTCGGGTCTGAATTGCTCGATCGCCTGGTCGACGATCTCCGCCGCTTCGCGATCTTTAAGGCTTGTGACGAACATGCTCTCGACGGCAAAGCCGCGCGCGGCAAGCGCCTCTGCGAGGACATCGATCGGTACCGTGTCGGCGGCGAGAAAGACGGAGCGATAGAGCAGGAGCAGCGCGCGCGGCGCATCGTCACCCGAACCTCGGCAGCCCGATTCGCATCTTCCCGCGGCGGCGATTGCGATCGGCTCTTGCCAGGATAGGGGGCGCCCGAGACGTGTTGAAACAAAGCCGAGCAACGAGCGAACGTTTTCTGGCCCGCCTTCCTGAAACCAGCGCCAGATGCGCGACAAATCGGGAGCGCCAGGCGTGGATGCTTCGTCAAGCCTTGCATCCTCGCGCGCATCGCCGGGCACGATCGCCAGGTCGAAACCGCGCATCCGTGCCGCTGTTGCGAGTTCGTCGACGCCGTAACGCCAGTAATCGGCTCCGCCGAGCAGCCGCACGATCACGAAGCGCGCATGCGCAACGACTTTGTCGAGATAGAGATCGACCGAGAACGGATGCTTGAGATCGTTTAAATTCGCGAGGCGTAGATTCGGGCGCTCCGCCGGCATCGCCGCGTGCACCGCGGCGACTGCGGCGAGATCGGAATCGGAGAACGACAGGAACACGCATTCGGCCGGCGTCTGCTCGAGATCGACGGCTTGAGCCGTTTCATCTAGCGTGCCGATTTGCCGAGCGAGGAGGTGCACGTCTATCCCGTCAGAGCCGCCGCGATGGCGCCGCGGTCGAGGCCCTTTTCGCCGATCACCACAAGGCGGCTTCCGCGCGACTCATCGGCCCGCCAGGGCCGGTCGAAATGATGGCTGAAGCGCGCACCAACGCCTTGCACGAGCAGACGCATCGGCCGACCTTCAACTTCGACAAAGCCTTTCACGCGCAAGATGTCGTGATCTGCGGCAACCGACTTCAGCCGCTCGACGAACGAGTTGGCGTCTTTTGGAGCGGCGACATCGACGATGAACGTTTCGAAATCGTCGTGGTCATGCCCGTCCTCCGCATCGTGATGCGAGGGACGCTGCGCGAGATCGTCTTCCGCGGCAGCCGCGAGGCCGAGAAGGATCGCCGGGTCGATGCGGCCGTTCTGCGTCACGACGATTTTGGCGCGCGGCGCAGCCGCGTTTATGTTGACTGACAGCCTGCTTATGTCGGCATCCTGCAGGAGATCGGCCTTGTTGAGGACGACGAGATCGGCGCAAAGCAGCTGATCTTCGTAGACCTCTTCAAGTGGATTATCGTGATCGACGGATTGATCGGCGGCGCGCTGGCGCTGCACCGCCGCCGGATTATCGGCGAAGCGTCCTTCGACGACTGCTGGGCCGTCGACAACTGCGATCACGCCATCGACGGTGACGCGCGCCCGCAAATCCGGCCAGTCGAACGCCTTTATGAGCGGCTTGGGCAATGCGAGGCCGGACGTTTCGACAACGATATGATCCGGGCGCTTCTCGTGCGCGAGCAGCGCCTCGATCGTCGGTACGAAATCGTCCGCGACCGTGCAGCAGAGGCAGCCATTGGCGAGTTCGACGATGTTTTCGTCCGGACAGCTCTCAGCGCCGCAGGACCGCAGGATTTCGCCGTCGACACCGACATCGCCGAATTCGTTGACGATCAGCGCGAGACGGCGACCGCGCACGTTTTCCAGCACGTGGCGGATCAGCGTCGTCTTGCCGGCGCCGAGGAAGCCGGTGACGATCGTCACCGGCACCTTTTTCAGCGCGCCCGTCATTCCGCCGCCTCACGCAATTGCGGGAAAGCAGGCGGTATGCGCGCGATGACGCCGCGTTTGATTGCATCCGGTCGCTCTCGCCACGGGATAAGACCATCGAGCGCATCCGCATAAAGCTGCGCGGCGGAGAGGATCGTCTCGGCGCTGCTATCGGGCGGAAAATCCCCGTAGATATAGCTCCACTTGCCTGGCGCGGAGAAGCCGATCGTCACCGGCCGTTTGCAGACGCTTAGACATTCGACAGGGATGATCTCGAACTCTTCCTCGCTTGCCCGGGTGCTGAGCTCGCGATACAGGCGCGCGCCGGAGCGCGCTTCTTTGGGCTCTAGCGGCTCGTCGCCCAAGCGGCAGGTCGTACAGACGTGGATGGTTGTCCGCATGTCTATGCCGGCACCGGCACGGTTTGCGAACGCGCGACGCGTTGCCAGGCATAGCCGACGGCGAGGCCGAGTAGCGCCCAAAGAACCGCGCTGACAACCAGCGATGTCGCCGCGAACTGCGCCGCGAGTTCGGCCGGTGCGGTGCTCTTGAATTTCGGCGTATGCGGCGCGCCGATGATATGCGGGGCCAGGATCAGCACCACGCCGACGATCTTCGCGGTCGTATATTCGATACGTGCCAGCAGGAAGATGCCGCCGCCGGTGCAGAGCGCGGTTAGAACCCACCAAATCTGCCGCGAGAGAAGCGGCGCGCCGGCGCTGCCCGGCAATTCCGGCGAGAGGCCGAGCGCCGGTGCAAGGCTCGTCGCCGCGAATGCCGCGATGCCCCAGAGCAAGGCGGTGCGCGGCACGATCGAAACGCCTGCCGCCAGCATCGCCGCAATCAGGATGAGGGCATAGCCAATCGATGTCCCGATTGTCGCGACGCTTGTCGCGGTAATGCGTTGCCAGCCATTTGCCGGCTGCCAACCCTCGTCCTCTTCCTCGGGATCGGTCGCTGCGGCGCTGGTGCTGTGGTCGTGCACGAAGACGATCGGCAGCGCAGGTGAATTCAGCCCCGCACGATGGTCATGGGCGGCTTTCTCATAAACCTCACCCTGCAGGATCAGCTGCGACGTCGTGAAATGCTGTAGGACCGCGACCGCAAGCCCGACAACGAGGCCGGCGAGAAAGCCGGCCTTCAGCACACGCTGAATCATCGCAAGATCAGTGGCAGGGGAAGCTGAGGGCGTGGCGCGTGTCGTGCGCGCCATTGTGCAGAACGAGGGTGTGGGCAAAGCCTGTCAGGAAAACCAGAGCGACGCCGAGCACGGCGGCCAACAGCGCGGCTTTCAGTGCATCGGCGCGCGTGGTGGAAACAGTACCGGCGCCGAGTGCGATCGAATGCGTGTTCATCAAACCTCCTCGCCGCCCCACCGGCAGCTTTGGTGTATGCACGCGACGGCAGGTCTCCTGGCTGGCGCTTCATTGCCGCGTGCCGCCTTCCCGATCTCTCGCGAAATCAGTGGCCTCGGCACGCGTCTCGACGCCGACAGTTGCGGGGGCAGCTGCGCTCCGGCCAGCCTCAGGCCGTCCGGTCGCATTCCCTCTTCGCCTCCTCGCGGAGGACCGTCGCGAGTCCAAGATGCTACAGGGGCGGGGCGGCGTCAAACGGCTGATGACTGACCTTCTGCTTCGCTAACCCTGTTGCAGCAAGCCGCCTTTGATTACCACGAGTTAAGTGTGCTACACCCTTGTAAGGCGTGAAGCCTCGTTACATATTTCACGCAGTGTCCGCCTGCGGGCGGTCCAGGGGCGTAAAACCCCGCAACACGAGAGGAACTTATGTCCGACTATGACCGCAACGTCGGTGCCCGCTGGGGTACAGCGGCCAGGACACGTACTGCCGAGATCGACCAGGGCCTGCGTGCCTACATGCTCGGCGTCTATAATTACATGACGCTCGGCCTCGCGCTAACAGGGGTAGTGGCCTTCGGCGCCAACATGCTGGCTGTCTCTAGCGTCCCAACGGCGAACCGGATCGGCAACATCTACCTGACCGACATCGGTGTGGCGCTCTATGGCAGCCCGCTGCGCTGGGTGATCATGCTGGCGCCATTGGCCTTCGTCCTGTTCTTTTCCTTCCGGATCGACCGGATGTCGGCTGCGAGCGCACGCAACCTCTTCCTCGCTTTCGCCGCGACGATGGGTCTATCGCTCTCGACGATTCTCCTGGTTTACACCGGGACCTCGGTCGCTCGCGCCTTCTTCATCACGGCGGCGGCGTTCGGGGGCCTCAGCTTCTACGGCTACACGACGAAGCGCGACCTCTCGCCCATCGGCTCGTTCCTGGTGATGGGATTGATCGGTCTGGTGATCGCGAGCCTCGTCAACCTGTTCGTGCAAAGCTCGGCCTTCCAGTTCGGCCTGTCGATTCTGTCGGTCTTGATCTTCGCAGGTCTCACTGCCTGGGACACCCAGGCGATCAAGGAAATGTACTTTTCCGGCGACGGCTACGAGGTGCAGACGAAGAAGTCGGTCAACGGAGCGCTGATGCTCTATCTCGACTTCATCAACATCTTCCAGTCGCTGGTCTACCTTACCGGCAACCGCAATAACTAAAGCGGCCCTATCGCAACAAAAGGCCCCGCAAATGCGAGGCCTTTTCATTGTCAGCCCGACACCAGCTTCAGCCGCTTGTCGAGTACGTCGCTTCAATTCCGAGCCGCGCTTCAGGATAAGGCCGACGCGCCTTTCTTGGTGGCAAGCGTTCTGATCCAGTCCGCATCATAGCCGCTGATCGTACATAACGCCCACGATCCGGCGACGATGGCCGCGGCACTCGCGCTCGCGGTCGATCAGGAC
>JAXDNH010000207.1:0-17213 GCA_034669525.1 Methylobacteriaceae bacterium | reverse complement strand
CGGTCTTGGCGTCCTGAACGAGGAAATCCTCGCCCCTCTTGACCATATGAGAAAGGTCTTCGAGGGTTACGTAAGCGCTCGTCCCCGTATTGTAGAGGCGCCGGTTGGCGTACTTCTTTATGGTTGTGGGTTGCGGCGCGTTTGTTGCTACTTGCTCTAGGGCCATGTCCTGCCTCGACCGATCACGGAAGCCCTCCCTCCCGCACCTGCGAAGATAGGCACTTTATCGCGCCGCGGGAAAGACTTTTCTTCAAAGCGGGCTGAGGCTTGCCGCACCTGCGCACCCCGCAACGCTGCGCTGCGCAGCCGAAGATTTGCTTGACGCGTCCGGCAGCGTGGTCATCTATCCGAGTACAGGTTTTGAGGAGAGCAAGATGACGGATGTGGTGATCGTTTCGGCCGCGCGCACGGCAGTCGGCTCGTTCAACGGCGGCTTCGCCAACACGCCCGCGCATGATCTCGGCGCGACCGCGATCAAGGCAGCGATCGAGCGGGCAAAGATCGAGGCGGGGGAGGTCGACGAGGTCATCCTGGGCCAGATCCTGACCGCGGGTCAGGGCCAGAACCCCGCGCGCCAGGCCGCCATGAAGGCCGGAATTCCGCAGGAAAAGACCGCTGGGAACCTGAACCAGCTCTGCGGATCGGGACTGCGCGCGGTGGCGCTCGGCATGCAGCAGATCGCCAATGGTGATGCCGACATCATCGTCGCCGGCGGCCAGGAATCGATGTCGCAGGCACCGCACGCCGCTTATCTCCGCGGCGGCACCAAGATGGGTGACGTGAAGTTCACCGACACGATGCTGAAGGACGGGCTGATCGACGCCTTCCACGGCTACCACATGGGGAACACGGCCGAGAACGTCTCCGCAAAGTGGCAGATCAACCGCGAAGAGATGGATAAATTCGCCGTCGGCTCGCAGAACAAGGCTGAAGCCGCGCAGAAGGCCGGCCGGTTCAAGGACGAGATCGTTCCGTTCACGGTGCCGAGCAAGAAAGGCGATATCGTCGTTGATCAGGACGAATATATCCGCGCCGGCGCGACGGTCGAAGCGATGGCGAAGCTTCGCCCGGCCTTCTCCAAGGAAGGCGGCGTGACCGCGGGCAATGCATCTGGCATCAACGACGGCGCCGCTGCTTTGGTGCTGATGACTGCGAAGGAAGCCGAGAAGCGCGGCCTGAAACCGCTCGCCCGCATCGTCTCGTGGGCGACGGCGGGCGTTGATCCCGCAATCATGGGTACGGGGCCGATCCCCTCTTCTCGTAAGGCGCTCGAAAAGGCCGGATGGAAGGTCAAGGACCTCGAGCTTGTCGAAGCGAACGAGGCCTTCGCCGCGCAGGCGCTCGCCGTCAACAAGGACATGGGCTGGGATCCCTCGATCGTGAACGTCAATGGCGGCGCCATCGCAATCGGTCACCCAATTGGCGCGTCAGGTGCGCGCGTGCTGACGACGCTTCTGCACGAGATGCAGCGTCGCGATGTGCACAAGGGCCTCGCCACGCTCTGCATCGGCGGCGGCATGGGAATCGCGATGACCGTCGAACGCTGACGCACATTCCGCGTTACAAAGCAGTGCGGTGCTAACCGCCGCACTGGCGCACTTCCGCCAAGGAAGGCGTTTTTGGGAAGAAACACAAAGGGGACGGCAATGGCACGCACGGCGGTAGTCACCGGCGGCTCGCGCGGTATCGGCGCGGCGATCAGCAAGGCATTGAAGCAAGCCGGCTACAACGTCGCCGCCAATTACGGCGGCAACGATGAGGCCGCCGCCAAATTCAAGCAGGAGACCGGCATTCCCGTCTTCAAATGGGATGTCTCAAGCTATGAGGCATGCACCGAAGGACTGAAGAAGGTCGAGAGCGAGGTCGGCCCGGTCGACGTTCTCGTCAACAATGCCGGCATCACGCGCGATACGATGTTCCACCGCATGAAGCCGGAGCAATGGTATCAGGTGATCAACACCAATCTGAATTCGCTGTTCAACATGTGCCGGCCGGTGATCGACGGCATGCGCGACCGCAATTTCGGCCGCATCATCAACATATCGTCGATCAACGGACAAAAGGGCCAGATGGGTCAGACTAATTATTCTGCGGCGAAAGCAGGCGATATCGGCTTCACTAAAGCGCTGGCGCAGGAGAACGCCGCTAAGGGGATCACGGTGAACGTGATCGCGCCTGGCTACATCGCGACGGAAATGGTGATGGCGGTGCCTAAAGACGTGCTGGAGAAAAACATCATTCCACAGATTCCGGTGCGCCGCTTAGGCCAGCCGGAAGAGATCGCGCGTGTGGTTGTGTTTCTCGCGTCCGACGACGCGGGCTTCATCACGGGGTCGACGATCGCCGCCAATGGCGGACAATATATGGTGTGAGCTGGACCGGGTTAAGCACCGGGGAGTCGCGCGTCCGGATGTCATGCCCGATGATACGGATGTCCCGACAGGATCGTCGTCGCTCGGTAGATTTGTTCGAGCAGAAGCACACGCACCAATTGGTGCGGCAGCGTTAACGCGCCGAACGCGATGAGGCGGTTTGCACGCCGATGTAAGCTGTCATCCAGTCCCTCCGCGCCGCCAATCGCAAATGCCAGCGCGGATGTGCCGCCATCGCGCAAGTTGGCGATCTCATGCGCGAAATTTTCGCTGGTATCATTCGTGCCCTTTTCATCGAGCGCCCAAAGCGTGCCCCCTTGGGGAAGCAGCGCCGCAATGCGCAGCGCCTCGTCGATTTTGCGATCATCGGGCCGGCGCGCGCGTCCTTCGTCGACTTCGCGCAGGTCAAGCGGCCCGAGCCCGACCGAGCGTCCGGCTGGACCGATGCGTTCGCTATAGCGCGAAACAAGCTGCCGTTCAGGGCCCGCTTTCAGCCGGCCGACGCAAAGGACCTGCAGGCGCAAGACCTGTTAGGCGCGTCAGACGACGCGCCGCTCGCCCGGACGGTCGACGCCCCACATCTTCTCGAGATTGTAGAATTGACGAACCTCGGGACGGAAGATGTGGACGATGACGTCGTTGGCGTCGACGAGCACCCAGTCGCAATGCGGCAGACCTTCGACGCGCGGTGCCGGCAGGCCGGCTTCCTTGCACGATTTGATCACGCGATCGGCGATGGCGCCAACGTGGACGTTGGAGCGGCCGCTCGCGATGACCATCATGTCCGCAAGGGTGGTTTTGCCGTGCAGGTCGATGGAGACGATGTCTTCGGCCTTCGAATCGTCGAGACTGGCCAGGACGTTCCGCACGAGTAATCCGGTGTCGAATCCTCTAAACTCGCCGACCGGTGAAAGCGGGACGATGCCCGCTTCGGGGAGAACCGCAGGTTCCAGTGCTTGTTTCCTCTCGCGCGGGCACGCCGCCCGCATCAGACAAGATGAGATCGATTCTCCCGGTTTTCAACCGGCAGGAAAGCGCCGCCGCAAAACGGCCTTAACATTCGCCGGGCGTGTGGCCCGCCCGCCGCAGCAGCGTCGAGGAAAGGTCAACGCGAGGGCCATGGAGGAAGACAAAAGCGGGAGGCTCTGCATCCGGCAAAAGTGTCGCCTCGGCCTCCTGCAGCCGATGGCGGGCAAGCCAGTGCGCCGCCGGGGTGTTGAGGGTAGGCCAAGTCGGCCCGGCCCGGTCGACGACGGCAAGCGGTACAATCTCGGCAATTTCGCGCCAGCGCTGCCAGAGATGCAACTGGGCGAGGATGTCTGCCCCCATGATCCAGACGAAGCGCACGCCCGGGCAGCGGCGCCTGAGATAGGCGATCGTGTCGTGGGTGTAGCGGGTGCCGATCTCGGCCTCGAGGCCCGTCACGAGGATGCGCGGGTCGCGGGCGAGCGCTCGGGCCGCTTCCATGCGGACGGCGAGCGGGGGCAGGCCGCGCGTTTCTTTCAAGGGATTGCCGGGACTGACCAGCCACCAGATCCGGTCGAGGCCGACGCGCTTCAGCGCCAGCTCGCTCGCATGGAGATGCCCGCGGTGCGGCGGGTTGAACGAGCCGCCGAAGAGGCCGACGCGCAAGCCCGGACAATGGGGAGGAAGACGGGCGATCGGCACCGGTGCTCGCTGGGCTGATTTCCCCCAACTCTCGCGACGGTGGGAGCCAAGTCAACGCGGGCCACCGGGGAGCGGCTTCCCACTAGTGCAGCGAGCCCGTCCCCGGCGTCGGCGGCTGGAAGGCGAGCACGCGGGCGATCTCTTCCTTCAGCTGCAACTTTTGCGTTTCGGACATCCTTTTCACTCGTTCACGCACGTACGACTCGATCGCCTTGATGTCCGTTCCCCCCAGACGAACCGCTTCGAGACAAAGCTCGTGCATCGTCAGAGCTCGATCGCACATGAACAGCTCCCTTGAATATTCTTGAACAACTGTGGAAAGTTTTGCCCGGTTTTACTCGTCTGGGTTTCGGTTCTTAATCGGTGAAGTTTCTGTGCTGGTTACGGAGTATGGTTATGACGGTCTCAAATGAGCGTAAAGGACGCCGTCATAATTCGCTCAGATTCACGATCGTCACGACCGCGGAACAATGGGTCCACGCCTGCGCCGTCCGAAGTATATGCTTCCTCGACGAGCATGGCGCCCAAGCCAAATGGCTCTTCGACGGCAACGATTATCAATCCACGCATGTCCTAGCCTACGATGGTGACGAACCCGTAGGCACCGGCCGTATCCGCTGGTTCAAAGACTTCGCCAAAATTGAACGGACCTCGTTCAGAAAAGAACATCGCGATATACGCACGCTGAAAGATTTCGCCGAGTTCGGCTTCGAGCATATCAGGCGCAAGGGTTACACCCGCGTCATTACGCATGCCGGGCCCAAATACGCGCGTCTATGGAAGCAAATACTCGGTTTCCGTGACGCCGACGGAAAAGAGCCTGCGCTGTTCGAAGGACATGAGCCGTATTACGAGATCCACAAGGACCTCGAACCATCTCCAAACCCCATTACCACCGAGGCAGGCGCCAACGTCCTTTTCCGGATCGAAGGCCATTGGGACGAGCCTGCACCGTTCGAAATCTCATCGAGATAGAGGCCTCACGATGACCATCATGACGAGTATCACCCCGGACTGGCAGATGTTGCGCGACGAAATTACCGCGCAAGCGCTCGCCGCTTGCAAGAAAGTGGAAATGGCACTCGGCAGCGCGACGGAGCCGCCGCCGCTCGACCTCGGTGAAGCGCTCGAGGATGTGGCCAATGAGTATCTAAATCTTTTCGACGAGATCAGTGCAATTCACAGAAAGGGGTTTCAAGAAGAAGGCCTAAGGTGAGAGCCGATTAAGCGCTTCCCTTGTCGGCGGCAGGTCGTCGAGCTTGAAATCGTGGCGGAACCAGCGGTTTGTCTCGCTGAAAAGCTCGCACAGCCAGTCGAAAACGAGCTTCACCGGTCGTGACTCGAGTCTTTCACGCAAGGCGATCGCGTAAAGCGGCAGCGAAATGCGAACATCGAGATCAAGCGGGACCGCTTCCGGCTCTACTGCGGTATAAGTGCCGAGAAGACCAATACCGAGATCGAGTTTCACCATGATCCCGTAGACGAATGTGTCTTCGCAATAATGAGCAACGCGGCCCTTGGCGACGAGGTCAAGCCAGTCGGCCCATATCTCCAGATTGGACTCGTAGAAATGCGATTGCAGGAAGCTGTGCTGGCCGACATTCGCTTTTGTCGGCAGCCCATGCTTGGCGACATACCCGCGCGAGACGGTTGGATGAAAATGCAGGTTGCCGAGCCTCTTCACGACGAGGTCGGCGCGGGAATCCGGGGCAAAGGCAAGCATCATATCGGTTTGATTTTCGCGCACGTCGTTGAGATTGATCGTGCTTTTCATATGCAGATGAATATTCGGGTTCTTCTGCGAGAAGGCTTCCATCGTGGGAACGGCGAAGAAGGCGTTCAGGCCATCCGTAATGCTGACGCGCACCGTGGCCTCGGCGCGGCGTGGATCCTCCTGCAACCCGCTTGTGATCGCGTAGAGAGACTGGTCGAATGTTGACAGCGCGCGGGCCAGTTCCTCCCCGGACGGCGTCAGCTTAATGCCGCGCTCGGTCGAGATCAGGAGCTGCACGCCCATGAGATCCTGCAGACGGCGTACCTTGCGCGCCACCGTTGGGTGGCTGAGATTCAGCCGCTTCGCGGCATTGTTGAATGATTTAGCCTTCGCGACTTCGAGAAACAGCCGCAGCTCGCCCCAGTACTGCCCGCTGAGCAGTCCCTCGCTTTCCCCGGGCGAGCTGTAAATGCTGAGTCGGTCCACACGGGCCGGTATACAGCTGATACGCGCATATTAGCAATTACTTCTCTATTTGATTGCGCTCTAGGTTTGCAAAAAAAGCCCCGCCGGCGACGGCGGGGCAAAGGTTTGGGAGGGGTGACGGCTGGAGGCCGTCCCCGCTACTCTGCTCCGCGCCGCGGCGAGTCGAGGTGCGAATCCGCACAGGGTGAACGATGAAGGGAGCTCTGTTCATCGGCACCGCGGGATGGAGCCTCGACCGCCGCTACGCCGCCCATTTCCCGGACGCGGGCAGCCACCTCGAGCGCTATTCCCGGCCCCTGAATGCCGCCGAGATAAATTCGTCATTCCACCGGCCGCACCGGCCCTCGACCTACGAGCGCTGGGCGGCAAGCGTGCCTGAGGATTTCCGCTTCTCGCTGAAACTGCCAAAAACGATCACCCACGAGCGCCGGCTCGTCGGTTGCGAAGACCTCATCGACGCGTTTCTCGCCGAAGCCGCCGGTCTCGGGCACCGACTCGGATGCCTGCTCGTGCAATTGCCGCCGAGCCTTGCCTATGAGGGCAAGATCGTTCCGGGCTTTTTCAAAGCGCTGCGGAAGCGCACGAGCACAGCCGTTGCCTGCGAACCGCGTCATGCAAGCTGGTTTGAGGAAACTGCCGACCGGGCGCTTACCAAACTGCGGGTCGCGCGCGTTGCCGCTGATCCCGCGCGGGCCGCAGGCGCGGACGAACCGGGCGGCTGGCCGGGTCTCCTCTATCATCGGCTGCACGGCTCGCCGCGAATGTACTATTCCGACTACAGCGGCGAGTTTCTGGCTGATCTCGCCGCTCGACTCGCGGACAGCGCGGGCCGCGCGGTGCCGTCATGGTGCATATTCGACAACACGATGAGCGCGGCGGCGACCGGCAATGCACTGACGATGCGGGACCTGCTATCCCTTTCGACGTAATGCGCTACGCCGCGCTCGCCTCGCGTTCCATGTCGCGGCCAGCGACCTTGTCGCGCATCATGCCGGGATAGAGCCGTTCCATCTCGCGCATCAGGAACTTCCCCGGCACATCGTGGAATGTGCCGTGCGTCTCGACATAGGCCATGAAGGCTTGGCCCTTGGCATCGTAGGGGTGCAGCAGCGCATCGGAGCGGCCGTCGAAATCGAGGGGCGCGACGCCGAGCTTTTGGCACAGCGATGCGTTGAATGTCGGCGTCGCCTTCAGCCATTCGCCGTCAATGTAAACCTCGGAATAGCCGTGCCAGGCGAAGAGATCGCTGCCCATCGCCTCGATCAGCTTCGGCGTCGCCAAATGGTTCTTCACGTCGGCAAAGCCGAGCCGCGCCGGAATGCCGGCGATACGGCACGATGCGGCATAGAGCGACGCTTTGCCGACGCAATAACCCTGGCGTGCTGTAAGCACGCTTGAGGCGCGGAAGGTCTCGGGATTGCGATAGTCGACGTAAGGATCGTAGCGGATGTCGTCGCGCACGGCGCGATAGAGCGCAGCCACGATAGCGCGAGGATCGTCCTTGCCGGCGATTATAGGCTTTGCGTAAAGCTGCACCTCGGGATGGTCGCTGTCGACGTAATCGGCAGGATCGAGATAGAGGCGGCGCAGTGTTGCAGAGAGGGTCGTCATGCCGGGCTTGTAGACGCTGGCGCGCGCCGACCGCAATATCGCAGTTCGACTGAACGGCGCAGGGCAGCCTTGTCCTGAACGCCGCGCAGCGATACACGCAAGTTGAATGCCGACGAAGACATGACGAGCGTTTCGGCTCCCGGCGTCAGCCTTGTGACCGAGATCAGCGTCGAGGTCGGCGCGCCAATCACGATCGGCGAGACGGGCGCGGGTTTGCGCCGGGTGATCCCGATCCTCGGTGGCACGGTCAGAGGTCCGCGGCTCAACGGCAGTGTCGTTCCGGGCGGGGCCGATTTCCAGCTCCTGCGCCCCGACGGCGTGATGGAACTCGAGGCCAAATATGTGCTTGAGGCGACGACCGGCGCGCTGATCTATGTCGTCAATCGCGGCCTGCGCCACGGGCCGGCAGCCGCAGTAGAGAAGCTCATGCGCGGCGAGCCCGCCGATCCGCAGCTCATCTACTTTCGCGCCGCGCCGACTTTCGAGACCGCCGCGCCGGAATTTAAATGGATGATGCGCAGCCTGTTCGTGTGCACCGGGAGGCGATTGCCGAATGAGGTGTTGTTATCGTTATACGAGATCACATGAGCACCGGTCTTGAGAACAAGCTCGAGACGACGGGCGAACCCGCTGCGAGCTTCACGAGCTTCCGCGGCTTTTGAAGCTGGCGCGCCCCAGCCTGTGCATTGACCCGGCGGGAAACTCTTGCTGTATGGCAAGCTCGCTGGGGACGTACAGATGTCGAAAGCAGAACCCTCGACCGCCTGGCCGCATTGCGAATTGCCGGCTTCGCTCATCGCCGAGCGTCAGGGTGAAATCGCGCTCCTGAAGCTGAACCGGCCGGAGAAGCGCAACGCATTCAATCCGCCGCTGGTGCGGGGCATCGACGCGTTTTTCACCACCTTGCCGGATGACATCAAAGCCGTCGTCATTCACGGCGCCGGCGATCATTTCTCCGCCGGGCTCGATCTGTCCGATCTGCGCGAACAGAACGCGTCGGAAGGCATGTTCCATTCGCGCATGTGGCATCAGGCCTTCGAGAAGATCGAATTCGGCCGCGTGCCGGTCGTATCGGTGTTACATGGCGCGGTTGTCGGCGGCGGGCTCGAGCTTGCGGCCTCGACCCACATTCGTGTTGCCGAGAGTTCCGCCTACTATGCTTTGCCCGAAGGCATCCGCGGCATTTTTGTCGGCGGCGGCGGCTCCGTGCGCATCTCGCGCCTGATTGGCGCCTCCCGCATGATGGAGATGATGCTGACAGGGCGCACCTATGGCGCTGAGGACGGCCTGCGCTTCGCACTGTCGCATTATGTCGTCGGCGCGGGAGTGGGTCTCGCGAAGGGCATCGAACTCGCCAAGCGTGTCGCGCAGAACGCGGCGCTGACGAATTTCGCCGTGATGCAGGCGCTGCCGCGCATCGCCGGGGCGGAGCCTGCAACCGGCCTGCTTCTCGAAGCGATGATGTCGTCGATTGCGCAGGCCGACCCGGCAGCGAAAGAGCGGCTCCGCGACTTCCTCGAAAAGCGCGCTGCGAAAGTCTCGCACGAGTAGTTGCGCGGAGAAACAGATGTTCGTCGCGCGGCGCGAGCGGCTGATCGAATGGGGGGATTGCGATCCGGCGCGCATTGTCTTCAACCCGCGCTATTTCGAATGGTTCGACGGATGCACGGCGCATGTCTTCGCGTCTGCGGGCTTTCCGAAGGAATCGCTGTTCGAGCGCTACCGCTTCGCTGGGTGGCCACTCGTCGAGACGCGGGCGAAGTTTTTGAAGCCTTGCCGATTCGGTGAGACGGTCGTGATCGAGAGCTCGGTCGTGGAGTTTCGTCGCTCGAGTTTCAATGTCGAGCATAAGCTCTTTAATGCCGGCGAGCTCGCGGTCGAGGCGTTTGAGACAAGGGTGTGGACCATCCGCCACCCCGACGATCCAAACCGGCTCAAGGGCGAGCCGGTTCCGCAGGACGTTATCGCGCGTCTGAGCGCCGGCTGACAAAGCAACTAAATTAACGGAGAGCACGATGATCGATCTGCATTACTGGACGACGCCGAACGGGCACAAGATCACGATGTTCCTGGAGGAGACGGGGCTCCCCTATCGGATCACGCCGGTGAATATCGGCAAGGGCGATCAGTTCAAGCCGGAATTCCTGGCGATTTCACCGAACAATCGCATTCCAGCGATCGTTGATGAGGATCCGAAGGATGGTGGCGCGCCGATCTCTGTCTTCGAATCCGGCGCGATCCTGCTCTATCTCGCCGAGAAGACGGGCAAGTTCATTCCTTCCGACATTCGCGGGCGCGTCGAGGTGCTGCAATGGCTGTTCTGGCAGATGGGCGGCCTTGGGCCCATGGCCGGACAGAACCATCATTTCGGCACCTACGCCGCGGAGAAAATTTCCTACGCGATCGACCGCTACCGTAACGAAACAAACCGCCTCTACGGCGTGTTGAACAAGCGGCTCGCGGATCGGCCGTTTATCGCCGGCGATTACTCGATCGCCGATATGGCGTCCTATCCCTGGATCGTGCCGTATGAGCGCCAGGGCCAAAAGCTTGACGATTTCCCCAATCTCAAGCGCTGGTTCGAGACGATTCGCGAGCGTCCGGCCACCAAACGCGCCTACGAGAAGGCGGCGGAGATCAACTCGACGCCGAACATCAATCCGGATTCGGCGAAGATTCTGTTCGGGCAGACGGCGACCAATTTGGGGGCGAGCAGATAAAGCCTCAGTGCAGTCCGACGTCGACAATCCGCGTCGTATTCGCAACCTTGTCGGCGAGTTGCACGATGATGAAGCGGTGGATGAGCCTCGCCAGATCGGGATCATCCCTTTCCATGCGCGCGAGCGCCGTTTTCGAAAGCCGGGCCAGCCGGCAATTCCCTTCCGCGCGCACCGATGCGGTGCGCACGCCGCCGCGAAAGACGGCGATCTCGCCGGTCAGCGCGCCTGGCGATGACGTCTGCAGACGCACCGGAGCCGCGCCCTCACGTTCGAGTTCCGCGGTGACCTGACCGGCCTCGACGAAAAACATCGCATCGGCGGGATCGCCGAGATGCATCAGCACCTCGTTCGGCTGAAGCTCGACATGTTCGAGATATCGGGCGAGATCGTCTTCTGACACTTCTCCCGGCGCGAACGCCGCCAGCGCGTCCGAGAGCGTCAGCGCGTGCGAAACACGGCCTCTCTCATACTCCGCTACGAGGCGGTCCTCCGCCGACTGCAAGGCGCGATCGGCAGTCTCGACACCAATCATGCGATCGTTCCCCCACATCATCGCCCGCCCGAAGAGATCGCGCAGATCAGCGTCAAGCCCGGCAAAGGCCACGCGGAAATCTTTCTCCTCGGCGATCTGGCCAATGCGGCGAAACGCCATCAGGGCGGATGAATCCATACCGACGACATCCCTGAAGTCGAAGATGATATCGCTCAGCGGGGGCTCTTCGCCGGCACGTCGTTCCACCGCGCCGCGCAGCGAAGTGACGTTCAGAAAAAACAGATATCCCTGCAGGCGGAAGAGAACGATGCGCGCGCCTTCCGTTTCAAGAAGCCGCGTCACTTCCGGCGAGCGCACGACGTTGGAGCGCACTTCGGCTCCGGAAAGCGTCGCCCACACAATCGGAATGCGCCGATAATTGTAGGCGAAAAGCACGATCGCCGCAGCAAGACCGATTGCCATTCCGTTCAGAATTCCAAGGAAAATGATGCTCAACGATACGAGGATGGCGATGACAGTCTCAAGCACCGGATTGATGCGCGCATCGCCGAAAAGGCGAAGGAGAAAGCGATCGAGCCCCACCGCGACTAACAATGCACCAACGGCAAATCTCGGCATGTAGGCAAGCAGCGTCGGGCCCGCGACGAGAAGGATTGCACCCCAAAGCGCCGGTATCAGCGCCGCGAAGCGGGAGGGGCCGGTCTGCTGATTGAGAAGCACCGTTGCCGCAAGCGCTTGTCCTGTCGGCAACCCACCGACAAGCCCGCCGGCAATGTTGGCAGCACCGGCCATTGTCAGTTCATGATTGAGGGCGAACGTTCGGCGCAGATCGTTCTCGAGTGCGGAGAGAACCAGGATTTGCGTAACCGCCGCAATGAACACGCTGCCTAAGACATAAGGCGCAAGCCGGCGGGTGAGATCGAAATCCATTCCGGCAACCCCCGCGATTGCCGGCATGTGCAAAAAGCTGCCGGTGAATGGACCAAAGACCCAGTGACTCGCCTGCATCGCAGCAACATCGAAACCCGCAACAAGGCGGAAAACCTGAAACAGCAACACGGCGCTGATAAGAACGCTGGGCAGCACGGCCCAATGTGAGATGCGCCTCGGCAAAATCACGAGCGCAGCGACCGTCACAGCAAGTGCGACAAGCTGGGCGATCGAATGCCCCTCGAGGAGACGAGCCGCGTCGATTCCGAGCGGCTGATCGATCGTTAGTTTCAGGCCACCGACGAGCAAAAACCAGCCGATGCCCGAATTGTAGCCGGAGATCACGGGATAAGGCAGAAGCTGGCCGAGAGAGCCTAGGCGAAAACTTGCAAGCGCGACAAACGACAGGCCGGTGAGAAGCGTCGCCGCGCCAGTCGCCAGCGAAACGGCGGCAGCTTGCGTGAAAGGGTCGGTAAGGCCGATGCGCGTGAATTCGGTCGAGATCGCGACGCCCATTGCAGCGTAGACCGGCGCCGCAACGGTGAGGTTCGATGCAGTCATTCCGGTCAGACCGCTGCCAAGCGCGATCACGACCGAAGAGATGACGAATCCGGAAAGAACCGTCGACAGCCCGACGGCGAGCGCCGGCGCCAACGGCCCGGAGAAAACCAGCGTCGCGTAAGCGATGCTCGCCACGACGGTCCAGATTGCTGTCACCGTGCCTGCGACGGCAGGCCGCAAGACCTGTTCAGGAAAGCTCAAAAGCCGAGACATTAAGCCATCTTAAGCGTATGGAGGCCCCACAGGAGGCGGGCGGCAGTCGACCCGCCCGCCCCTCACCTGTCAATCTCGCCCGCGGGCATCGCGTCACTAATGCAAGCCGATCGACAAAGATGGTGACGATCCCCACCGGCCTGCCCCGTCGCATTGCGCGGCGCAGCCTGCCCTTCCTCGTGCCCTGGAAATGGCGGGCACTTGTCCGCGCGAGTGAACTCGGGCCGATTCTGCTTGCTGGCGTTATTGGCGTGGTCTCGGGGATAGTCGTGTCGATCCTCGCTGCGACGGTTCAGCGCGCGCACGAAATCCTGTTCGGCCTCGCACCGGGAACACGGCTCTCCGCTGTGGCCCATCTCGATCCGCTGCCGGTGCTTTTCTTCCCGACGGTCGGCGGCCTCGTTCTTGCCGCCGTTACGCTGTTTGCCTCGCGCTGGCGCTGGCGCAAGCGCGTGCCTGTCGATCCGATCGAAGCGAACGCGGTGCGCGGCGGACGGCTGTCGCTGATCGATAGTGTGCTCGTCGTCGTGCAGAACGTCATTTCGAACGGCTGCGGCGCCTCCGTCGGGATGGAGGCTGGTTATACCCAGATTTCCTCCGCGCTTGCCTCGCGGCTCGGCGTCAGCTTCCAGATGCGGCGTGCCGATTTGCGCACGCTAGTCGGCTGCGGCTCAGCGGCCGGAATCGCAGCGGCGTTCGACGCTCCGCTCACCGGTGCATTCTACGCATTCGAACTGATCATCGGCAGCTATTCCGTCGCGAACCTCGCACCGGTTCTGATCGCCTCGCTCGCGGCGACGCTCGTCTCGCGCCTTTTCTTCGGCAGCACCGTCGCGATCGCTTCGCACGGTCCGGCGATGCTGTCGCTCAGTGCCTATGGATCGGCCCTGCTCATTGGCCTTGGATGCGCCGCGTTCGGCATTGCGATGATGCAGGGCGCGACATTGTTCGAGCGCGGCGTGCGGCGGAGCCACGTTCCAAGCTTCCTGCGGCCCGCCATCGGCGGCTTTCTATGCGGCGCGCTGGCGATCCAATCGCCGCAGGTTCTCTCCTCCGGTCATGGTGCGCTGCAGCTCGTGCTCGCGCATGTTTTTGCGCCGGAATTCATCGTCTCCGTAATCCTGCTGAAGTCGATTGCCTCAGCGATTTGCATCGGATCGGGCTTTCGCGGCGGATTGTTCTTTGCATCCCTTTTTTTAGGTGCCCTTCTTGGCCAGGCCGCTGCGCTCGCCGGTCTTTCTTCATTGCCCGGCGCGCCGGACGCACATGTCTTTGCGATCGTCGGCATGAGTGGGTTGGCGGTCGCTGTCGTGGGCGGACCGATGACCATGACATTTCTCGCGCTCGAAATGACGGGCGACCTGCCGATCACCGCGCTCGTGCTGATTGCGGTGGTCGCGTCTTCGGTCACCGTGCGCAAGACCTTCGGCTATTCCTTCGCGACGTGGCGCCTGCATCTGCGCGGCGAAAGTATCCGCAGTGCGCATGATATCGGCTGGATCCGCGATCTGACGGTGGGCGGGCTCATGCGCCGCGACGTTCCGACGATCAGCGCGTCGACGTCCGTCGGCGATTTCCGCAAGGAGGTGCCGCTCGGCTCGACGCAGCGTATGATCCTGGCGGACGAACAGGGTTGCTATGCCGGGATGGTTCTCGTGCCGGAAGCCCATGCGGAAAGGCATGATGAGGAGGCCGACCTGCCGGTGCGCGACATCGCGGAATACCGCCGCTCTTTCCTCCTGCCGCAGATGAACGCGAAAGAAGCAATGGCGCTGTTCGATTCGATCGAAACGGAAGCGCTCGCGGTCGTCGACTCGCGCGAGAGCCTCAAAGTCCTGGGCCTTCTGACGGAAAGCCATACGCTGCGCCGCTACAGCGAAGAACTCGACCGCAGGCGTCGTGAACTGGCGGGAGAATTGTGATGGGTAACAAGCGGGTCGGCTGGTCATGCGCGGGTTTACTGCTTGCCGCTTGCATTTCTGCGAGCACGGCTCGTGCCGAGGTCGGCGAAGTGCGGATTTCGAAGGGCTACGGCATTCTCTATCTGCCTCTGATCGTCATGGAGGATCGCAAGCTTCTCGAAAAGAAAGCTGCCGAAGCCGGCCTCGGCGATCTCAAAGTCACCTGGTATCTCTTTGACGGCGGCAACATCATCAATGACGCGATGCTTGCCGGTACGCTCGACATCGCGGGCACCGGCGCGCCGGGATTCCTGACGCTCTGGTCGAAAGGCAAGGGCAGTCCGCGCACGGAAGTGATCGGCGTCAGCGGCATGTCCACAACCGCGCTCGTCCTCAATACGACTAATCCTGACGTGAAATCGCTGAAGGACTTCTCGTCGAAAGACCGCATCGCTATGCCTGGCATCAAGACCTCGCTTGCGGCTGTCGTTCTGCAGATGGCCGCCGCCAAAGAGTTCGGGCCGGAGAACTATGCGAAGCTCGATCCGCTGACTGTGGGCATTCCTCATCCCGAGGCTTATGCGGCACTGACCTCAGGCAAAACCGAGATCGACGCTCATTTTGCTTCGCCGCCCTATGCCAATCTCGAACTGAAGAATCCGCGCGTTCACACCGTGATCAATTCCGTCACGCTGTTCGGCAATATCACGCTCGACGTCGTATTCGCGCCGAAGCGCTTTGTTGAAGCCAATCCGAAGACGATCGGAGCTTTCCTCGCCGCTCTCGACGAGGCCTGCGCCTTCATCGCCGATGATCCAAAAGCCACGGCGGAAATCTTCGCGCGCAGCTTGAAGACGAAGATGAGCCTGGAGGAAGTCCTGCCATTGGTGCAGGACCCCGATACGCGTTTCTCTGCGACGCCGGACGGCGTGATGACGTTCGCCAATTTCCTGGCGAGCATCGGTTCGATAAAGCAGAAGCCGGCGTCGTGGACGGGTTTGTTCGTGCCGCAATTGCATGGCCGGAAAGGGAGTTAACCGTAACCACGCCGGGTGAAGCTTGCCGATATTTAATGCTCAGCGGGGGCTCAACGGTTATGGTGGCGATGGTGTTGTAAACACTAGGTTCAGGTTCAGAATTGCTAGGCTGGCGAGGGCTTTCGCCCGGAGACTGAATGCGACGCGCGCTGCGATGGGTGCTGATTATGGTGGGGCTGGCTGGCCTCGCCGTTCTGTTGTCGCCGCTCGTGCTGCCGACACGTGCCCCCGAGACGCCGCAATTCGGCGGTCGTGCCCGCGGTGCGGGAGGCACCGCGGGTGGTCCCCCAATATCGGTCCTCGCGGCGACCGCGAAAGTCGCCGACGTTCCGGTCTATATCGACGCGATCGGCACGGTGCGGGCGCTGAACACGGTGACCGTCAACGCGCAGGTCGACGGGCAGATCACCGAGATCAATTTCAAGGAAGGCCAGGAGGTAAAAAAGGGCGACGTGCTCGCCCGCATCGACGCCACGTTGTATCAGGCCTCCTACGATCAGGCCGTTGCCAAGAAAGCCCAGGACGAGGCCCAGCTTGCAAATCAGCGTCGCGATCTCGCGCGCTACACGACGCTGCTGCAGACCAATGCGGCGAGCCGGCAGCAGGTCGATACCCAGCAGGCAAGCGTCGACCAGATGCTCGCGCAGATCCGGGTTGACCAGGCGCTGATCGACAGCGCCGCCAAAACGCTGAGCTACACCAACATTGTTGCGCCGATCGATGGCCGCACCGGCATACGCAACGTCGATGCAGGCAATCTCGTCCGGTCCGGCAACGCGACGGGAATCGTGACACTCACCCAAATCCGGCCGATTTCGGTGCTCTTCAACGTGCCGCAACAACAACTGCCGCAAATCATCGCGGCGCAGTCCCGCGGCACAGTTCAGGTTGATGCGCTGGATAGCACGTCCGCCGCAACACCCGTCGATCGCGGCACGCTGCAAGTCGTCGACAACCAGATCGATCAGACGACCGGTACGGTCCGCCTAAAGGCGGAATTTCCGAACCAGAAGCTCGCGCTCTGGCCCGGCGCCTATATCAATATCCGCCTGCTGGCCGACACGCTGAAACAGGCGGTGGTCGTGCCCGTTGCCGCGGTCCAGCGCGGACCCAAGGGGCCCTTCGCCTACGTCGTGCAGCCCGACGAAACCGTAGCGATGCGCGATCTCTCGCTCGGACCGCAGGACGATGCGCAAGCCGTCGTGCGCGCCGGCCTCGCTGCCGGGGACCGGGTGGTCACCGCCGGTTTCGCGCGCCTCGCGGAAGGCGCGCGCGTGAGTGTGGCCGCAGCGGAGGAGCCAGCAAGCAGCGGCGCGCCGGCCCTGCATCAAGGCGGCGGCGCCCCGCCGCCGGGCGCGGAGAGCGGGCGTCGCGGTGGTGGTGAGCGCAGGCGCCGTCCGGGCGCCGACGCCGGCGGAGCGGCGCCGGCCAATGCGGCGCCTGGTCCGTCGGCGAGCTCGACGCCGAGCTCGACGCAATGAGCGTCTCGGCGCCTTTCATCCGGCGG
>JAXDNH010000206.1:0-13226 GCA_034669525.1 Methylobacteriaceae bacterium | reverse complement strand
CGCGCAGCATCCGCCCACACCGCAGGTCCCGGCGTTGCCCGCCGCGCCGCGTCTTGCGCCGCAACACGCTCGCCCGGCACCCTCGCCGGTTCACGCCGAATATGCCCGCCGGCCGGCAGCTCCGGCGCCCGCCCCTGCCCCGCGGCAGGCGCAACTCGATCCGCATGGGCGCGCGACCCCCGCCGTCCGCAGCAGCGAAGACGACCATCTCGAAATCCCGGCATTCCTCCGCCGCCAGTCGAGCTGATCTGCCCCACTCGACCTTTGAAGGCCCGCACGTTTGCTGCGGGCCTTTTTATTTTCCGCGTCCGCAGGCGGTGTTTGTAACAATCCGTAAGAAAGCGTGATTTGGCCGGGCTTGTCGGCGCGGCTTAAATTTCGCAGCCCGTCTTCGGCAGCATCTGCGGGCCGCGAGCTTTCATGGTTCAAGTTCAAAACGAGCTCGGCTCTGCCGTCTCCCGGGTGGTCAGGCCTGCGCACCAGAGCACCTTGAAGCGGCGCGTTCTGCTGAGCGGCGTTGGCGTCCACGGTAATGCGCCGGCGCGGCTGAGGCTGCATCCTGCTCCTGCGAATACCGGTATCCTTTTCGAATGCTCCGGCGCCGCGCGGCCGATCGCAGCCAATTGGACCAATGTCGTCGCCACCACTTTGCGAACAGCGCTTGGCAATGCCGACGGCAACAATGTCGGCACGGTCGAACATCTGCTTTCTGCCTGCGCTGGCCTCGGTCTCGATAATCTGCGGGTCGAAATCGAGGGGCCGGAATTGCCGGCTTTCGACGGATCGGCTGCTGCGTTCGTCGAGGCGCTCGACGAAGCTGGAACCGTCGAATTGCCGCATTCCCGCGGCGCGCTGAAGGTGCTGAAACCAGTCCGGATCGAGCACGGTCCATCCTTCGCCGAGTTTGTTCCCGCGGAGCAAGGCCTCACCCTCGACGTGGAAATCGATTTCGCCGACGCGGTGATCGGCCGTCAGCGCAAAATCCTGACACTCGATCCCGGTACGTTTCGCCGCGAATTGTCGCGCGCCCGCAGTTTCGGCTTCCTGCGTGATCTCGCCTCGTTGCAGGCGCGTGGTCTGGCGCTTGGCGCCTCACTCGCCAACACCGTGGCGTTTCTCGAGGACGCCGTGCTCAATCCGGAGGGCCTGCGATTCGCCGACGAATGCGTCCGTCACAAGATGCTCGATGCGCTGGGAGATATCGCGCTTGCCGGGGCGCCGATATCAGGCGTTTTCCGCTCCTATCGCGGCGGCCACGCGCTGAATATCGCGGCGCTTCGCGCGCTTATGTCGGACCCGTCGGCATTCCGCCTTCAAGCGCATGAATTCGAGTGTGACATTCCTGCCGCGCGTCGCTGAAAAACGCGCGCTTTTCCGCTAAGCGGGCGCGGCTTCGCCACAATTGATCGCCAACGTCCGACCCTGCTGGATCGCAGTAAGCGGCTGTCCGAGCGGGAGGGGCTTGTCCCCTCCCTTTTTAGCGCAACCCCGCGCTTGCTCCCATTCGACGAGTTTCGCCGTATGCATCTTGATTTGACCCCCTCAAAAGCTGCATCCGAGCCCATCCATTCTGCTCGGCTCCTGTCGCGCATCATGACCGCTGGCGCCGTGCTGGGGCTCGCCCTCGGCATTTCAGGCTGCTCGGCGATCGACAGCCTCCCGGGTGTCTCGAGCCTCTTCGGCGGCGAGAAATACGAGACCAAAATCCTGCCGGATATTCCGGCTGACGACATCTACAATCAGGGTCTCGCCCGCCTGCACAAGAAGGACTACACGGCCGCGGGCAAGAGCTTCGGCGATCTCGAAAAGCAATATCCGTATTCGCAATGGTCGCGGAAAGGTCTGATCATGACGACCTTCTCGCAATACGAGGACGGCAAGTATGAGGACGCGATCGCGTCCGCCAACCGCTATGTGAGCCTCTATCCATCTTCCCCCGAGACGCCTTACGCAATCTATCTCGCTGGCATGTCTTACTATAACCAAATCCCCGACGTGGCGCGCGATCAGGAACGCGCGGAAAAGGCGCTCGCCTATTTTAATCAGATCGTGGAGAAATATCCGCAATCGGAATACGCGACCGATGCGAAATTCAAGATGCAGGTCGCACGCGACCAGCTCGCCGGCAAAGAGATGGGCGTCGGCCGCTTCTACATGCAGCGGCGCAACTGGACGGCGGCGATCAACCGCTTTCGCGAGGTGCTCGGGAAGTACCAGATGACGCGCCACACCGAGGAGGCGCTCTATCGCCTGACCGAGGCTTACCTCGCCCTCGGCATCACCAGCGAGGCGCAGACCGCCGCCGCGGTGCTCGGCCACAACTACCCCGATTCGCAATGGTACAAGGACGCCTTCGCGCGCCTGCAGACCGGCGGATTGTCGCCCGAGGAGCACCAGGAATCCTGGATTTCGAAGACCTTCAAGAAGGTCGGTTTGGGCTAAACACGGGCCGCGCACCTCCTGGGGCGCGAACAATTAAGCAAGTAGTTGCGGACCCGGAGGTCCGCGGGCCAGACCGGCCTTTTGCTGAAGGCGGGCTGACGGTACGATCGCTTCGATGCTCGTCCAGCTCGCGATCCGCAACATCGTCTTGATCGATCGCCTCGATCTCGCCTTCGGGGCCGGCCTCACCGTGCTTACAGGCGAGACCGGCGCCGGAAAATCGATCCTGCTCGATGCTTTCGCACTCGCCCTCGGCAGCCGCGGCGACGGAGCGCTTGTGCGTGCTGGCGACGCGCAGGGTCAGGTGACCGCCGTCTTCGATCTTCCGTCAGACCACCCCGCGCGCCGGGTGGCGGCCGCGCAGGATATCGGCATGGACGGCGATCTCATTCTGCGGCGTCTGCAATTCGCCGACGGTCGGACGCGGGCCTTTATCAACGACGAGCCCGTCAGCGTGCAGGCAATGCGCGCCATCGCGCATGAGATCGTCGAGATCCACGGTCAACATGATGAGCGTGCGCTCGTCGATGCGGCGAGCCATCGTGCACTCGTTGACGCCTATGGCGGCCTACGACAGGAGGTGCAAGCCGTTCGCGCCGCGCATCGTCTGTTGCGCGCCGCGCGCGACATGCACGCGGCCGAACAGGCGCGCGTTGAAAGGGCACGCGCAGAAGCCGATTTCCTGCGCCACGCGCACGACGAACTCGCCAAGCTTGCGCCGAGCGACAACGAAGAGAATTGGCTAGCCGAGCGGCGCACGCTGATGATGCAGGCGGAGAAAATCACCGCCGATCTTCGCGACGCGCAGGAGGCGATCGCCGGCGAGAGTTCGGCGGTCGTGGGTCTCGCGGGTGTGATGCGCCGTCTCGATCGCCGGCGCGCACAGGCGCCCGCGCTCATAGATCCTGTCGTGAAAGCGATCGACGCGACGCTCGTTGCGCTCGACGGCGCTCAGGCCGCGCTCGAGACAGCTCTGCGAGAGACCGCATTCGAGCCGGGCGAACTCGAACGCGTTGAGGAGCGTCTCTTTGCGCTGCGCGCAGCAGCGCGAAAACATGCTACAGCCGTCGACCAGCTGCCGACGCTCATGGCAAAGTTTGCATCCGACCTGGAGACGCTCGAAGCCGGCGAAGCGCGATTGCTGGAACTTAGGACGGCAGTGGATTCCGCGACTGAGGCCTATCGCAATGCCTGCGACGCCTTGTCGAAATCCCGCGCGATTGCGGCAGCGCGGCTCGACAAAGCCGTTGCCAAAGAGCTGCCGCCGCTGAAGTTGCCGGGTGCGAAATTCTCGAGCGATATTGCGCGCGACGTCGAGGCAGATTCGGCAGATGGTTACGATAAGGTGGAATTTCGCGTGCAGACGAATCCAGGCTCGCTCCCAGGGCCGCTGATGAAAGTCGCGTCCGGCGGCGAACTCGCACGATTCATGCTCGCGCTGAAAGTTGTGGTCGCCGGCCGTGGCTCCGCACCCACCCTGGTTTTCGACGAGATCGACACTGGCCTCGGCGGCTCGGTCGCCGACGCGATTGGTCAGCGGCTCGCGCGCTTGGCGAGTGGCGTGCAAGTGCTGGCGGTCACGCATGCGCCGCAAGTTGCTGCACGTGCCGATGCCCATCTCCGCATCGAGAAGGCGACAAGCAAAGGCGGGAAGGCTGTCGTGACCCGCGTCGCGGTGCTCGATGCCGCCGAGCGCCGCGAAGAGATCGCACGCATGCTCGCCGGTGCGACGATCACGGAAGAGGCGCGCGCCGCCGCGGGCCGGTTGCTCGCCGAGGCGAGCTGAGGCCCCGTAGTGGCTGCGCGCGACGAGATCGAGATCGCCGGCGTGCGGCTCACCAGCCCCGATAAAGTGCTCTATCCCGAGCAGGGCATCACCAAGTGCGATCTCGCCAATTACATGGTTGCGGTCGCCGACTGGATGCTGCCGCATATCGCGAAGCGGCCGATCACGCTGGTGCGCTGCCCGACCGGCCGGCAGAAAAAGTGCTTCTATCAGCGCCATGCCGGCTCGGGCGTGCCGAGCGAACTCGGCGAAGTTCCGGTGCCAGGATTCGACGAGCCATATCTCTTCGTGCGCGACGTCCGCGGCCTGATTGCGCTCGTGCAGATGGGCGTGCTCGAAATCCATCCCTGGGGAGCGCGGAATGATAATCCCGGGCGCCCGGACCGCATGATTTTCGATCTCGATCCCGGCGAAGGACTCACGTTTGCGGATGTCGTTGCCGCAGCACGCGAAGTGCGAGCGATGCTGGATTCGATCAAGCTCACAAGCTTTCTCAAGACGACCGGCGGCAAAGGATTGCATCTCGTGGTGCCCATCGCCCGGCGCTACGATTGGCAGGAGGTGAAGGCTTTTGCCAAACGTGCGGCGGAAAGACTGGCGAAGGAAAAGCCCGAGCGTTATCTCATCCGCATGTCAAAGGCGGAGCGGCGCGGGCGCATTCTCATCGATTACCTGCGCAACGATCCGACCTCCACGGCAATCGCGCCTTATTCGACGCGCTCGCGCGAAGGTGCGCCGGTCGCAACGCCGCTTGCGTGGGAAGAGCTCAATGACAAGCTCGAGCCAAAAGACTTCAACGAGAAGACTGTGCCGGAACGGCTGAAGACACTTCGCGATGATCCATGGAAGGACATGCCAGGAACGAAGCAGGCGCTGCCGGGTAAAATTTGAATGCAGTTGCAAAACCGCGCCTATGTACATGGTTATGATCCGCTCGAGAGCAGGCGCCTGCAGGATCAGGCGAGAACGCTTTCCGATCTCCTCCATGCCGACACATCTTATCCGGCTGGCGCTTCCGTACTCGAGGTTGGCTGTGGAGTCGGCGCACAGACCGTAACGCTTGCACGCAACAGCCCGGACGCGAAGATCATCTCGATCGACGTTTCCGCAGCCTCGCTCGAGCAAGCACGGGCCGTGGTCGAGGTAACCGGCCACACGAATGTACACTTCCAGCAAGCCGACATATTCGATCTGCCGTTTCGCGCAGACCGCTTCGATCACATCTTCGTCTGTTTTGTTCTCGAGCATCTTTCACGTCCCGCCGAGGCTCTCGCGATTTTGAAGGGCGTTCTCAGGCCGGGCGGAACGATTACGGTCATCGAAGGCGATCATGGTTCGGCTTACTTCCACCCCGAAAGTGAGGCGGCTCAGGCCGCGATCGATTGCCTAATCGGCTTGCAGCGTACGGTCGGCGGCAATGCGCTGATTGGGCGTCAGCTATATCCGTTGCTGCGTCAATCTGGGTTCGCAGCTGTTCGCGTTTCGCCGCGCATGGTCTATGTGGATTCAAGCAGGCCCGATCTGGTGGACGGTTTCACCAGGAAGACGTTCACGGCGATGATCGCGGGCGTTCGTGACCCGGCCATCGGGGCTGGATTAATAAAACCCGAGACGTTCGATTCCGGTATTGCGGCGCTTTACAGAACGGCTGAAGCAGATGGTGTCTTCTGCTACACGTTCTTCAAGGCTATTGGGCAGAAGCGACCCTAAGGCTTATCGGCCCCGCGCGAACATATCCTTCGGGTCGGTTTTTGCGATTTTGCGGCAGGCGGACGCAGCCTGACGCAGCAGATCGGCATCGCCCGGGGAAACTTCGGCCAGCGACTGAGCCGCCGAAGCCGCACCGTCAGGCGCCGTCAACGCAGGCGGGACTTGGGCGATATCACGAAAGAATTCCCCGCGCGCCTCCGCGTCATGCAATGTGCCAAGACTCGTCTGCATTTTCTCCAGTTGTTTCACGAAGCGGCGATGCTCGCGCTGCTGCTCCTTGGTCTTGGCGAGCGGCTGCAGAAACTCCGTCATGTAGCGCAGTTTCTTGCCCGCAATGCGCACCCTGTGGCGTACCTCCGGCGGCAGGTTACTCAGATGATCGGCTTTTTTCAGGAGGCGCTTGCGCCGGCGCGCGATCGTGCGCCTGGCAAATCGCGCGACCGGTCCATCGCCCTGCCGCGATTCGGCTTTCAACCAGTCCCCATCCTCGATCCAGCGCACAAGATCGATAAGGAAGATGTAGAAACGCTGCGAGCGCACCGCCTGGAGCAGCTTCTCGTGCGCGGCATGACGCTTTTCAGCAACAATTTCGACGAGTGCACGGCCACCGGAAAGTTCCCGCGCCTGCGGCAGCGTGCTCTCGATCTGCAGCACGTCGAGGTCGCGCGCTTCGCCGAGCAGATCCGACAGCCACTTCATCTCGCCGCGGAGGCGATTGCTCTCTTCATCCGCCGTAATCTTCTTGAACAGCGTCATCGCCGCCCGGAGGCGGCGCAGGGCAATGCGCGTTTTGTGCACGCCTTCAATGGCATGCTCCCCCTCGATCGTACCGACATTGCTGGTGAGATCGTGCAGGCATATCCGGCAGATCGCCTGCATCGCTTCCTTGGCCGTAAGTCGCCGGCGGAATTGCACTTTCGAGGAAGGTATCGGCTTCGTCAGGCTGTTTTCGCGTAAGCGATATCCGCGCTCGCCCTTGCTGATGAAGCTCAGACGCAGCGGCGCTTTACCGACAAATTCGCGCGCCGCTTCGAATAGCCGGCTTGGATCACCCTGCTTCAGCTCGAATTCGAGTTCACGTATCGGCAGACGATGACCGCCGGCCTCGACATGACCCTGGTCGAGCGAAGCCTCGATCACGCTATCTGCTTTGACAACGTCGCAAGAGCGACGCTCGACATCGACTTGAAACAGCGGCACGAGTTTGTCGCGTTGACGCCGCTTCGCCAGGAAATGCTCGATCGGGGTACCGCGCGCCGCGCTGGGGCGCGGTTCTGGCCCGTCGATCGCTTGCTCCCATTCGCCGCGCGCGAAATTCCCGGCGCCGTCCTGTTTGATCGACTGCAAAAACTCATCGCCGGATTTGCGTATACGGAGCGCGGTATGGCGCTTGCGCAATTTCGTTCTCGGCGTGTCGTAGTAGATCGTCTGAAGCGTGCGCGGCGTCGCCTCGCGAATGCCGCTTGGCAACCATGCTGCCGAGCCATCGGCGAGATCTTGCGCGAGATCTCGCGTCTGATCGAGCTCGAACTTGAGCTCCCACTCGCCCTCTTGCGCCATTGCCACTCCGCTCGAGCCGCAGGTAAGCGCTCCGCCCGCCTGGCTCCCAAGGCGCGGGCAAGTGCGATATGTCAGGGTGATGACAAGTGAGCCGAGGATGCAATTTTCCACAGCCGCTTCCAAGGCCGAATTGGAAGAGGGCACCATTTTCACACCCCGTTTCAACGACAACGGGCTGATCGTCTGCGTCACAACGGACGCTCATACTGGGGCGGTGCTTATGGTCGCCTATATGAACGAGGAAGCGCTGCGGCAGACCATCGACACCGGTCTCGCGCATTACTGGTCGCGCTCACGCAAGTCATTGTGGCGCAAGGGCGATACGTCGGGACAGGTGCAAACCGTCACAGAGATCCGCACGGATTGCGATCAGGATGCCATCCTCCTGAGAGTAGTAGTAGGAGGAGGAGATGGAAACAGCTGCCACACGGGACGCAAAAGCTGCTTCTACCGCAGAGTGGATACGCCCGACGGTTCGCGGCTTCTCTTCGACCTTAAGTAACCGTGATGCTTAAAGTTTTCGCCATCTTCCGAGCGCAGCCTTACGATCGTAGAACTGGATGACTAGATCAGCGTTGCGTACCGTGAGTGGTTAACATGTTGTCGCTCTTGCGAAAAAACCCGGAGGCGAGGCCCTCCCATGGCGAGACCCTGGTCAATCTGCCGGAGCGGGCGCCGCCACGGCCGAGACCGAAGGTTGGTGTGGCCCTCGGCGCGGGGGCAGCACGCGGCTGGTCGCATATCGGCGTTCTCCAGGAGCTGGTCAGCAACGGAATCGTGCCGGATGTGATCGCCGGCACCTCGATCGGGGCGGTGGTCGGCGGCTGCTTTGCGGCCGGCAAGCTTGAACCGCTCGAAAGCTTCGCCCGGGCTCTGACGCGGCGGCGGATTTTTGGCCTGCTCGATGTCTCCTTCTCCGGCAGCGGCATATTCAGCGGCGGCCGTCTCAAAACCCGTCTCGAGCGCGAACTCGCGAATGTTCGCATTGAGGATATGCCGATTGCCTTCGCTGCCGTCGCGACGGAGGTCGGCTCTGGGCATGAGGTCTGGCTGACACGCGGGTCCCTGGTCGAGGCGATGCGAGCCTCTTACGCGCTGCCGGGCCTTTTCGAACCGGTGAAATGGAATGGCCGCTGGCTCTTTGATGGCGCTCTTGTCAATCCAGTGCCCGTTGCCGTGTGCCGCGCACTAGGCGCCGATCTCGTGATCGCCGTAAACCTCATCGGCGACACGATGTTCCGTGGCACCGTGGTCAGCGACCGGGTCGTCGTCGACCAGACCTTGCAGGCGCTCGATGTTGCCGCGAACACTGTCGACACAAGTCGGACGGGACCGTCCGAACGCGCCGGTTTCTTCCGCCGCACCTTTGGCCGCGGCGAAGACGGCACACCGGGCATTGCCAGCGCAGTGCTGGATGCGCTCAACATCACGCAGGATCGCATCGCGCGTTCCCGGCTCGCCGGCGATCCGCCCGACGTGACGATCGGCGCCCGGGGCCTCGGCCGCTTCGGTCTGTTCGATTTCCACCACGCCGACGAGCTTATCGCCAGCGGTCGCGAGGCCGTGCGGCGCTCGCTTGGCGATATCGAGCATCATCTTGCCACCGTGTCCGTCGGAACGCGGCGCACGATTTAAGCAAGATCGCGGCGAGCAAACTTACGCAGTCGCGATATATTCTCGCAGCGCCTGATGCTCGCTTTCGATCTCCGCGAGCCGCCATTTGACGATATCGCCGATCGAGATCATCCCGACCAGCCGATCGTTCGCGATGACCGGAAGATGGCGAAAACGCCCTGCAGTCATTCGCTCCATCGTCTCCGGAATCGTTGCGTCCTCCGTCGTGGTGACGACGCGGTCGGTCATGTGACGCGATACTGGATCGTCGAGTGCACTGGCACCCTGCCGAGCCATGGCCCGCACAATATCGCGCTCCGACAACATGCCGAGCACCTTGCCGTGGCTATTGGTAATGACGACCGCACCGATCTTGCGCTCAGCTAGAACAGTTGCGATGTCCTGCAAGCTCCGATCGGGTGAGGCCGTCACGACCTCTCGTCCTTTCTGCGCGAGAATGCTGGCGACTGCCATCTCGAGCCTCCTTTTTCGTTTCCTCGCTTGGGAAGATGGCTTGCTTCCTGCCGCTCGGCAAGAGAATGCTCATGCTCGCATCACGAGCGCGCCATGAGTTCCACCGCAAGGGCATAGATGCGCAGCCGCACCGGCTCCGGCAGCGTTTTCAGCATTTCCAGGTAGACGCGCCCTGCCCTGCACAGACGCGCATCTTCGAGAGGCGGATCCGGTGTCTTGCCGTCAAGCAGCGCCTCGATTTCGGTCTGCGACAGTCCCTTTGCGGCCATTGCCTTTTCAAGCAGAGCGAAGTCGGCATCGGTCGGTGTCTGGCGCGTGTTTTTCTTCGCCTGTCCGTCAACGATGGCCTCCAGCCCGGCGATCGCCATATCGCTCGCGAGTTGTCGGTTTGTCGCCGAAAACTGGTAGAATGCCTCGCTCGCGCTACCGTACAGAAAGTCGACGCAGAGCCTCTGGTCGGTTTTCGACAGCGCATCCAGCATCGCGAGCTGCACATCAAAAATCCGCGCGAGCAGGGGTCCATCGGCTCTGGCCGCGAGCGCACCGCGCGATTGCCGCAGCTCCCGCACCGCCTCGGAAAGATACGTGTCGACCGACTGCTCCTTTCCGGTGGCGACGAGCCGATCCGCGAAACCGTCGAACGTCGCTTCGTATTGGGAGGGGAGCGCGAGGCGCAGGCGATCGAAAAACCGCTGATATTCCGGAACCGGCGCAATGCGTGTTTCGATGGATTTCCGCGCGGCAGCTCGGGCTTCCGGCGGTGCCCGGCTGACCGGCGCCCCAACCGGCGCCGCTTCCGGGGCGCTCGGCCGCCGGACTTCGCGCGGGCCTGCATCCAGCGCCAGCACGAGAACGGCGACACCGGCAGCAATCGCGGCCGATCCGCCAAGACCAAGGAGGACGAATGGAAGCCTGTTCATGCCGCGCCGCAGATCACCCAGGGCAGCGTAAGCATAGCTTTGGCCAATAGGAAGACACCTACCGTGTCTCACGTCCTCTTATGTCATGCCGCGGCGTCGGCGGGCACTCGTGCGAGCGGCCGCGCACGGCGGCGCAGGAGCAGCCACAGCACGATGGAGCCGTTGAGGAGGTTCCAGGCAAGCCCATTTAGAAAGGCGATGCGATAGGAGCCAGTCAGGTCGAAGATGAAGCCGGATATCCACCCGCCAAGCGCCATTCCACCGAGCGTCGCCATCAGCACAAGCCCAAGACGCGCGCCGGCTTCGCGAGGAGCAAAATGCTCGCGCACGATGATCGCGTAGCTCGGCACGATCCCACCCTGGAAAAGGCCGAACAAAGCGGAGATCACGTAAAGCGAGCCGAGCCCATCGAAGATCAGGTAGAGAAACAGCGCGCAGCCCTGCAGCACCGAGCCGAGAAGGAGCGTCGCCAAGCCGCCGATGCGGTCGGCGACGAAGCCGGAGCCAACGCGGCTGATGATGCCGAAGCCCAGCATCAGCGACAGCATCTCGGCGCCGCGCGCCGCGCCGTAGCCGAGGTCGCCGCAATAGGCGACGATATGGACCTGCGGCATCGCCATCGCGACGCAGCAGGCAACGCCGGCTATACAGAGCAGCACCTGTAGCGCGCGTGGGGACAGGCCAATGTCCGGCGGCACGAATGCATTGACCGCCCCGTTCTGTGCAGCCGCATGCCCTGGCGGCCGCTGGCGCATGAGCCAGGCAAGCGGCAGCATCGTCACGGCACAAAAGAGGCCGATCCCGATATGCGTTGCGCGCCAGCCGCTTGTCTCGATGAAGTGCTGAATGGTCGGCGGCCAGACCACGCCGGCGAGATAATTGCCGGCTGCGCAGATCGCGACCGCAATGCCGCGGCGTCGCTCAAACCAGTGGGAAATGTCGGCAATAAGCGGACCGAAACTCGCCGCGCTGCCAAACCCGATAAGTGCACCCTGCGCCAAGGCGAATGTCGGCAGACTCGGCGCAAAGCCCGCCACGATGTAGCCGCAGGCTAGCGCGGCCGCGCCGATAGTCAGGGGAAGCGTTACGCCGCGCCAATCGGCTAGCCGGCCAAGAGCTATACCACCAAACGCGAACCCGATCATGGTCAGGGTATAAGGCAGCGACGCGGCGGCGCGCGCGATGCCGAATTCCGCCTGCACCGCGGGAAGGCTGACGGGGACCGACCACATGCCGACACCGCCGAGCGCCGTGATGAGCACCGCGGTCGCGAGCCGCATCCAGGCGGCGCGCCCATCGACGACGGACGACGCGTGCGGTAGGTCGAGGGGCGCCGTATGGATCGACAACGGAAGACTAGGGACCCAGAGAAAAGGGCGCCGACCGTACCTCAGCGAGCCGAAAGACACCACGGCGCGCGGCACATAGCACTTGGGTCGCAGTTTGCAGCCCCGCCAGCGCTCGGTTAGATAAGCCACGATTTTCGTGGGGCGGCGTCCCGACCGTCCGTCGAGGGAGGTACCATGTTGAAGAAATTGACCGCGCTTGCGGCGCTGCCTCTTGCCGCGATGTTTTGGGGTGGCATCGCCCTCGCGCAATCGAAAGAGCCCGTCACGATCGGCGCGATCGAGATCCTCACTGGGCCAAACAACAAATACGGCATCGCGATCAAGAACGGCTTCGATCTCGCCCTCGATTCCGTGAACAAGAATGGCGGAGTGCTTGGCGGACGTCCGCTGGCGATCGCGTACGAGGACTCCGCCGGCAACAAGGACCAGGCGATCAACGCGGCGCGCCAGCTGATCGGCCGCAGCAAAGTACCGCTCATTCTTGGACCGACGCTGTCGAATGAAATGTTTGCTGCCGGCCCCGTCGCCAATGAGCGCAAAATCCCGATCGTCGGCACGTCGACAACCGCGAACGGCATCACCGCGATCGGTCCTTACGTGTTTCGCACCTCGCTGCCTGAAGCCGACGTCGTGCCGGTGACGCTCAAGACTGCCCAGCAAAAGCTCGGGATCAAGAAAGTCGCGGTGATGTACGGCAACGACGATGCCTTCACAAAGTCTGGTTATGACGTGATGAAGGCAGCGCTGGAGAAGCTCGGCATCGAGACGCTGACGACGGAGACGTTCGGCGGCAAGGACACCGACTTTTCGGCGCAGCTTACCAAAATCAAGAGCCTGAACCCCGATGCGATCGTCGTCTCGGCTCTCGTCGAGGCAGGTTCCGGCATCCTGCTCGGCAAGAAGGCGCTGGGCTTTCCGGAGAAAGTGCACGTGATCGGCGGCAACGGCCTCAACGCGCCGAAGGTGATGGAGATTGCCGGGG
The DNA here is from genome assembly GCA_034669525.1 of Methylobacteriaceae bacterium. Lineage (GTDB taxonomy): Bacteria > Pseudomonadota > Alphaproteobacteria > Rhizobiales > Beijerinckiaceae > JAFASC01. The sequence continues at coordinate 389 of JAXDNH010000206.1, read as the reverse complement.
ATGCCGCGAACGGTACGCTTGTCGGTTCGCCCTGGTTTGTCGGCAAGGCCGACCCCGCGAGCCAAAAATTCGTCGAGGCGTACAAGGCCAAGTACAATGTGGAGCCGGATCAGTTCGCGGCGCAGGCCTACGACACGCTGTTCATCGTCGCAGCCGCGATCAATGCGGCAGGCGCGGCCGAGCCCGAGAAGATCAAGGGCGCACTCGGCAAGGTGAAATATACGGGCGTAATGGGACCGTTCGCGTTCACGGAAAATCGCGATCCGGCGGAAACGTCGGGGGTTGTCGTTATCGAAATGCGCGACGGCAAGTTCAAACAATTTAACTAGGCGAATCCTGTATCACGTCCCCGGACGCATGAAGCGAAGCGGAGTGCGATCCGGGGGCCA
>JAXDNH010000205.1:0-6755 GCA_034669525.1 Methylobacteriaceae bacterium | reverse complement strand
CGGCGCGCCGTCGGTCATTGCCGATGCAGAGATGTGCATGATGGCCGCCGACACGCTGGAGAAGCTCGGCATCCAGCGCGGCAACTACGTGATCAAGGTCAATAACCGAAAAATTCTCGACGGTGTGATGGAGGCAGCCGGGCTCGGTGGCGACGAAAACGCCGTAAGACGCCTCACCGTCTTGCGGGCCATCGACAAACTCGATCGGTTGGGCGCACACGGTGTGCACCAACTGCTTGGCGAAGGCCGCATGGATGAAAGCGGCGACTTTACAAAGGGCGCAGGACTCGACCCAGCGTCAATTGTCGAAATCTTGCGAGTAGTCGCACCAGGGCCAGGCTACAGCGTTTCGGCTCAGAATCCTCGTTTTACGATCTTTGATGATGACAAACGCACCAAATTCGGAAGCGCTGAAGGAGCAATCTCCAACGAGGTTGCGCTTGGCGAGTGGTGGGAAAGCTTAGGCCATTCCAAGATCGGCCACGCAGGCTTGGCTGAGCTTGAAGAAATGAACCGTGTGTTGCTGGCTGCCGGGTACGGCAGCAACCGCGTGATGATGAGTGCCGGCGTCGTGCGCGGTCTCGAATATTACACCGGCCCCGTCTTCGAAGCCGAGCTCACCTTCGGCGTGAAAGACGAAGCGGGCCGCCCGGTTCGCTTCGGTTCCGTCGGTGGCGGTGGTCGCTATGACGGGCTGGTCGCGCGCTTCCGCGGCGAACCAGTACCGGCAACGGGCTTCTCCATCGGCGTCTCACGCCTGTACGCCGCACTGAAACTGATCGACAGCCCGATCGTTTCAGGCGCGGACATGACCGGGCCCGTCGTCGTCCTTGTCCTCGATCGCGATCAGATCGCGCGCTATCAATCGATGGTCACGCGCTTACGCGACGCAAACATCCGCGCCGAGCTTTATCTCGGTGCCGCCGGCATGAAAGCGCAGATGCGCTACGCCGATCGCCGTGCGAGTCCATGCGTCGTCATCCAAGGCTCGGATGAGCGAGCCAAGGGCGAAGTGCAGATCAAGGATTTAGTCGAAGGCACGCGCGCCGCCGCCTCGATTGCATCCAATGAGGAATGGAAGGCGGCACGCCCCGCGCAGGTCTCCGTGCCGGAAGAGCGGCTCGTCGAGGCGGTGCGCGAAATTTTGCAGCGCCACCGCGCTCCCGCTTAGAGCGACCTGAGAAAGGTCAGGGTCCCGGTCGCGCCTTTTACGGTCAGCGTGTCGCCTTGCTGATCCCAGGTCGGGCCCGAATGCAGGATTGTCAGAAATTCCTTCTCGAAGCTCATGATTGCCGGGTCACACTGCTTCTTGGTCATGATGACCGGGCCCATCGCCAGCTTCTGCCCCTTGATCGGATAGATCGTCGCCGACCACGTGTTGCAGCCGCTTATGCCGGAGCCGCGCAGCGTCCCGTCGATCATCAGCGAGGCGTCGGCGGCCGGCGCCTTGCCGTTGATTTCCTTCAAGTTGAAATTCGCCTTCGTCGGGAATTCCTTGTCGTATTTCTTTTCGCCCGCGGGCTGCGCTTGTTCCGGCTTTTGCTCGGGCGGGCCCTTCGGCTTGCGGCCCTGAGCCGAAACGGGGAGCGCGATCGAAGCGGCAAGCCCTACGAGGGCAATCGTATGGGGAAGCTTCATTTCCACTGGTCCTGATCTGTCGGGGCGGCATAGACTCGAAGCGCGGCGGAATAGTGGCATTTTTGCCACGGCTAGCCGGTGAGCGGGACGCCGCAGGGACTCACCCGAGCCGGCGCGCCAGCCTGTCGTAAAGCGCGTTCTTGGCGCTGAAGACATAATCGAGCTGACCGACGGTAATGTTTTCGGCGCCGCGGCCGATCAGCCAATCCGCAAGATCGGGCACGCGCTCTTTCGCGCAGGTCAGCACGATGAGACCGGCGCGGCCACGGCCGCGCAGGCGCGCATCGAAAAGCCGGCCGGCCTCCTCGCCGACCGCTTCTTCGTCCGCTTGCAGGCGCGTGCGGACCTCGCGGGTCGTGCGTGCTTCTTCTTCCGCTGCGATGCGCGACAGAATGAGACGCGCACTTTCGCGTGCGGCTTGCGACCATTCTGCTGTCAGCGACGCGACGAGATTGGCCTCGGAGCGCAGGATCACGCCGTCGTCGAGCATTTTCAGCGCGTTCGCCTCGAGCGTCGCGCCTGTCGTCGTGATGTCCACGATGAGCTCCGCCTGGCCAGCGGCGGGCGCACCTTCGGTCGCGCCGAGACTCTCGACGATGCGATAATCGCTGATGTCGTTCGCCGCGAAGAAGCGGCGCGTCAGATTGACATACTTAGTCGCGACTCGCATTCGCTGCCCGCGCTTGACGCGGAAAGCGGACGCAACGTCCTCAAGGTCGGCCATGTTGCGCACGTCGATCCAGGCGCGCGGTACGGCAACGACGACATTGGCGTTGCCGAAGCCGAGCGGCGCCAGGAGTTCGACGCGCTCGTTGGCGTCGGCGATCGTCTCGCGTACGAGATCCTCGCCGGTTATGCCCATGTGAATCGAGCCGCTTGCAAGCTGCGTGGTGATTTCCGCCGCCGACAGAAACGCGATCTCGACATTCTCGAGACCTTTAAGCGTGCCGCGATAATCGCGCACGCCGCGCCCGCGCACCACGTCGAGACCGGCGCGCGCAAAAAACGCGGCGGCGTTGTCCTGCAACCGGCCCTTCGAGGGGACGGCAAGAACAAGCGGCGCTTCCGCACCATTCGCGCTCATTGCAACATCCCCATTTCCGGCCCGCTCAGGCGATCGAGCCAGATCGAGGCGCCGACCGCGGGAATATCCTCGGATGCGCCGAGCAACCGCAGCAGGCGATCGTAGCGGCCGCCGCCAATCACCGGATGATCGCCGGCGCGACCCTGATGCCGCGCCTCGAAGACGAAGCCGGTGTAATAATCGAGGTTGCGCGCGAACTCGGCAGAGAATGTCACGCGTGACAAATCTATACCGCGCGCGGCAATGAAGCCCAGGCGTGCATCGAACTCGTCGAGCGTCTGCGTGCAATTGATCTGCGCATCCGCGGCCAACGTGCGCAATTCGGCGGAGGTCTCGTCGGGATTTCCGGCGATGCCCAAATAGCGTTCGAGCAGCGCACGCGCGTCACTCGGAACACCGCCGCCGCTGCTCGCCGTCGCCTGTTCAAGAAAGCGCTCGGCGATCTCTGCTGCCGTGCGGCCGCCGACCGAGGAAATGCCGGCAATCGAAAGCACGTCCTCGACGAGCGCCCGCGCCCCGGGTTTGTCGGTGCCGGCGAGCGCCGCGAGTACGCCGGAATGATCCGTGGGGCTGCCGTTTGTCGGTGCTGCCAGGATTGCGTCGAGCGGCAGGCCCTTGGCGTGACCCCGCGCGATGCGCCGCGACCAGACCGGCGGCAGGTCAAGGGCCGCAAGCAGCGCGGCGAAGAGGCCGGCATCGCCGATGCGCACGGCAAGCGCATCGTGTCCGGCCGCGGCTGCGGCTTCGAGAGTGAGGGTCAGGACCTCGGCGTCGGCGGCAGCGCGGTCCTTGCAGCCGAAACTTTCGACGCCGGCCTGGACGAACTCGCCCGACGCGTTCGGGCGGTAGCGGAAGATCGGCCCGCAATAGGAATAGCCGGCCGGCCGCCCGGCATCGGCGGAGGCGAGATAGACGCGCGAGATCGGAATGGTGAATTCCGGACGCAGGCAATGCTCAGCGCCCGACGCGTCGCTTGCGACGATCAGGCGGTGGCGGATGTCCTCGCCGGAAAGATCGAGGAAGACCGACGCGGGCTGCAGGATCGGCGGCTCGCAGCGCGGATATCCGGCCGCAGCAAAGTGCGCCAGCAGGGTGTCTGCCAGCGCGCTCGCGGCGGCGGTCCGCGCCTCGGGGTGATCCAGGGGCGTCATCGGGCCCTGTCTACCAAGCTTGGCCCGGCGACGCACCCGCATTCGGAAACGAAGGTGAACCCTTCGCTAGGGGAGCCGGCGGTCAGCCGCCCTTCACATTGACCTCAACGTCGACATTGCCGCGCGTAGCATGCGAGTACGGGCAGATTTTCTCGTGCGCCTCGTTGGCGAGCGACTGGAGCTCGGCCTGCGGAATGCTTGGATCGCTGATGTGCAGTTTGACCGTCAGCCCGAACCCGCCGCCATCACGCGGGCCGATGCCGACTTCGCTCTCGACCACCGCCTTCGTCGCGTCCTTCTTATGCTGCTTGGCGACGTAATCGAGCGCGCCGCCAAAACAGGCGGCGTAACCCGCCGCGAAGAGATGTTCCGGCGTCGTCGTGTTGGGCTTGCCCGGCCCGCCCATGGCCTTTGGCACGGAGAGATCGGCGGCGACCGAGCGATCGTCGGCTTCGGTGTGGCCGTTGCGGCCGCCCGTTGCGCGGGCTTTAGCGGTGAATAGGACTTTGACGCTCACTCTCGATCCTCCTGAGTTCGACCGCACGTCGATGCGCGATCCGCCGGCCTCCCGCCAGCTCTGCCTATATAGACCTGCGCGCCGCCGCGTGAACCGGTGCGCGGCTTGACAGCCCCTGCTCCGATCCTTAGCGGCCCCTGATGCTGCAATTCGATCTGCACCGGCATGCCGCGCATGCGGTTTCGGGGCTCTCGCAAATCGCCGCGCGTTACGACGTGGTCCTCTGCGACGTCTGGGGCGTCGTTCATAACGGAATGGAGCACTATACGGAGGCGGTCGGAGCGCTGGCGCGCTTCCGCGAAGGCGGCGGCACGGTCGTGCTCATCACCAACGCGCCTCGGCCGGCAAGTGGCATTCGGCGCATGCTGGAGCGGCTTCGCGTGCCCCCGGACTCCTACGACGCGATCGTCAGCTCCGGCGACGTCACCGTGTCGCTGATGCTCGAGCGCGGCGACAAGGCGCCCCACCATGTCGGGCCGCCGCGCGACAATTCGCTGTTCCGCGAAGTCGCCGAGCGCTTAGGCCGGCCCGACCCGCGGGTGCCATTCGAGGCCGCCGATTATGTGGTCTGCACCGGCCTTCTCGACGACGTGCAGGACAGGCTTGAAGATTACGATCCGCTGCTCGAGCGCATGCGCGAAAAACAAATGGAATTCATCTGTGCTAATCCCGACATTGTGGTGCATAGCGGCGAGCGCTTAATTTATTGCGCCGGCGCGATCGCCGAACGCTACACGGCGCTCGGCGGGCCGGTCATACAGGCGGGCAAGCCGTACCCCGACATTTACCGGCGCGCGATCGCGGCGGGGATCGAGGCGAGCGACAATACCGAAAGCCAACCTCGCGTTCTCGCCATCGGCGATGGACTTGCGACCGATCTTAAAGGCGCGCTCGATGCCGGCATAGACATGCTGTTCGTCTCGTCCGGCATTCACCGCGACAGGCTGCATCCCGAAGACCGTTCGGGGATTCCGCTCGATCCCGAGACCCTGTCGGAGCTTCTCGATGAATACGGCGTCAAGCCGCCGATGGGGACAATCTCGACACTTGTCTGGTGATCCTCACGCCGCCACGGCGGAAAAGATCGCGTCGATCTTCGCCTTCAGCATCGCCGCGTTGAAAGGCTTGACGATATAATTGTTGACGCCGGCCTTGCGCGCCGCGACGACATTGTCGGTCTTCGACTCGGCGGTGACCATGATGAACGGCACGCCGGTATGCGCCGGATCGGAGCGCACCTTCTGGAGGAGCTCGAAGCCGGTCATCGGCTCCATGTTCCAGTCGGAGATGACGAGCCCGTAGCGTTTGTTCTGGATCATTGCGAGCGCCGCCTGTCCGTTCGCCGCCTCGTCGACATTCTCGTAGCCGATCTGCTTCAGGAGATTGCGGATGATGCGCACCATCGTCTGGTAATCGTCGACCACAAGAATCGGCATTGAAGAATCGGCGGGCATGGCACTCCCTCGCAAACGAGACGGTAATGGCTGCCGGCTGGCCCCCTCGCCCCGTGCAACCGCCTCGGGAATGATGCTATGCGCCGACGCTTGCTGTTGTGTTAATCCCGGTCGCGAAAACTTTACCCGGGGTGAGTACCGGAACGGATGCGCCGCGAAGCCCATTCTTGAGGCATAAGGAGACGCGATGACGGCGCCTTTCACCACGCATTACTTCGAGGACTTAAGCGTCGGCATGCGCGAGACGCTGATGAAAACCGTGATGAACGAGGACGTGATCGGCTTTGCTAACCTCTCCGGGGATCACAACCCGATTCACCTTTCCGAGCATTTTGCACGCAAGACGCGTTTCGGCGAGCGCATCGCCCACGGGCTTTACACGGCGAGTCTCATCTCCGCCGTGCTCGGCATGTACCTGCCCGGCCCCGGCGCCGTTTACCTCTCGCAAACCCTGAATTTTCGCGGGCCGGTCCGGATCGGCGACGTCGTGACGATCAGCGTCGAGGTTGCCGAGCTCGTCCCCGAAGGCCGGCGCGTGCTGCTTCGCTGCGAATGCGTCGTCGACAACAGGGTCGTGCTCGACGGCGAGGCCCGGGTGTCGGTGCCGGCGCGGCGCGCGGTGCCGAGCAGGGAGCCCGCGGAAGCAACTGTCTAAAGCCAGGCGCGATTCATCGCCGCCGCACGCCAACGCGTACGAAAAAAGAGAAACCAGGAGGACACGGGGACACCGGGTCACCGATCCTGAAGCTTCAACAAAAGCCGGTTTCCCGGGTCCCCGTGTCGGCGTCTTTTAGGTTACCCGCGTCCCGCGCTTCCACGCGCGGCTTCAAGCCGCGCGTCCCCAGGGGCAAGCACCCCAGACCGGTCGTATTGCCGGACGGGCGGGCCACTCGCCGAGTCGCGTGGCTCGC
>JAXDNH010000204.1:0-12506 GCA_034669525.1 Methylobacteriaceae bacterium | reverse complement strand
CAAAGCACGTGAATGGTACGAAAAGGCCGCCGCCGCTTTTGGATCTAGATGAACCGCGCCCATGACGCGATCTAATGCGCCTCTATCGGTCCCATCTGCGGCTTCGGCCGGCGCATGATCGGGATCAGCACGAGCATCATCACAAAGGTGATCGTGATGATGAGGAAGACGTCCGACATCGCCATGACCAACGATTCACGGCGCACGATCGCCGCAAGTCGCGCGGTCGCGGCGAGCTCCGCATCAGAGCCGCGGCTGGCAAAGGCCTGTATCAGCGCGTTCAACGTCTCTTCGGCCTGGGTGCGGCCCCAAGCGACCACTTCGTGCGTGCGCGCGAGATGCAGGTCCATGCGTTTGTTGAGCACGGTGTTGATCAGCGCCAAGCCCACGGCGCCGCCGAGATTGCGGGTGAGATTGAACAATCCGGACGCGTTCTTCATGCGCTCGGGCGCCATCGTGCCGAGCGTCAGGTTGTTGATCGGGATAAAGCACATGACCAGCGAGCAGCCGCGCAGGATTTGCGGAATGAGCAGCTCGTAAAAGTCCCAATCCTTGGTGACGTAAGACGCCTGCCAGGTGCCGAGCGCAAAGCCACCGAAGCCCAGCGCGATCAGGAAGCGCGGATCGACCTTGGTGATCAGCCGGCCGGCGATCGGCGCGGTGATGAACTGGCACAGCCCCGTGATGAACAAGGTCTCGCCGATCATCAGCGCCGAATAGCCGCGAACGCGAGCGAGATAGACGGGATAGAGGTAGGTCAGACCATAAAGGCCGATGCCGAGCACGAAGGAGAGAAGGCAGCCGGTCCAGAAGTTGCGGTTGTTAAACGTGGTGAGATCGACGATCGGATTTTTGGCGGTGAAAGCGCGCCAGAAAAAAACGAGCGCGCCGAGGACGGACGCTATGGTGCCGTATAAGATCAAATCTTCGTCGAACCAGTTCTTGGTGGGGCCTTCTTCCAGCACGTATTCGAGCGCGCCGAGAAAGACCGCCATCGAGACAAGACCCGTCCAGTCGAAGTTTTCGAGGAGCGACAGATCGGGTTCGTCGAAATCGATCAGGAACCAGGCGAGCAGCGTGACGATGATGCCCGGTCCGATGTTGATCAGGAACAGCCAGTGCCAGGAGAAGAGATCGGTCAGATATCCGCCGATCGTCGGACCGATCGTCGGCGCAAGCGTCGCGACAAGGCCGATCACCGGGGCGACGATCGGCTGTTTGTCGCGCGGGAAGATGATGTAAGCCGTTGCAAAGACGGTCGGAATCATGCCGCCACCGATGAAGCCCTGCAGCGCGCGCCAGACGATCATCTCGTTGATCGACGACGATGTCGCGCACATGAAGCTCATCAGCGTGAAACCCGCCGCCGAGATCGCGAACATATAACGCGTGGAAAACGCACGCGACAGAAAGCCGGAGAGCGGAATCATGATGACTTCGGCGATGAGATAGCTCGTCTGCACCCAGGTGATTTCATCGGCGCTTGCGGATAGTCCCGCCTGAATCTCTGCCAGAGAAGCCGACACGACCTGGATGTCGAGGATCGACATGAACATGCCGAACACCATCGCAATGAAGGCGATGATCCGGCGCGTATTGAAACTGCGCGCCGGCATCTGCATGGCGGGGACCGGCAGATTTGTTGGGCTTAAAGCGGAAAGCGCAGTGGCCATTGCGCGACGCCTTATCTGTCGGCGCGGGTGTGAACCTCGACGACGACGGAGAGGCCGGGCCGCAAGTGTCCTGCGCGCGCGACGTCCGGCGGCACTTTAATGCGCACCGGCACCCGTTGCACGATCTTGGTGAAATTGCCGGTCGCATTTTCCGGCGGCAGCAGGGAGAATTGCGAGCCGGAGGCGGGCGCGAAACTCTCGACCGTGCCCTCGATCGGCTTATCGGAATAAGCATCGACGGAAATCGAGACGCGCTGTCCGGGTTTTAAAGCACCGAGCTGCGTCTCCTTGAAATTTGCCTCGACGTAAGCGCTGTCGAGCGGCACCAGCGCGAGCAAGCGCGTGCCGGTCTGAACATACTGGCCGGGCTGGACGGCCTTGTTGCCGATGACGCCATCGAACGGCGCCTTCACTTCGGTGAAGGAGAGGTCGCGCTCGGCGCGGTCGAGTGCCGTCTGCAGTTCGGCGCGCGCGCTTTCGGCTTCTGCCTTCTGCGCCTGAAGCACGGCGAGCGTCGCATTTGCGCCGCTGACCGCCGCGCGTGCGCTCAAGACGGCGGCGGCGCTGCGGTCGCGATCGGCGCGCGCCTGCTCGACGCGCTGCGGGGTTGCATTGAAGGTGCGCAGGAGATTGTTGGCGCGCTCGAACTCCGCCGCCGCGCGGACGGCGTCGGCCTCGGCGGAGGTGAGCTGCGCGCGCGCCTGCTCGATGACGGGGGCTTGTGCGCGCACCTGCGCGGCGATGCGCTCGATGGTCGAGTTCTGGGTCTCCACCTTGCGGCGGGCGGCGTCGACCGCGAGCCTGTAGTCGCCGTTGTCGATGCTGACGAGAAGATCGCCGGTGCGGACCGGTTGGTTGTCGGAGATGGAGACGGAGGAGATGTAGCCCGAAACTTTGGCGGCGATCACCGCCATGTCGGCGCGCACATACGCGTCGTCGGTGGAGACCAGAAAACGCGTGCGAGTGTACCAGTCGTACCCTTTGTAAGCGGCCCCGCCCCCGATCAGAATTAGAATAGCCAGCAGGATGAGGCGCTTGCGCCCACCGCTCTTTTTGGACGGCAGGACGTCTCCACTTTTTGGCGCCTCGTTGTCGGCTCGCGGCGGAACGGCCAACGGCCGAGAGGTTTCGGCGGTGAGCCGCTCGATTTCCTCTTTGCTCAGCTGCTCCGTCATGGCCGCCTGCCTATGACCGAACGGTTCGGTCGGCGTTGACATACGGCAGTTCCAGGGGTAAATCAAGAGTGACCGAACCGTTCAGTCAGTTGGAACCCTCGTGTCCGAGACCGCCGATTTCGCGACTAGCAAACCCGAGAATGATCGGGCCGGGGCCGCCCGGGTAAGCGATGAAAAGACACGTCAGATTCTCGAGGGCGCCCGCCGCGTTTTCCTGGCTGATGGTTTTGATGGCGCCTCAATGAACGACATTGCCCGCGTCGCCGCCGTCTCGAAAGGCACGCTTTACGTCTACTTCCAATCCAAGCAGGCGCTGTTTGAGGCACTTATTCGCGAGGAACACAGGCGAACGGCCGAACGGCTCTCGATGTTCGATGAGGCCGAGCCTGATGTCGCACTTGTGCTGAAGCGGTTCGGCAACGCGCTGATGAATTTCATGCTCCTGCCGGAGCATATTGCCCTCGTGCGCACGGTAAGCGCGGCAGCGGCGAAATTCCCGACGATCGGCCGCGCCTTTTTCGAGGCAGGCCCGCAATACGGCGCCAATCGGCTCGCCGACTACTTTGCGCAGCAGGTCGAAGCCGGCACGCTCGTGGTCGACGACGTCAATCTGGCCGCCTGGCAGTTTCTGGAATGCCTTCAGGGCGGACACCTGAAGCGCATGCTATTCTGCGTTTGCGAGCCGCCCCCGCAAGCAGCGGTCGAGAAAGCTGTGAGCCGCGCCGTCGACATGTTCATGGCGGTCTATCAGCCGAAATAGATCCGCCGATCCGAATCTCTGGAGGGGACATGAAGGAGCTTCGGACACAATGCGCGATTGCCGGCGGTGGGCCGGCCGGCATGATGCTCGGCTATCTCCTCGCGCGCGCTGGTGTTGCGGTCATCGTGTGCGAGAAGCACGCCGATTTCCTGCGCGATTTCCGCGGCGACACGGTACATCCCTCGACGCTTGAAATCATGTATGAGCTTGGGCTTGCCGAACGTCTGCTCGCACTCCCACATCAAAAGATAGAACGACTCTCGGGCGCAGTTGGCGACACAACGATCCCGTTCGCGGACTTCTCGCGTCTGCCGGTGCATTACCCTTTCATTGCGCTGATGCCGCAATGGGATTTCCTGAATTTTGTTGCTTCCGAGGCGAAAGCCTTCCCGAGTTTCACCCTGCTGATGCGCAGCGAGGTGACGGGCACAATCGACGCGACCGACAAAGTGACCGGCGTTCGTGCCCGCTCGCCTGAGGGCGACCTCGAAATTACGGCCGATCTCGTGATTGCTGCCGATGGCCGTCACTCAACCGTGCGCGCCAGCGGCGGTTTTGCCATCCAGGATATGGGGGCGCCGATGGACGTCCTGTGGTTTCGCATGTCACGGAAGCCCAGCGACCCCGAGCAAACCGGCGGCCGCTTCGGCGCAGGCAGCATTTTCGTTCAGATCAATCGCGGCGACTACTGGCAATGCGGCTATGTGATTCCGAAGGGCTCGATCGAAGACGTGCATGGCCGCGGGCTTGATGCGTTTCGCGCCGAGATCGCCAGGCAAGCGCCTTTCCTCGCCGATCGCACCGCGGAGATCGCATCCTTCGACCACGTGAAGTTACTGACCGTCGGCGTCGATCGTCTCACGCGCTGGCACAAACCCGGCCTGCTCTGCATCGGCGATGCTGCGCACACAATGTCGCCTGTGGGGGGAGTCGGCATCAATCTCGCCATCCAGGACGCGGTCGCCGCAGGGAACTTGCTCGCCGAGCCGCTTCGCAAAGGCACAGTCACCGACGCGAACCTTGCCGCCGTTCAGGCGCGGCGCGAATTGCCGGTCAAAATCGTGCAAGGCATTCAGGTCTTCATTCAGAAGCGCGTGATCAGCGTCATGCTGGCGAAGCAGGGCGAGGTGAAGGCGCCTTCATTCTTGCGCCTGCTTTCGATTATTCCGATCCTGCAACAAATCCCGGCGCGCGTTCTCGGTCTCGGCGTTCGACGGGAGCATGTCTCGTCGGCGATTTTGCGCAGCTAACTCGTCTCGCGCGCAAACACCCGCATCGGCATGCCGTCCTTCGGTCGGAGCGTTACGCGCTGCACCGGGCGGATCTCGTGCGTCTCTACGTGCTCGAACCGGAATGATTGCATGAGGTGGCCCAGCAAGATGCACGCTTCCTGCAACGCGAAACTTGCGCCGACGCAGACGCGCGGCCCCGCGCCGAACGGAATGTAGGCGAACCGATCAATTTTATCGCGCGCTTCGCCAAGAAAACGCTCCGGCATGAACAGGTCCGGATCGGACCACAACAGGCGATGGCGATGCAATACGAACGGGGAGATGACCACCCGCATCCCCTGCCTTATCCGGCGGCCGGCGAGCATGTCCGGCTCGATCGCCTCGCGCGTCAAAGTCGCTGCCGGCGGATAGAGCCGCATTGTTTCTTCCATAACTGCGCGCGTCTCGACAAGGCGCTCGGCAAGTGTTTCTGGCTCGCCGGCGCCGATCTCACGATCGGCTTCGGCCTCAACTCGGGCGCGCCAATCCGGTGATTGCGACAGGAGATAAACGCTCCACGTCAGCGCGTTCGCAGTTGTTTCGTGACCGGCGCCGATAAACGTGATGATATTCGCGCGTAGCTCCTCCTCATCGAGACCTTCGCCGGTTTCCGGATCCTTTGCTTCCAGGAGCAGCGTCAAGAGATCATGCGGCGCTTTGTAGTTCGGATCGGCAAGACCCTTGCGTCGCATCGCGATGATTGCATCGACCGAATCGCGGAAGAAGCGCAACGTCGGCCGCGACCGGATGCGCCCAATCCGCGGTATGAAATCGGGAAAGCCAAGGAGATCGAGAGGATCGATGCGGCCGGCGGTGTTGAAATAGCGCGACACCGCTTCCCGGAACTGTTCCGGCCCCTGCCCCAGTCCGTCCGTGAAAATCGTGCGTTCGAGAATCTCGAGCGTGACGCGCGCCATTTCCTCTGAGACGTCGACGACCTGCCCTGCCCTGCGGCGTTGCAGACGCTGCACCGCCACGCGCGCGGCCTCGATCATGTGCGGAGCAAAGGAAAGCACGGTGCGCGGCGTGAACATCGGCGCAACCGTGCGCCGCTGTGCCCGCCACTGTTTTCCCTCTGCCGTGAGCAGGCCATCGCCCAAGCCTGGCGAGAGCACGCGGCGCTGCAGATCGTCCTTGCGGTAGTTTGCAACATTGTCGAGGAGCACGCGGCGAATTGCTGCCGGCTCGCTCACGACCGCCATTTCGCCGAGCACGCGGCGCCCGACGAGGATCGGCTTTTCGAAATGCGCGCGCGTCCAGGTCTCGACCGGATTTTGCCGCAGCGCCATGATGAGCCGGATGGGACCGAGCGGTACTTCCCGCGGTTTGGGTGCGGGCGCGCGGAACGCCTGTCCGCCATTCCCGGTAAGGCTCAAAGACATGACCGATCCGATCCCATGCGCGGCAGGGCAAGGCGGCGAGGCCGCGCTTGCTGTGCAATAGGGGAATTTCGCGGAAAGGTAAAAGGGTCGGCGGCTTGCCGCGTCGGGACCCGGCGCCTATAGAAGCCCCGACCTAAGCGCTGCTCCCTTCGTCTAGCGGTCCAGGACGTCGCCCTCTCACGGCGAAAACAGGGGTTCGAGTCCCCTAGGGAGCGCCAGCTAACAAAATCAACCACTTACAAACGCGTTGAGCTACTGTAGCTACATGCTTTAGCTATTGCGCTTTCCACAGCTACCCTCTCCTTGAGCGCCGATGCTCCCCCACGCCGATGTGGAACACTTAATCGTGATGATGCCCAAGGGCGGCCGCGGGCAGCGAGCGGGTGGAAATCGTCCGGGGAGACTGGTGGGCGCACAAGGGCTCGAACCTTGGACCCGCTGATTAAGAGTCAGCACGCTACATAAACAAACTCAAATGCTTACGCTTAAGAAAGCCGATTTTCCGGCGATTTTCCGGCTCAGAGCGTCGAACCCGTAAGCTCGGAAAAACACTGCCTCGCTACTTAAGACCCGCTGATGCGTGCGCCCCGAGGCCGCGATTAGAAGGCCGTGGGCGGGCTTTCCGGCAGACTGCGCCCTGAGGGCCTTTTCCGAGCCCGCGGCAGCCGGACGCGCGCGGCGGGACGCGCACGATCTCCCCCGCTTGTCGGCGAGGGCAAATCAGTGCAGCATGTGGATTGGAGCGTCACAACTCCCGCAGCAGGCCCTTGCCGGGGCTGGTGCTGCAACATCGCGATAGGCGCCCTTTGGGGCTTGCCGGCCCCGTCGATCGCCGAAAACGCAACGCGCCCACGACCTGTGGGCCGCGAACCGGCTCACTATGCCGGGGCGGCCACGGTTATACAAGAGCCTTCGGGTGAAGGCCGTGGCGCGGGTTCTCGCGAGCCTGTTGTGAACGCTCCCGGTGCCAGTGCCGTCCCGCTGGCGCCCGGCCTTCACAAGCCGGTATTTCGCGAGCACTTCAATGCAAATCGACTTAGAACACCCGCACGCCGATCCTGGAGTGTTGGACCCTCCGCGCTCGTTGCGCGCAATGCTTGCCGACGCGATCGCGCTCGGCATTGATCTCCTCGACCAGATGGAAGCCGGTCGGGAGGACCTGGAGCCCGATCTCGCCGGCTCCTACAATCCGGCCTATCCGCTCGACGCCGAAGGTCCGGACCTCGATCTCGAGCCGATGCTGGGCGCTGTCGAAAGGCATCCGGTTTCCGGCGGCTTCACGCCGGTACGGTACGCGACGCGCGGCGTCGCCGACGATCAGAGGCGTTGGGCGGAAGGCTCGACCGGTGTCAGCCACGATGAGTGCGAGGAGGAGGACGAGCACGGCGGCGATGTGCTGAACGAGCCGCACGACGGTGAGCCCGACGGCGAGCCATCACTAGGCGCGACCGAGGCAATCAATCAAAGCAGCGCGTGGCGCCAGACTGGCGAGTCCATGTGGACGAGCACCGGCGAAGCCGAGCCTTCCCTTGGCAGCATCGGCAGCTGTTACGGGCAGAGTATCCCGCAAACCGATTGGGCGCACGGCAACAGCGACGATCGCGAGGGTGACGACAGCGATCTTGAGTTATCCGGCGACGAGAACGACGCGGCGCTTGGCGCGACGCACGCCGTAAACCAGCTGGTCGCATGGTCGGCGGCCGGACCTATCCTTTGGGGCTCGCATCCGAACGACGAGAGCGAGCCGTCGCTTGGCTGGTCGAACGAGCACGGCTATCCCGAAGCGGTTCCGTTCGGCGGCAATGACGATCGGGAGCATGACGACGAGCGTGAGCACGATCCCGCCGAAATGGGCATCGCGGATCATCATGCTCTCGCGATCGAGCTTTCGGAAGGCGGCGGCGATCTGCCGTGCTTGGATCAATCGAAAGAAGGCGTCAGCAACGTCATTTCCGAGGATCGCCGAAGCTTCGTTTTCGCAGGCGTGGAAGGCGCGATAGCCGCCGAGCAGCTCGCAATGCGCGACGCCGTGGCACGCCTGAGCGCGACGGTCGTGCGTATTCGGGGGGCTAGCGCGCCGCGGGAGGCAGGCATTCCCGGCGTTCTCGATATCGTCGGACCCGCAGCTCTGCACGGCGAGTTCGCGCGGATCGTCGCGCTCAGATAAGGGGGCGGGCCCCTGGCTGCGCTAGGAAGGAAGCCCGGCCAGAGTGCCGGGCTTTTCAGTTAGGGGGGCGGCGGTGAACGCTTAGCCTGTGAATCCCGGCAACTCTGTGTTTCCAGCTCGACGGGAATCGCATTATGGAGGCCGGTCGCAGATTGGAGGAGGGCCATCGAGCGATTCGGAGCTGGCGTCATGTCGAGTGAAGGTAAGGCTGCGAAAACGCCACCCAAATCCCGCTGGACCCAACTTACCGATGAACAACTGCTCCAGAGCACATTCCATGCTCATGACCCCTCTGCGCTAGAGAACGTTCGCATTGCGCTTCCGGAAACGAGCGAGGTGCCCGAGGTCGAATTTACCTACAATACCAAGCACACATCAGGGCGTCTCGCTCGATGCATTCATTGCAAACGAGACAATCATCACAAGGGCTTCGTTCTTATCTTTCGTGACGGCACCCGTATCCTCGTCGGTAGGATATGTGGTTTCAACATCTATGGCGCAGACTTCGGGGTAATGCAGAAGGACTTCGAACGGGCCCTCGATAGACATAACGTTCTTCGCCGCAGAGCAGCGGTATTGCGTATTTCCGCCAACTTCTTGCAGGCGCTTGATGAGCTACGTTCGGACGAGGCACTCAGAAAATACAGAGAGGCCAAAAAACTTTTCAATCGAGATATGCGACACCTTTCTGCAGCCCTAGCCGATGCCTGTAGTCGCGGGGGCAATCTTTCTGTCGAAGATCAGGTGCGAGACCTAGAAGCTGAAGCACACCGCGACGAAATAAGAGAGATCGCAGACACCCGTGCGGGAATTTCCATTTCTGAGCGCCGACCCGGAAAACCTATCTTCAAGACCATGATGCGGCCGATTGGGACCGTCGCTGGCCAGGAGTTCTTTAAAATTGACCGAAAGTTGCCGGATACCATCCTGGATGAAGCTGCGGTCCGCGCGATGGGCCTACTCGCTTCCCTATCAAAAGACGATGGCGTTCTCACGAGTAAGTACAAGAACATTCTGATGCAAATTTCCGACCTGATCGATGAAATCGAAGGTGAACTTCGGCGTCTCCACAGTCTCGATCAAGCTTTCGAGCCAGAGAATCTGGCTTTGCTCGCGCGGTGGGCTAACGCAGGGTCAATCGGGCGCAAACATTATTCGGCTGTAGCAGGCGCCCTGCGGTGCGCGGATGGGGACGCTGAAAAGATGATAGCGAAACCGGCAGAGTACCTAGTACCAAGGCCCCCAGCGCTGGACGAAGCGCGTCAAGCATTAAGCTTATAGCCCCCTCCGCTTTCGCGCGCCTCCGGTGATTCGCGGGGATTACGGGAATTCATTCGAAGCTCAGGTTGACCGTTGCACAAACGAGTCGGCTCGATCAAGACCTCCAGAAAATCCCGGAGGCATCAATGTTCCGAAAGCTTGAGCCGGCTGAAATCCCCGCTCCGAATAGCACGTTTGCTCCGGGACCGGCCCCGATGCTCACATGGATTGAGGCAGGCAAACTCGTTGTCGACGGGGCATATCAGCGAGAGATTGGAAGACGCGGTCGGCTCAATGTGCAATTCATCGCAGAGCACTTCGATTGGTCGAAATTTGCTCCCGTGATCGTGGCGCCGGTGGAAGGCGGCTTGTATGCGATCGTGGATGGGCAGCACCGGACGACCGCAGCGATGTTGCGAAAAATAAAAGAGGTGCCCTGCCAAGTCGTGCAAGCCGATAGGGCACAGCAGGCAGCAGCGTATGCCGCTGTAAACGGAAACATCACGAAGACTACACCCCAACAGCTATTCCATGCGCGGCTCACAGCAGGGAACAAAGACGCCGAAGCGCTTGCGAACGTCTGCGCTGCGGGCGGCGTTGAGATTATTCGCAGAAATGTCGTGCTCGGAAAGATGGGTGTCGGTCAGACCCAAGCCGTTGGAGCGCTTCAGCGTTGCTTACGCGACTATGGTCGCGACACGCTGATAACTGCCCTGCAGTGCATCACGCAAACATCGGACGGGAATGCTGGCTTTGTGCGCGCAACAATTATTGAGGGCCTATGCGAGGCACTCCATCGAACGGGCTGGTTGAACCTCGGGGAAGCGCTCCTGCGGGCCATGGACGATTTTTCATTCCCCGATGTCTGGGGCGAAATCACGGATGGCCGGGATCAGATATTCCCTGCGACGGTTCGTCGAGCTGTGGCGGAAAGGGTTAGAGCGCATCTGCAGAAACGACTGCCCCTTCAAAAAGCGGCATGAAGCAGCATCCTCGTTTCCGTTCTCCTAGTTGGGCTGCCTCAGTGCTTCGAAGACCGTTGCCGCCCCTCTTATTTTCCTGTAGAGCTAATTCGTGGCCCGGCCCGCATCCTCTACAAGAAAACCGCGGGGTAGGCCGCGGACCGACCCGGTCGCTCAGCACTTCACAATCCCACGCGACCTATCGAACGCGCTCGACTCCCACATCTCCTCCCAGCCAGAGCCGCGCCCGTCGCGCCCTGAGGCGATTCGCACGGCGCTGCGCGATTGGCTTACCGGCCTCGGCCGGCTGAAGCACCGCGACGATCCCGAAGGCGCAAACGGGCGATGAGCCCTCTTGAAGCAAAGCGGCTCAACAGGTCGCTAGACTTGCTCGCGAGTTCGCTCAACACGCTCGGCCTCCTCGGCCTCGTATCGGGCGCCATCGTGCCCTATATTACCGGCGCGGGCTCACCCGCATGGGGTTGGCTTCCGGCTTGGGCGGTGCTGCACATCTCGGCGCATCTGCTGTTCAATTTCATTGAACTTGAGAACTGAGGATCATGTCTGAGTACGACATTTTCCATTACCTCGTTCCCGGCGGCGCTGCGGCGCTTGGACCGCTTGCTCTACTCTTCGTCCGTTTCGTCCTCTATCCGCACTATGCCGGGAAGGCACAGCGGGTCGCGTCGCCGCTCGTTGATGAGGTTCCCAGTCAGGCTCCAAGCGAGCCTCTCAATCTCCCCGATTCTGAATATCGGCTTTTATCCAATCGCGTGACGTATATGCTTGTCGTGCTCAGCATTGGGATTGCCGCGGCATTGATGTTTCTTCCTTACGATCCTGAACTCGCAGCGGCATATCCAAAATCATTCGAGTATCTGCTTCTTAAAAATCGCCCTCTGGTCGTGATATGCCTTCAGCTGATTTTGACGCTGTCGCTGCTCGTCCCGACCGTGACCCTGCTTCGCGCAATCCTTAGGACAGCGCGGCAAAACCACGCGAGGCTCGACAAGTTGTTGTCGATTATTTCCAAGGGCAGTAACCGGCGTAGTCCATAGTTTTACAGACCCGCCGCAACGCCACCGGGAGCCGCCCTGAGGCCCCGCCGTCAGCGCGCCTCGAAATGCTGCACGTGTGTAGCTTTTTGAGAAGGCTTATCCTGCGGGCACCTCGAATGACGGCAGCGGCTGCGGGACGAGCCACAGATGGTGCGGCGTATCGTAAAAGGCCTCACCTTCAACCTTGAACGCCCCGTTTTTCAGCCCGAGCTCTTGGGGAAGCTCCGCGCAGTGCTTCGTATCCCAGATTTGGTTCGCGGAATGATTGGCGAAGCCGTAAGTGCTCAGGAAAACCCGCTCGCCTTTTACATTGACGCGATAGGCCGCGACCGGAACTCGGTCTTTGAGGATCACCATCTTGCCGCTCTGCGGGTCTGCCATCTGCCTCGTGAAGATCACGCGGTAATTAAAATAGGCTGGCACATCGTTCCTGAATTTCTCCATGTGCAGCGTCCAGCAAAGGCCGGTGCCGTCGGCCCGATGGACCGAACCGGCCACTAGGCTCGCGCTGATAATCGGAAAGGCCCGCGCTTCGATATCGGGACCGGCGAACTTGCCGAGGATCAGCAGAACGGCCGCAGCCACCGTAAGCCCGACAATGCTGGCCACGGTGCGCAGCAGGGCGAGGCTTAGCGGCTTCGTCCAATCAACGGGACAATCACTGAGGCCAATGCCGTAACGATCGCCACGAAGCATGCGCCACCTGCCCATTTCACAAAGGCCCACGCCGACGAGGGGAAGTTGAGCGCCCGCCTGACGCGATAGCCGGTTTCCTCGACCCGTTCATCATCGGCGTGA
>JAXDNH010000203.1:0-15803 GCA_034669525.1 Methylobacteriaceae bacterium | reverse complement strand
CTCGGATGCCTCATGGACGCGATGGCCATGATCATCCTGACCGTGCCGATCATCTTTCCCGTGATCACCGAACTCGGCTTTGATCCGATCTGGTTCGGCGTCATCATCGTCATGACGGTCGAACTCGGACTCATCCACCCGCCGGTCGGCATGAATGTCTTTGTCATAAAAAGTGTGGTCAAAGACGTGAGCTTTGCGACGATTTTTAAAGGCGTGCTGCCGTTCGTCGTGACCGACATCGTCCGATTGATCATCCTGATCGCTTTCCCGATGATCGCACTCTGGCTACCTAGCCAGATGTGACGACGCGCTTTAAACGCAAACGCGGCGCCGCCTCGACGCGACGCCGCGTAGCTTCTGTTGCACGGTGTTTTGTTACGCCGCTTTCGCCGTCGCGGCGTCGGCTGGGACCGATGCGATCGTCTTCAGGATTTGCGAGGCGATCTGGTAGGGGTCGCCTTGCGAGTTCGGCCGGCGGTCTTCGAGATAGCCCTTGTAGTCGTTGTTCACGAAGCTGTGAGGCACGCGGATCGATGCTCCGCGATCGGCCACACCATAGGTGAACTCGGTGATCGCCGCGGTCTCATGCTTGCCGGTGAGCCGCATATGGTTGTCCGGGCCGTAGACTGCGATGTGATCTTCGCGGGCGGCTTTGAAGGCTTTCATCAGCGCCTCGAAGTACTCCTTGCCGCCGACTTCGCGCATGTAGGCGGTCGAGAAGTTCGCGTGCATGCCCGAGCCGTTCCAGTCGGTGTCGCCGAGCGGCTTGCAGTGGAACTCGATGTCGACGCCGTATTTCTCGGTGAGCCGCAGCATGAGATAGCGGGCCATCCACATCTCGTCGGCGGCCTTCTTTGAGCCTTTGCCGAAAATCTGGAATTCCCACTGGCCCTTCGCGACTTCCGCGTTGATACCTTCGTGGTTGATGCCAGCCGCGAGGCAGAGGTCGAGATGCTCGTCGACCATCTGGCGGGCGACGTCGCCGACATTCTTGTAGCCGACGCCGGTGTAGTACGGCCCCTGCGGCGCGGGATAGCCGGAGGACGGGAAACCGAGCGGGCGGCCATCCTTGTAGAAGAAATATTCCTGCTCGAAGCCGAACCACGCCCCGGGATCGTCGAGGATGGTGGCGCGCTTGTTCGAGGGATGCGGTGTCTTGCCGTCCGGCATCATCACTTCGCACATGACCAGCACACCGTTCGTGCGCGCGCCATCGGGATAGACCGCGACCGGCTTCAGCACGCAATCCGAGCTGTGGCCTTCCGCCTGCATCGTCGAGCTGCCGTCAAAGCCCCACAGAGGCAGCTGTTCGAGTTCCGGGAAGCTGTTGAATTCTTTGATCTGTGTTTTGCCACGCAGGTTCGGCACCGGCGTGTAACCATCGAGCCAGATATACTCGAGTTTATACTTCGTCATTGCGATCCTCTCGTGATCTTAGCGGCGCCGGAGCAGGAGCGCGACCTCCTGGCGTTTCGGCTGCTCATGACTCAGCATTTGTTGTGCCAATCATCTGCGGAGTTCAGCGACTATTGCTGCCGAAATCGGCAGGCAAATAACTGCCCATACTTTTCGCAAACTGCACTTTTCTTGAAGTCTCGCGCGCAAATGGGGTGCAAACCTGTTAGCGTGCCGCCATATGCGAACGCCCGAGAATGAAAGGATTAGTACCGTGGGCACCAATGTTCCGCAGGAAACTGCCAAAATCTATCAATTCCCGCGGCCGATTGCGGCGAGTAACGCCGGATTTCGCCAGGAATACGCATCCGCAGCGGATTTCCGGTTGCAGCCGCTTCCTGCCGTCGAATGCGGCAGCGGCTGGTATCACGAAGCCGCGATAGAGGCTGAGCGAACGCGCAAACCGCGATAAGGTGACAGTCGCGCAATCGGCTTTATCTTGGCGGCCATGCTGCGCCTCCTGCTCTTCCGCCACGCGAAAACCGCACGTGAATCCGGCGGCGGCGACCATGACCGGCCGCTGACCAAACGCGGCGAAGAGGATTCCAAGCGCATCGGCCGCTATCTGGCCGACGAGCAGCTCTTGCCCGATCTCGCTGTCGCCTCAGATTCGCGGCGCACACGCCAGACGCTCGATCTCGCATTGACAGCCGCGAGGCAGCATCCGCAAACCCGCCTGGATCGCGCTATCTATCTCGCCGAGCCGCACACGCTGCTTGCGCTGATCCGGCGCATCCCTGCGAAGGTCCGCACTCTCCTGCTCATCGGCCATGCTCCCGGCATGGGCGACCTCGCCGGCCTGCTGACCGGCTTTGGCGACCGCTATGCCTTCGCCCGCATGAGCACGAAGTTTCCGACCTGCGGTCTCGCGGTCCTCGACTTCCCGGTTGAGCTGTGGGAGGAGGTCAAGGAACATGGCGGCCGTTTGGACCGTTTCGTCACGCCCGCGTCGCTCGATCCAGGCGTCGAAGACGACTGATGCTTGAAGTTTTCGCTCTTGTGCTCGTCCTGGCGAAGCCACCGAACGTAGCGGTGCCGGCGCTCGCGTCGGTGATAAAGGCCGCCTCCTTCCAACCCGCCGAGCGCACCGTCAGCAATTGGCGGATTCAGGCCGCTCTCGATCTCGATCTTGAGACGGATACGGCGGTGCGCTGGCTAGCCGGCACGACCCCGAGCAATCTGCCGCGCTGTATTCGCCTCAACAACTATTGGTGCATCAAAAGCGCGGGTTGGGCGGGTGAGATCGGCACCGACCCGGAAGGCCATGTGGCCTTTGCGTCGGCAGAGGAAGGTGCCGTTGCGGCGATCCTCCTGCTGCGGCGCTACTATGTCGATTACGGCCGCAAATCGGCGCGCGCGATCGTCGCGCGGTGGGCGCCGGCGCAATGCGAGCCGATCGCGAGCGTGACCGGCACGCAAGGCCAGCCGGCAGCCACCTCCTTGCCGCCGCTCGCCAAATACGGGATCGGCAACACGCTCCGGGCGCGCTGGCTGGCGGCGCATGGGCGCGGCGGAGGTGTGAAGACCGGAAGAGGCGCCCGCAAGGTCGCGGTGCGACGCTCGATAGTGCCGGACCGGTTTGGCCCGCCCATGCGCTCGCCGACTATGGCGCTTGGAGCGACCGCACCGGAGCCGCCTTTTGTCCTCGAGCCTCCGATCAGGACGGAGACGCTGCGCGTCGCCTCCGCTGCCTCGCCGCCGGCCCGCTCACGCGATGCCCCTCTTGTACTCACGGCCCCTCTGCCGGTGACGGGCTGCGCCGGAGACACCCTGCGTCTCGCGAATTACGCCGCGCACGCAATCGAGGGGATCGCGCGCTCGCCCGAGGAGGACCTGAAGCTTTTCAATGCAGACGGCAGCCCCGGCGCGTCGCTGCCGCGTCTTCTCGCCAACATGGCCGCTATCGAGATCGGTCCTTACCGCGCTGACGCGAAGCTGATCGAGGCCGCGATCGAGGCGGTACGCAATTCACCGCGGCGGACGGCAGTCGCTGGACAATAACTTATCGGGCTGAGCGGCCCGAGGGACCCCGCGCCTGCGGCGCATGCGGGCAAGAGTAGTGAGGTCGCGCGCGACTTTCTCTTCGTCTGCGCTGGTATCCCGACCCCTGATCAGATCGAGAATGATGCGCTCGTTGCGATCGGCGATCTGCCGTTCGGTCGCCCAGATCGAGGCATCCAGCACCTCAGGCCGGCTGTGTTTGAGAGTTGAAGTCATGGGTCCTCGCGTCCTCTCACGCGGGCCGACAAGTCACACATGCTTAACCATTTCGATGTGCTGTTTCGCACATCGCGCTTGGAACCCCGGCGGTCGCGGAATGCCGCGCCGCGTTAGACGAAGTCGCGCAAAGTGATTCTTAGGAGTTGCAGCTCATTGTCCAAGCTTCCCATGAACTCGGCAATGCCACTTGGAAAGCGTCCCCGGCATTTTTAGGAGAGTGCGTAAATGACAGAATCGCGAAGCCACACGCGAACGGGCTGTCTGGTCCATGGCCGAATCTCGGCGCCCGAACTCGAGGCGCCGATCGACTGCACGATCTGGGACATCAGCTACGACGGCGCGCGGCTCATTCTGCCGGAAGGGGCGAGCCTCCCAGACAGAATCAAAATCGGCACGCCCTTCTCCGTGAAGCCGCGCGAGGCGGAGGTCTGCTGGCGAGCAGGCGGCGAGGCTGGAATTCGTTTGCTCGAGGGAGACAGTTCTTCGGCCGAAGACGTACTTGCCGAGCAGGTTCGGCTCGCTGAACAGACCAACGCTGAACTCGTTCATCGCCTGCGTGACGCGCAGCAGCAGCTTGAGGCGGCTGAGGCCCGGACTGCCGTTGCTGCGAACAGCGCCGGGGGGCCGGCGGTCGGCTTGCGCGCGCAGGGCAGCACCGCAAGCCGTGACCGCGCTTTCACCTACGTCCTCGATGATGAAGCACGCATTCTGGTCACCGACGACGATCCGATCCTTCGGGAATTCGCCCGCGTTCATCTGACGACGCCGAGCGCTTCCGTTGAAGTCGCGGGAAGCGCCGAAGAAGGATTGGCCTGCCTCAACAAAGGCGACTTCGACATTGCCCTGATCGATCTCGAAATGCCGGGCATGGGCGGGCTGGAGATGATCAAACGACTTCGCGCCGACCCTCGTCACTGCGATTTGCCGATCGTTGTGGTCACCGGGCGTGACGACATGAACTCGATCGATCTCGCCTACGAAGCCGGCGCGACGTCCTTCGTGACCAAGCCGGTGAACTGGCGGCTGATGAGCTACCAGCTAAGCTACGTCTTACGCGCCGATCGGCTAAGCAGGGCGAAGCAGGAACTTGGAGCAGAGAGCGCGCTCGTAGCTTTGACCGCTTAACCCCGGGCGGCTACCCCATGAAGTAGGGAAAAACCCGGCACATGGCGGGCGCGGGCTCATCGACGGCTAGGGACGCTTCGCCGTCGAGTATTTACCGGGCGCGGCGACAAGCGTCAGGTGTGCAGCGTATGGCACCGCGGCGGTCCTGCCGAGAAGCCTCTTCACGCTCCATTAACCATACCATCTCACACTTCGGAGATGGCGACGACCCTTCTTATCTGCGCAATCGGGGGCCTTGTTTTCGGTGTCCTCACCGCGAGGCACATCGCACCCGATCTGTGAGCGTTGGTGCGAACGAAAACGCTGCGCACGGTGGATACGGAGCTGGCGGCGCCAGACACGACCCGCTGCCAGGCATTCACGAGTCCGGCGAATGAGCGAGGATCAGGCGCTGCGCACCATCGGCGATGGTGTTGCAGCCAGCATCGCGTCGATGTCGGCCGGCGGCACCGGTTTCGAGAAGAGATAGCCCTGCAGATAGTGACATCCGGCGATGCGCAGAAATTTCTGCTGCTCCGCCGTTGCCACACCCTCGGCGGTGATTTTAAGTCCGAGTGCGCGTCCGAGTGCGATCACCGCATGCACTATCGCAGCGGAATGCATCATCGTCACATCGTCAATGAACGACTTGTCGATCTTCAGCTTTGTGAACGGCATCCGACGCAAATAGGAGAGGCTCGAATAACCGATCCCGAAATCGTCGAGCGCGAGTCCAAGGCCAAAACTGCGCAAATGCCGCAGCTGCGCCTCCGCCGAGGCAGGATCGGCAAAGAACGCAGTCTCGACGATCTCCAGCTCCAGACGCGTAAGCGGAAATCCGGTTTCACGAACGCAATCGACGAGCCGCTCGACGAAGCGGCCCTTTTGAAACTGCGTCGGAGAGACATTGACGCTGAGCGTGAGACTCGGCCATCGCAGGGCCTCATGGCAGGCGCGCTTCAGCACCCATGTGCCGAGTTCGTCGGACAGACCATGCGCTTCGACAGCGCTCAGGAAATCGGTGGGGCCGATCGGGCCGCGCACCGGGTGTTGCCAGCGCACGAGGGCCTCGACCCCTGCCATGGTCGCGCCGTCAGGCAGCATTTGCGGCTGATAGGCAAGAAAGAGTTCATCCCTTTCAAGGGCGCCGACCAGCTGCTCCCGACTGAACATGCACTTTCCCGATTTTCGACGGACGCGACAGCGCAGGATGCCATGCGGGGGTTAAGCAAGCCTTCTAGGGCCGCCTCGGCAATCAGCAGGCATTAATCGGCTGCATACAACTTGGTGCGATCGTTGCCGGATGCGGCTGCGCGGATCGATCAGCGCCAAACTCATGAGCCTCGTCCTGATCTCGGTCGGGGTTGCGCTGCTTGTCGGAACGGCGCTGGGTCTCTGGCAGGAATTGCAGCGTTACGCCTCGGAAAAGCGGGAAGCATTGCTCGCGCAAGCGGGCATTCTGGCCAGCGCCACATCGCAGGCCGCGCACACGCACGACACGCAAGCGGCTCTGCAGGCATTGCGCGCCGTTGGCCGCGTGCCCGGCGTGCTCTTCGCCGATCTCGCCGATCCACAAGGAAGGCCGATTGCAAGTCTCGGCGAGGCGATACGGCTGTCTGATGAGGTTCGCCTCGACCATGCAACCCAATTCGACGTTCCATTGCTGTTGCAGCTTTTGTCGGGGCGCACGGTGGCGGTCTCGGTGCCGGTCGTCAATGCGAGCGAGCGTGTGGCCACGCTGACTGTGATCAGCGACACGAGCGATCTTTTCTCGCGCTTCCGTCAGTTCGTCTTGACTAACATGATCGGCGCCGGTTTGACGATCGTCATCGGCCTTGGGCTGTCGATCCGCCTGCAAAGGTCGATCACGCGCCCGCTTGCCGACCTCACGCGAGCGATGTCCAGCATTCGGACCACGCATGAGTATGACCGTTCCGTCGCCTTGCAGAGCGACGACGAGTTCGGGGTACTAGCCTCTGCCTTCAACGGCATGATGGGCGAAATACGCGTGCGCGATAGCAAACTTGCACAGCACATGGAGCATTTGGAGAGCGAAGTCGCCGAGCGTACCCGCGATCTCAGCGAAGCGAAACAGGTTGCCGAGTCCGCGAACGCCGCCAAATCGGAATTTCTGGCGGTCATGAGCCACGAAATTCGCACGCCCATGAACGGCATGCTAGTCATGGCCGAATTGTTGGCTGCCGCCGATCTTCCCGAGCGGCAGAAGCGTTATGCCGAGGTGATCGCCCGCTCGGGCCAAAGCCTGCTCGCGGTGATCAATGACATCCTCGATTTCTCTAAGGTGGAAGCAGGGAAGATCGATCTGGAGACGATTGAAATCGACGTCCCCGAGCTCATCGACACCACCGTCAGCTTGTTCGGTGAAAAAGCCAAGACGAAGAACCTGGATTTTGCCGCGTTGATCGAACCCAATGTGCCGGCCCGCATCGAAGGGGATCCGGTGCGGCTCAGCCAAATCCTCGGCAATCTCGTCAACAATGCGCTGAAATTCACGGCGGAAGGATCCGTCCTGATCCGCTTCGCGCGCAACGGGAATGGACTGCGCTTCAGCGTCGAAGATTCCGGCATCGGCATTCCGCTCCAGAAACAGGGCGAGCTCTTCCAGGCGTTTTCCCAAGCCGACAGTTCGACCACGCGCCGCTTCGGCGGGACCGGCCTTGGTCTCTCCATCTGCAGGAAACTGGTCGAGGCGATGCATGGCAGAATCGGCGTCGATAGTGTCGAGGGACAAGGCTCGACATTCTGGTTCGATCTGCCGGACGCGAGCGGACAGTCTGTTTCCGCAGAGTATGTCGCGGCGCCGTCCGATGCCAAAGCGGCCGTGATAGCGCTCACCGGAGAGGCAACGCGCGCAGTGCTGGCGCAGGAACTGACATTGCGCGGCTATGATGTGCGCGTGCAGACATTCGCTGAAGTTTCGAACGGGCTGAGCAATCCAGCATGTCTCTTCGCCGACATTGCAGACCTCGTTCAATTCGGCCGCAGACCGCCGGGTGCCTCCCGCATCATCGCGCTTGCGCCGATCGGCGACGCGGCTCTCCAGGAACGCAAAAACGCGCTCGCAGATGGCGTGCTGCGCCGCCCGCTCGTGCAGAACGAGTTGCGCCCGATGCTGGATCGGCTCAGCAAAGGTGAGCGCCTCGATGCGGAACGTGCGCAAGGTTCAGCGCAGCGCGAAAAGCTCCCGCAATTCTCCGCCGCTCATGTTCTCGTTGCTGACGACAGCGAGGTGAACCAGGAGGTCGCGTGCGAGGCGCTGAAGCGGCTCGGCATCCATCGCGTGCAGGTCGTCGGCGACGGTTTGGCCGCGTTGAATGCCGCCATCGAGACCAGATTCGATATCATCCTGATGGATGGCGGCATGCCCGAGCTCGACGGCTTCGAGTCTGCACGGCGCATTCGCTGCCACGAGAGGGACAATCAGATAAAGCCCACGCCGATCATCGCGCTGACGGCGCACGTGGCGGGCGCCGGCGCCGACGCCTGGCGCGAGGCCGGAATGGATGCGGTCCTGCACAAACCTTTCACTATCAAAAAGCTTGCCGAATGTATCGGCTCGTTTCTCGTGCCGAGTGCCGTGGAGGAGACAGCCGATGTGGCCGAATCCGCGAAGGCCGATGAACGGGCGCCGCAGGCGCAGGACGAAACGGCGCTGCTTGATCCCGAGACGATCGAGCACCTCATACGGACGGCACAATCGGGACGGCGCGATTTTATCGACAGGATTCTCACCCTATACCAGAGCCACGCCCCGCGCGTGCTTGCGGATTTGCGCGCGGCAGCGGAACGCCGCGAGGATATCGGCGTCGCTGCAGCGGCGCACAGTCTGAAGTCGATGAGCCTCAATATGGGCGTGGGAAGACTTGCGGCGCGGCTTGCGAGCATCGAAAGCGCGGCACGCAATTCGCGTGCGATTCCACAGCCAAGCGAACTCGAAGAGCTGCGGAGGCTGCTCGAAGCAACGGCAAACCAGCTTGTGCGGGCCTTCGCCAGCGCGGAGCCAGCACGGCTTTCGGCGTGACCGACGGCCTACTCCAGCTCCAAGCGATTCAGGAACGCCGCCGCGAGGGATAAACGTTCGTCGGCATTTTCGCTGCCGCGCGTGTAAATCAGGCGCTCGCCGCGCCATTCCAGATCGTCGTCGGGTCGGTTCGCGAGCGTTTCTTTCACCGGACAATCGGGTCGAAGGGTCGCCGCGATCGCCTGCGGCCCGCCATCAATGCGCGCAATTCCGAGCGCGCGGCAGCGGCATTTCAACAGCGCCAGTTCAAATAGCCGGGTGACGCTTTGTGGCAACGGACCAAAGCGATCGGCGATTTCATCTTCAAAGTCGGAGATCTCCTCTTCCCTCGTAAGTTCCCCCAAACGCGCGTAAAGATTAAGGCGCACCTCCTCTTCTGGAACGTAGTCCCCCGGAAAGGCGCCTGAGAATCCGAGCCGAAGGTCGGGCGACCAGTCTTCCTCGATCGACTCGCCGCGCGCGCTTTTGAGCGCGTGTTCGAGCAGATGCTGATAAAGCCCGAGCCCAATCGGCTTCACGTGTCCCGCCTGTTCCTCGCCGAGTAAATCCCCTGCCCCGCGCAAATCAAGGTCCCGTGCGCTAATCGCAAATCCCGCGCCGAGCCGATCGAGCGTCTCAAGAGTGCGCAAACGCTTCTGCGTGGCCGTGGAAAGCTTCTCATCCGGATCAGTCAGGAGGTACGCCGTGCCGCGGCGGCGCCCGCGTCCAACCCGGCCACGCAGCTGATGCAATTGGGCCAAGCCGAAGCGATCGGGCCGCCAGACGCAAATCGTGTTGGCATTCGGCAGATCGAGGCCGCTTTCGATGATATTAGTTGCAAGCAGGACATCACCGTTCCCGTCGGCAAAGTCGACGATAATGGCGTCCATTTCGCTCGCCGGCATCTTGCCGTGCGCAACGAGGATCACGAGATCCGGCGCAATCGCAGCAAGACGCGCGCGCATGGGCTCGATGTCTTCGATGCGCGGACAAACACACAGGCTTTGTCCACCGCGCGCGCGTTCCCGCAGAAGCGCATCACGCAGCACGCCGTTTTCGAATCCGGCGACGATCGTGCGCGTGGGTTGCCGCAGGTAAGGTGGTGTCGCGATCACGCTCAAATCCTGCAAACCGACGAGCGCCAATTGCAGCGTGCGAGGGATCGGCGTTGCTGTCAGACTAAGCACATGCGCGCCTTTTGCAGCTGCTCGCAACGTGGCTTTCTGTTTCGCGCCGAACTTCTGTTCCTCGTCAATTACAAGGAGCCCGAGGTCGGGGAAGCGCACACCTTTTGCAGCGAGCGCGTGTGTGCCGATGACCAGCCTGATCGCGCCGCTCGCGAGTCCCTCCTTCACTTTGCGCGCTTCTATGCCCGTCACCAGACGCGAGAGATGCGCGATCTGGAGGTCAAGACCGGCAAAGCGGCGGCGGAAATTCTCGATGTGCTGACGCACGAGCAGCGTCGTCGGCGCGATCACTGCGACCTGTTTGCCGGAAAAGATTGCTGCGGCGGCCGCACGCAACGCCACTTCGGTCTTGCCGAACCCGACATCGCCGCAGATGAGGCGATCCATCGCACGTCCCGATGCGAGGTCGATGAGGGTCGCGTCGACCGCGGCCTCCTGATCGGCAGTAAGGATATAGGGAAAGCGCTCAACAAAGCGCTCGTAATCGCGCGATGGCGGCCTGAGCTTCGGCGCCTGATTGTTGTCGCGCGCAGCGGCGATCTCGACCATGCGGGCCGCACTCGCCGCGATCTGTTCCTCGACCTTGACGCGGCGCTTCGACCACGTCTCGCCCTCGAGACGATCGAGCGTCACCGCATCCGCATCAGAGCCGTAGAGCCAGATTTTTCCGATATCATCGATCGGCACGAGCAGCTTCGCATCGTCGGCATAGCGGAGCCGCACGGCTTCGCCTGCACTTTCTGCATCGGTGTTGATCTGCTCAAGACCCTCGAGCGCCGCCATGCCGTGATCGATGTGCACGATAGTGTCGCCGATATGAAGCTGGGTGCGTCCGAGCGCTGTAAACGCCGCCGATTGTTCGGCGCTGTGCCGTGCGCGGCTACCGATCAGATCGGGCGCGGCAATCGCGGTGATGTGCTGAGATGAAAGACTGAAGCCGGCCTCGACAGGCGCGGTAAGTGTAAGCGATCTTCCACGTTTCTCGGCGGCGGCCGCTCGCCAATCCGATATTTTTTTAGGCTCCTTGCCGAGCGTGCGCTCCGCGATGCGTGCCAGCGTTCGCAGATCGCGCTCCGTGGGTGCGGTAAGCACGATTGAATCACCTGCGGCCGCGCGCTCTTTCAGGTAAGCCGAAAGCGCGCGCTGCGGATTGCGCTCGTGCGCGAAACGCGGCACGCGCGCTTCCTCTTCGCCCTGCGCCGCTCTCGCCATCAGGTGGCGCGAAATGGCGCGGTCCCATTCTGCGCGGGTGAGATAAAGCTTTTCCGGCGGTGCCGGCGCGCGACGCGCTGCGATGCCTGACCGCCGCTCACTGCGGCTCGTCGAAGCCTCAGCAATTTGTTCGAGCAATGAGCACAGGCGCGCTTGCGCCGGTGCTTCGATGATAAAGCCAGCGTTGGGAACATAATCGAAGACCGTTTCGAGCTGGGAATAATATTGCGACAGATGATGCTCCCGGCCTGCGATGCTTGGATCGTCGTTCAAGGAACAAGGAATGATTTCCGACGCCGCATCAACAATCAGGAGATCGGTGTCGACGACAGAGCGCTGCGTCGCCGGATCGTAAGAGCGGATTGCGGTGACAACCCCCTCGTCGTATTCGATGCGGCAGGGACGCGGCGCCGCGGCCGGAAAAAGATCGATCACGCGCCCGCGGATCGCGAACTCGCCCGGGGCATCGGCGAGTTCGTCTGCGACATAGCCGATGCGTTGCAGGGCCGATGACATCGCATCCGCATCGATCGAATCGCCAACGTGGAATTCCACATGGGCATCGGCCCATGTATCTGCCGGCGGAACGCGCTGGATGAGCGCGGCGGGCGTCGCGAACAGAATATCCGGCAGGGCCGCTTTGTCGGTCAGCCAGCGCAACACGCCGGCGCGCCGTCCCATGGCCGAGCGCGAGGGCGAGACCAGGTCATAGGGCAGGCAGTCCCAGGCCGGCAGAAGCGCGATACGCAGATCCGGCGCGAAGGCCTGCGCAATGGCAAACAGCAGGTCCGCGCGGCGGCCGTCTGCCGCGATGTGTACAAGCGGTCTCTCGCGGCGTTGCTCCAAAACCTCGAGCAGCTCTGCGACGAGCCGCCCCGCGGGTTCCGCGGGGATGATGCGGGCCCTTGCGGGAACCGGCGCTCTGGCCTGCGCACGTGCCATCATATCAGCAACCGAGCGCGGCGGATGAGCGCATGTAGTGCGCGTCGACAATCATCGGCTCGCATTCTCCCGCTGAGATACGTCGAAATGAGAGAATACAGGTCGGCCGCCTTAGTTCCTGGCTAGTGCCTTCGCGGGAACCTCCTGCGCCTTCGCTCATTCGCTTACCGTTCGGCGGAAAGCACCCATGATCGAAGCAGCGATTTTTGATGTTGACGGCACGCTGGTCGACACAGTCGACGAGCACGCCGCGGCATGGCAACGGACGTTCGCGCATTTCGGCCGCAACATCGATTTGGCAGCCATCCGTTCGCAGATCGGCAAAGGCGGCGATCAGTTGATGCCGGTTTTTCTGCCAAAGGAGGAGGTGGAACGGCGCGGCAAGGAAATCGAGAATTATCGCAAAGAGCTGTTCAAACGCGAGTACCTGCCGCATGTGCGCGGATTTCTGAAGGTGCGCGATCTGTTCGAGCGCATTCTTAGCGAGGGCAAGCGCATCGCACTTGCCTCCTCCGCCAAGGGCGATGAACTGATGGCGTACAAAAAGGCCGCGGACATCGTCGATCTCGTCGATGAGGAAACAAGCTCGGACGATGCCGAGCGCTCGAAGCCTCACCCCGACATTTTCAAAGCCGCGCTTCGCCGACTGAAGCTTCCGCCTCGCTGCGCGATTGTGGTGGGAGACTCTCCCTACGATGCCGAAGCCGCCGGCAAAGCCGGCATGAAGACGGTTGGCGTCCTCTGCGGCGGCTTCGCGGAGGCTGATCTGCGCAAGGCCGGCGCGGCGCAGATTTTCCGCGATCCAGCCGACCTCCTCGCCAATTACGATCGCTCCCTTATTTGCCAGCCTGAGATGCAAAAGGGGAGCGTTCGATGACAAGCAAATCGCGCGAACCGAAAAAGGTGGGTTCCGGCACGGGCAGCGGGCGGCAAGAAGCCCCTAGCGCGAAGCCGGCGGCCCCGGCAATGCCGCCCGCCGGACCTCACGCCGAGGCCCATCTCACTAATCCCGACGCCACGCCTGGGACCGGCTCCCTGACGAAAACCGATCACGGAGAGGTGGAAACCGATCCCGGCGGCGGGTGATTTCCTCGGCCAAAGCGCGCTAGATTCGCCGATCAAGTGAGTCGGCGCCGCGATGGACAAAAGCTCTGAAGCCTTTCGGACGATCACGGAGGTCGCGGAAACCCTCGATCTGCCGCAGCATGTGCTGCGCTTCTGGGAGACGCGCTTCAGTCAGATCAAGCCGCTGAAGCGCGCCGGCGGGCGGCGCTATTACCGGCCTGAAGACGTGCAGCTGATCACAGCCATCCGGCGACTGCTGTATGACGAGGGCTTCACCATCCGCGGCGTGCAGCGCCTGCTCCGGGAGAAAGGCGCGAAGGCGATCACGGCCGGGGCCGTCCCCGCACCATCTTTGGCTGACAGCGAGGCGGGTGCATCAGGAGAAGCGCAGGCAAGCGAAGATCGGATCGACTCCGCCGATGAACTGCTCCGCGCCTCGAACGGCGTGGAATTGCATAATGGTTCCAACGGTTCGCGGCCGGACCATGATCCTGCATCACCTCCCCCGCGCCGGCAGATTGACCGCCATGCCTTGGAATCGGTGCTCGAAGATTTGAGCGAGTGCCGGCGTATCCTTGACGGAGTTCTGCACCCGCACGGCTGATCACGCCGACTGCGCAGCCGAGGCGTTCTCCCACGTGCTCGCGACCGACACGAGTGGGGGCGCTGCATGAACGCAGTCTCGTCCACGGCGTTTCGCTTCATAGAGGGCGCTATCCGCCGCCATGACGAGAATTCCGGCATCCGGCTTCTCCTTGCCCGAGCCGGAGGATCGCATGGTGGCGATGCCGAGACTGATCGTAATGGCTTGCCCCGACGGATTCCCCGCATGCGGAATTTCGAGCGCTGCCACCGCTTCCCGCACCCGTTCGGCGATGATCTTCGCTCCCTTCGCATCGGTGTTCGGCAGCACAAGTGCGAATTCCTCGCCGCCGAACCGCGCCGCAAAATCTCCCGGACGCTGCACCGTCGCAGCGAGGGCGCCGGCGACGAGCCGAAGGCATTCGTCTCCGGCCGGATGGCCATATTCGTCGTTGAACTTCTTGAAGTGATCGATGTCGATCAGGAAAAGCGAAAGCGATGCGCCACCCTCGCGCATTGCGCGCCGCCACTCAACCGACAGGGCATCATCGAACGCACGTCGATTGGGTATGCCCGTCAGCCAGTCAGTGCGGGACAATTCGCGGAGCTGCCCCTCGAGTTTCTTGCGCTCGGTGATGTCGCGCGTCACCACCACAATCCCGTCCGGCTGTGCGGACGCGTCACGCGCCATACGCAGTGAGGATTCAAGCCAGATTTTGCTGCCGTCCTTTTTGGTGGATTGATAGGTCAGGACGATTTCCTGCGCCTTGCGGGACCACAGCCGATTAACTGCCTGTTCGACGTCCTCCCGGTATTCCGGGCTCGTCTGGTCGAGCGCAGAGCGACCCGTCAACTCCTCCGGCGTGTAGCCGAGGAGACGGATGCAGGCCGGTGAGACATAGCGGCAAACGTGATCGCGCCCGATACGGCTCACCATGTCGCTTGAATATTCGGCCAAGAGCCGGAAATTGGCTTCGCTCTCGGCGAGGGCAGCTCTCGCCTTTGCGCGATTGTTTAGTTCCTTGACAAGGAAGAATCCGAGAAGTCCGATCGTCGCCACGATGATGGAGACGATGATCGCGTCTGCGATCGCATCGCTGTGCCAACGGGCAAGCGCCTCGCCGGTTGCGACCGCGCCGAATGTAACGATGGGAAAGCGCCTGCTTGCGCGATAGCCGATCAGTCGATCGACATTGTCGACGGGCGACACGGCGCGGTAGTTTCCGTCGCTGGTTTTCGGCAGCTGCTCCGTGAACAGCAGGCTGCCAGACATGTTGCGGCCGATATCGTCGTCCTTGAAGGGCCGTCGCGCCAGGATCATTCCGTCGCGGCGCAGCAACACAATCGATCCAAGCTCACCGACCTCGAAGCGCTGATAAAAATCGACAAAATAGGAGACATCGACCGTGGCGTTGATGACGCCGGCGAAACTGCCGTCGGCATTCCGCAATGCGCGTGCGATAGGAATGATCCATTCGCCTGTCGATCGGCTGTGCACCGGAAAGCCGACGTATGGTTCGCTGGCGGGCGATGTTTTCAACCGCCGGAAATATTCGCGGTCGCTGTTGTTAAGATCAGGGGAAAAGTCTGGGACCGAGCTCGCCAGCCAGCGCCCGTCTTCGCCGTAGACGAAAATGTTCTTGAGGCGCGGCAGGGATTTCACTTCGCGGGCAAGCAGCTGGTTCAGTCGCGCGAGCGCAGCCGGCGACATGCCATCGATCTGCAATCGTTCCTGCAATCCGATCAGTGCCGTATCGGCAATTTCAATCGTGTCCTCGGCATGCTGCAGGACCGACTGTGCGAGGTTCGCGTTTGTCGCTTCGATCTTTACGAGTTCGCGTTCATGGTCGCGATAGTCCTGCCACGTCTCAAACCCGGCGATCGCCAGGCAAATGAAAACGATAAAGATGCCGAGCCGCGCGGGAAGCGAGCCTT
Organism: Methylobacteriaceae bacterium; assembly: GCA_034669525.1. Taxonomy (GTDB): domain Bacteria; phylum Pseudomonadota; class Alphaproteobacteria; order Rhizobiales; family Beijerinckiaceae; genus JAFASC01. The sequence continues at coordinate 80 of JAXDNH010000203.1, read as the reverse complement.
TGGCCTGAGCAGAACGGACCTTGAATAAGTCCCGAAATTGCCGCTGCTGCATGGATCGCGCCGTGTGTCGCCCCGTTTGG
>JAXDNH010000202.1:0-2811 GCA_034669525.1 Methylobacteriaceae bacterium | reverse complement strand
CGTCCGCAGCATAGATGACGCTCGGCACCTGTCCGAACCAGCGCCCGTCGGGAATGAAGCCGTTGACGCGGATCGGATCGCCCCAGGCGGTCAGATCGTAGCGCTCGTAGGGCCCGTTGCCCTGCTTCAGCACGATCCAGGTGTGGATGGCGAAAATGCCTTACCAGCGCACCGTTCGCGCCGAATAGACGCGGACCAGGGAGTCAGAGCGGGCGCGGGCAGGCGGCAACAGGCCCGAAATCGAGCGATCTGCTGACCACCACTCGGAGTGCGCGGTCTCCCAATAGCGCGCGGCGCTGAGCGCGACCGGCACCGCAATCAGCACAAGGAAGGAGAGGCTGGTCGCGAGCAGAATTTTGATCATGGATCGAGGTGATTTGGTCTGCCGGCCGCTTCGGCCTGGCACATCGCTCATGTGCGCATTGATCGCGGCATTCGCAAGGATTCCGCTGTGTTTTGAGGCCTCTGGACGGCGCTTGCACGGTGGCGTTCGAGGGCGGAATCACCTATATCGGAGCTGATCCTCCGCGCCGCTCAGGACCCCGAAAAATTGGCTGATATCAACGACAAAGGACCGGCCGAACCCGGCTCCGACATACGCCCAGTTTCGATCACCGATGAGATGAAGCGCAGCTACCTCGATTACGCCATGAGTGTGATCGTGAGCCGCGCGCTGCCGGACGTGCGCGATGGCTTGAAACCCGTGCACCGGCGCATCCTCTACACGATGTACGAGAACGGCTTTACGCCGGATAAGCCCTACAAAAAGTCGGCGCGCATCGTCGGCGACACGATGGGCAAATACCATCCGCACGGCAATCTGGCGATCTACGACGCGCTCGTGCGCATGGCGCAGCCCTTCTCGATGCGGCTGCCGCTGATCGACGGGCAGGGCAATTTCGGCTCGCTCGACGGCGATCCGCCGGCGGCCGACCGCTACACGGAATCGCGTCTCGACAAGGCAGCGCTCGCGCTGCTCGACGATCTCGACGAGGGGACGGTCGACTTCACTACGAACTATTCGGCCGAGTTCACCGAGCCGTCGGTGCTGCCGGCACGGTTTCCGAACCTGCTCGTCAATGGCGGCGGCGGCATTGCCGTCGGCATGGCGACGAACATCCCGCCGCACAATTTGGGGGAGGTGATCGATGCCGTGATCGCGATGATCGATCGCCCCGACATGACGATCGCGGAGTTGATGGAGATCGTGCCAGGGCCGGACTTCCCGACCGGCGGCGCGATCCTTGGCCGCGGCGGCATCCGCTCCGCTTATGCGCTCGGGCGCGGCTCGATCATCATGCGCTCGAAAATCGAGGTCGAGCAGATCCGCAAGGATCGGGAAGCGCTGATCGTTTCAGAGATTCCGTTTCAGGTGAACAAGGCGCACATGGTCGAGCGCATCGCGGAATTGATCCGCGAGAAGAAGATCGAGGGCGTCTCCGATCTTCGCGACGAATCTAACCGCGAAGGCATCCGCGTCGTCTTCGAGCTGCGCCGCGATGCGGTGGCCGATGTCGTCTTGAATCAGTTGTGGCGTCATACGGCACTGCAATCGAGCTTCGGCGCCAACATGATCGCGCTGAACGGCGGCCGGCCCGAAGTTCTGACGCTCAAGGACATTTTACGCGCCTTCATCGACTTCCGCGAGGAAGTCGTCACGCGCCGCACCAAATTCCGGCTCAACAAGGCGCGTGACAGCGCGCATGTCCAGGTAGGTCTTGCGATCGCCGTCGCCAATATCGACGAGGTGATCCGCCTGATCCGCACCTCTCCAGATGCGGCTGCGGCGCGTTCCGCGCTGATGGAACGCTCGTGGCCGGCGCGCGACATGGCGCCGCTGATCGCACTGATCGCGGATCCCCGCCACGCCCTCGACGAGAACGGTGAGATACGTCTGTCGGAAACACAGGCCCGCGCGATCCTCGATCTGCGTCTGCAACGCCTGACCGCCCTTGGCCGCGACGAGATCGCCGAAGCGCTGAACAAACTTGCCGCGGAGATCGCCGATTACCTCGACATCCTGCGCTCGCGCGCGCGGCTCTTCGGCATCATTAAAGACGAGATGCTCGCGGTCAAAGCCGCGCATGCGACGCCGCGGCGGACGGTCATTCTCGATCTGGAGGACGAGGTCGAAGACGAGGATCTCATCCAGCGCGAGGACATGGTCGTCACGGTGAGCCACGAAGGCTACATCAAGCGCGTGCCGCTCTCCGCCTATCGCGCGCAGCGGCGCGGCGGCAAAGGCCGCTCCGGCATGCAGACGAAGGAAGAGGATTTCGTCTCGCGCCTCTTCGTTGCCTCGACGCACACGCCCGTCCTGTTCTTCTCGTCTAAGGGCCAGGTCTACAAGGAAAAGGTCTGGCGCCTGCCGCTGTCGGCGCCGCAAGCGCGCGGCAAGTTCCTGCACAACATCCTGCCCTTAAGCGAAGGCGAGCGCATCACGACAATCATGCCGCTGCCGGAAGACGAGGCGCAGTGGAAGACGCTTGACGTGATGTTTGCAACCACGCGCGGCACCGTGCGTCGCAACAAGCTCTCCGATTTTGCCGATGTGCGCCGCTCCGGCATCATTGCGATGCGCCTCGATGAAGGCGAGGCGATCGTCGACGTGCAAATCTGCACCGAAAACGACGATGTGTTGCTCACGAGCGCCGCCGGTCAATGCATCCGCTTCCCTGTGACGGAGGTGCGTGTCTTCCAGGGCCGTACGTCGATGGGCGTGCGCGGCATTTCGTTGGAAACGGCCGACAAGGTTATCTCGCTGTCGATCCTCCGCCATGTTGAAGCGACGCCGGATGAGCGCGCCGCGTA
>JAXDNH010000201.1:0-26737 GCA_034669525.1 Methylobacteriaceae bacterium | reverse complement strand
TGCCGCCGCCCCCTCCTTTGATCGCCCAGAAGAGATCCGGGTTGCCGCACGCATTCGCGATGTGCACGACGCCGTCGGCGGTGACGATCTCGCCTTGCAGGAGGCTCGCCGCGGCCATGCCATAGTTTTTGGAAAAGCTGCCGAAACCGCCGCCCTGTACCAAACCGGCGACACCGACGGTGAGGCACCCGCCGCCTTGTACATAGCGGCCGGCCTTCACCGACACGGCGTCGTACGCATGACCCCACAGCGCGCCGGCTTCGATCGTGACGGCGGGCTGCGGACTTGCCGCGCACCCATCCGCGACGAACGCGTCGTGCAGCGTGATGGCGTTCATCCGGCGAGTCCAAACGAGCAGCGAGTCCGCCGCGTTGGACGTGCCTTGATAGCTGTGGCCGCCGCCTTTCACGGCCAATCGCAGATTATGCTCGCGCGCGAAATTCACTGCGGCAACGACGTCCTGCGTGTTGCGCGCGACAACGGCATATGTGCTTGGACGCGAAATCCATGCGTCGACCCAGCCGAGATTTTCGGTGAGCGCGACATCATCGCCGACCGCGTACGGGTTTTTGAGCAGCTTGAAGACATCGGCGCACGCGATGCTTTGTGGATCATCGGCGCAGACCGCGAGCGGCGACTGCACTTTGATGAGTTGCCCGCCGACATCGCGGTTGAGCTCGGCCCAGCGCTCTCCCGGCGGCCATACGGCATCGCCTGGGCGCGCGCGCGAGAACGGAAGGACCGCCTGCGCCGCCGCCCTGGTTGTCATGGCGGGAATCAGCGCTGCAGCACTCCCCAGAAACTCTCGTCTGTTCATCTCGAGTCTCGTCTGGTCGAGTCGCATTCTTTCATGACATCGCGGGACATTCCATCTAGAAGATGCGCCAGAAGTGATGACTGCTACCCTGCAAACACCGGCCGACCAGCGCCCGGCCTATGTCGCCTATGCCGCGCATGCGCTGCATGACGGCTTCACCGATCTCATGTACGTCCTGCTGCCGCTATTTCAGGCGGAGTTCGCGCTCGCCTATGCGCAGACGGGATTGCTGCGTTCCATCTATGCGGGTGCGATGGCCGCATTCCAGGTGCCTTCGGGACAGCTTGCCGGCCGCTTCGGCAACCGTGCGATCCTCGTGTGCGGCACGGCGCTCGCGGCGTGCGGTTTCCTACTTGCCGGCATCGGTAATGGTTTCACCGCCCTTGTTGTCGCGTTGGCCGTGCTCGGCCTCGGACTTTCCACGCAGCATCCGATCTCCGCCGATCTTGTCGCCGAGACCTATCACGGCACCGCGTCGCGCAAGGCGATCGGCACGTACAATTTCGCCGGTGACATCGGCAAGATGATTTTTCCTGCAGCAGTCGCGCTGCTTCTGTTGGTTCTGTCTTGGCGCGCTGCGGCGCTGAGCGTCGGCTGCTTCGGCCTCTTGGCTGCGATTGCGATTTTCATCGCACTCGCGCCGACAGCGCATCACGCCGCACATTACGCGACGGCGAATGACTCGAAGGCGAATATCGCATCGACCACCGCGATTCCCTCGCGCGTAAACTTTTTCACGCTACTGTCGATCGCCGTCATCGACAGCGCAACGCGGATGGGCTTTCTCACCTTCCTGCCATTCCTGCTGCAGCAGAAAGGCGCGAGTGTGCAGAGCATCGGCTTCGCGTTGACGCTCGTCTTTGCTGGCGGCGCACTCGGCAAATTCGTCTGCGGTCATCTCGGCGCGCGGTTTGGCACGATCGCGACCGTGTTCCTCACCGAGGGGCTGACCGCCGCGTGCATACTGCTCCTGATACCGCTGACCCTCGTCCCGGCTTTCCTGCTCCTGCCGATCCTCGGCATCATGCTCAACGGCACCTCGTCGGTGCTTTACGGCAGCGTTCCGGAACTGGTCGATCCCGCAGAGCGCCGGCGGTCCTTCGCGATCTTCTATACCGGCACGATCGGATCGGGCGCGGTGTCGCCCCTGATCTACGGCTTGTTCAGCGACGCGATGGGCGTGCCTTCGATGATGGCCGTTATTGCATGCGTGGTGCTGCTCACGCTGCCGCTCGCCTGGAAGCTGCGGGGTGCCTGGCCGCGCACGGCAGAGGGCCGAGCCGCCGTCTCGTGACTTCCCCGGATTTTGGTGCGAAGAACCGCGGCGAAGCCAGGAGGTCCCGCGGAATTTTCGATGTCGATCTTTCAGTCCGTCCGCAAGCAGATCGTGCCCATCCACCCCGAGGGCTACATTTTCATTGCGATCTTTGCCGTTTTAGCGATATTCCTGGGCTGGCTTTGGAGCCCGCTCGGCTGGCTCGGCGCGATCCTAACCTGCTGGTGCGCTTACTTTTTTCGCGATCCGCCGCGGGTCACCCCGCTGCGCGACGGGCTGATCGTCTCGCCCGCCGACGGCTATGTGAGCTCGGTCGGCCATTTCACGCCGCCGCCGGAGCTCGGCCTTGGCAGCGAACCGCGCCAGCGCGTGTCCGTCTTCATGTCGGTCTTCGACTGCCACGTGAACCGCTCGCCGGTCGCCGGGCTCATCCGCCGCATCGCCTACAAGCCCGGTCTGTTCATCAATGCCGATCTCGACAAGGCCAGCGACGACAACGAGCGCAACTCGCTCTTGATTGAGGCGCCGAGCGGCACTTACGGGATCGTGCAGATCGCGGGTCTCGTCGCGCGCCGCATCGTGCCGTTCGTGCACGAAGGCGAGACGATCATTGCCGGCGAGCGCATTGGCCTCATCCGCTTCGGTTCGCGCGTCGATGTCTACATGCCGGAGGAGGCGAGCGTGCTTGTCACACTCGGCAGCAAGGCCACGGCAGGCGAGACGATCCTTGCCGAGATTGGCACGCCGAATACGCCGCTCGCCTTCAGAGTCGCCTGAATGGATGGCTACGACTCCGATGCGGAACAGGAGTTCGTCGATGGCGCACCGCCTGCGCCTGTGCTGCGCCGGCGACGTTTCCGCCGCATTCCGCTCCGCGTCCTTCTGCCGAATCTCGTCACGCTGCTCGCGCTGGCGCTTGGACTAACTGCGATCCGTTTCGCAATCGAAGGCCGGTTCGAGAATGCCATTCTCGCTATTATTGCCGCGGCCATCCTCGACGGACTCGACGGCCGCATCGCGCGCGTCCTCAAGGGTACGTCGCGCTTCGGCGCCGAACTCGATTCGCTCGCCGATTTCGTCGATTTCGGCGTCGCGCCGGGATTGATCCTCTATCTCTGGAGTTTGCACCAAAATCGCGGCTTCGGTTGGCTTGCGGCGATGATCTTCGCGATCGCTTGCGCGCTGAGGCTCGCGCGTTTCAACGTCAGCCTGGATGAACCCGGCCGGCCTGCATGGCAGGCGCGCTATTTCGTCGGCATGCCGGCCCCCGGTGGCGCCTGCGTCGTCTTGTTGCCGCTTTACTTGCACTATTCGGTTTTGGATTGGCCGGCGGCCGGCGAGTACGTCCCCCTACAGATCGCATTCGTGTTGATCATTGCCCTGCTCATGGCAAGCCGCGTGCCGCATTATTCCGGCAAGAGCACGGATCGGGTGCCGCGCGAATATTTTGCCCTGCTTCTTTTTACCGTCGCTTTCGTTGTGTTGATGCTGGCGAGCTACCCAATGGAAATGCTCGCGATCCTCACCTTCATTTATTTGGCGCTCATTCCGTTCAGCGCTTACCGATACAGCAGACATCTTGCCGCGGGAGCGGTGCCGGCCGCCAGGAGCTAAGGGCGCCGCACGCGCCGGCGTGACATGGATTTCGGTGCTTTCAGCCGGCGATGATTGGCGCGCATGAGCAGCGGTGCGGGTCGGGACTTTTGCTCGGGAACGGCAACGACTGGAGGCGCCGGGGCCGCGTCCTCGTCCTCGTCCTCGCCCTCGTGCGTGGCCTGTTGCGGCCGCACCTCCGTGGACACCGCCGCCGCTAAAAGCGCGCCCTCCATCCAGCGGTTCACTTCCGCGGCGAGCGGCACACCGGCTTCTGCCAGGGACCGCGTGACTTCGGGCAATTTCCTGGCAGCCGCGGCGGCAGCTTTCGCCTGCGCCTGCATGAATTCGAGCCAGAGGCGTGCCGCTTTCGCGTTGAGGTCTTCGAGGTCGCTCATTTCGAACCTTCCGGCAGTTCACAAACGCATGGTTCTCGACTAGGGTCCGCGCGAATTTGGGCGCGCCGGCGGCAGGCGCGCCAATCAAGGATCGAGATGGCGAAAGAAGAACTTCTGGAATTCCCCGGCACCGTCACGGAACTCCTGCCCAATGCGACGTTCCGCGTAGCGCTCGAGAATGAACACGAAATCATTGCCCACACGGCCGGTAAAATGCGCAAGAATCGTATTCGCGTCCTGACCGGCGACAAGGTGCTGGTCGAGATGACGCCATACGACCTGACCAAGGGTCGCATCACTTACCGGTTCAAGTGAGTCTCCCTTTTTCGACGGAATGACGGCGTGACGAGCGACGCGACCGCCCCGCGACCAAAACTTGTCCTCGCCTCTGCGTCGCCGCGGCGTTTGCAGCTCCTGCAGCAGGTTGGGCTCGAGCCCGACGCCCTCATGCCCGCCGACATCGACGAGACGCCGCTGAAAAACGAGCTGCCGCGCTCGCTCGCCGTGCGCCTCTCGGCCGAAAAAGCCAAGAACGCGCTGAAGATTGTCGATACACGGCCCGATCTTTCGGGCTCCTACCTCTTGTCTGCCGACACGGTTGTTGCCGTCGGGCGCCGCATCCTGCCGAAACCGGAAATCAGTGAAGAGGCCGCGGAGTGTCTGCGGCTTCTCTCCGGGCGCCAGCACCGCGTCTATACCGGCCTCACCATGATCTCGCCGCGCACAGGCGAGCGCCGGCGGATCGTCGAGACGCGGGTGCGTTTCAAAAGACTGTCGAGCCAGGAGATCGACTCCTATCTCGCGAGCGGCGAATGGCGCGGCAAAGCCGGCGGATATGCCATCCAGGGCTTGGCAGGCGCCTTCGTCGTGCGGCTTGTCGGCTCTTATTCCTCCGTCGTCGGCCTGCCGATTTACGAGGCAATGGCGTTGCTTGCAGGAGAGGGATTTCCCATCCATTTCTCCTGGAAGCATGCCGCCTGAAGCTTCGTCCTCTCCGCAAGCTACACGCCGTCCCTCCTGTCCGCTTTGCGGAAAGCCGGCGGACGATCATTATCGTCCCTTCTGCTCCAAACGTTGCGCCGACATCGATCTCAATCGCTGGCTCGGCGGCGTCTACGCCATCCCGAGCGGTGGCGCCGATCAAGACGAAGACGGGGATACGCCGGAGCAGGATCGCGAAGGTTAAATCGCTCTGGGGAGGGGCGTGCGATGATCATTGTTCATCACCTCAATAATTCCCGCTCGCAACGCGTTCTCTGGCTGCTCGAAGAGCTGGGCGTCCCTTATGAGATCAAGCATTATCAGCGCGACAAGAAGACGATGCTGGCGCCGCCGGAATTGCGCGCTGTGCATCCGCTCGGCAAATCGCCTGTGATCACGGATAACGGCAAGACCATCGCCGAGTCCGGTGCCATCGTCGAATATCTCGTTGACACATATGGGCAAGGGCGGCTTAAGCCGCCTGCCGGCAGCGACGAGGCTCTACGTTACTCCTATTGGCTGCACTATGCCGAGGGATCGGCGATGCCGCCGTTCCTGATCAAACTGATCTTCGACACGATGGAATCACGTAAGATGCCGTTCTTTATCAAGCCGGTAGTGAAGGGCATCGCGGCACGCGTCCGCAAAGGCTTTCTCGATCGGCAGATCGCGTCCAATCTCGATTTCATGGAAAGCGAGCTCGGCAAACGCGAATGGTTCGCCGGCAATGAATTCACTGCCGCCGACATCCAGATGAGTTTTCCGTGCGAGATTGCGGCGATACGTGCGGGTTCCGGTCAGGCACGTCCGAAACTCGCGGCTTTCGTCGAGCGCATCCATGCGCGGCCCGCGTACAAACGCGCGCTGGAGAAGGGCGGGCCATACGAGTTGATGAAGTGAGTGTCGCAGGGGCGTCATTGCGAGGAGCGTCATGCGAAGTCGGCTATAGCCGACTTCCAAAAGGAGCGACGAAGCAATCCAGGGCAAAACTGCAATCACCGAGCAGTTGCTCCTGGATTGCTTCGCTTCGCTCGCAATGACGGCACCCAGGAGCACGCCTCCGGTTGATGTATCAGCTCCTCTGCTCCGCACTTCCCTCCCTCCCGTCGCCGCGCTGCTCCGCCGGTTTCTCCGGTCCGCTAAGATTATGCGCCGTGGTCACCAGCGCGATGTGCGAAAATGCCTGCGGGAAATTGCCGACCTGGCGTTTTTTGTCGACGTCATATTCTTCCGAGAGCAGGCCGAGATCGTTGCGGATCGCAAGCAGGCGCTCGAACAGTTTGCGCGCGTCGTCCTTGCGCCCGAGCATCACGTAACAATCGGCAAGCCAGTAGGAGCAGGCGAGGAATGCGCCTTCGCCATGGGCGAGCCCGGTCTCGATCTCTGCGGGATCATGGCGCATGATGAAACCGTCCTGCATCAGGCGTTTCTCCACAGCTTCTATGGTACCGCGCACGCGCGGATCGTCGATCGGCAGAAATCCGGTCGATGGAATCAATAAGAGGCTCGCATCGAGCCATTTCGATCCGTAGGACTGCACGAAACTGTTCAGTTCGGCATCGAACGCTTTTGCGCAGACATCTTCATGAATCTGCAGACATCGAGCGCGCCACTGATCGACCGGCCCTTCGTAACCGAACTCCTCCACACATTTGATCGCACGGTCGAAGGCGACCCACGCCATGACTTTGGAGAAAGTGTAGTGACGAGGATCGCCACGCGATTCCCAGATTCCGCGGTCGGGCTCCGTCCAGATCTCCGCGAGATGATCGAGCAGCTTTTGCTGTACCGCCCAACTGTTCGGATTGGCGGACAGGCCGCCCTTCAGCGCCTGGTAGAGCGCGTCGCAAACTTCGCCGTAAACATCGATCTGCAATTGGCCGTGCGCACCATTGCCGATGCGTACCGGCGCGCTGTTTTCGTAACCCGGCAACCATTCGAGTGTGTATTCGGTCAGCCGACGTTCGCCACCGATGCCATACATGATCTGCGCCTGCTCGGGCGCACCGGCGACCGCGCGCAACAGCCAATCGCGCCACGCTCTTGCTTCTTCGTAATAGCCGGCATTCATGAAGGCGAGCAGAGTGAGCGTCGCGTCGCGTAGCCAGCAGAAACGATAGTCCCAATTGCGTATCCCGCCGAGCTGTTCGGGCAGCGATGTCGTCGGCGCCGCGACAATGCCGCCGGTCGGCTCGTAGATCAGCGCTTTCAACGTGATCAGCGAACGCCGCACCGCTTGCGACCACTCGCCGACTTCGCGGCACTGAGAGGCCCATTCGCGCCAGTATGTTTCTGTGTCCTCCAGCGCGGCTTCGGGATCGATGGGATGTGGATCGGGGAGGTGCGAGGCGCCGTAGCTCAGCATAAAGGTCGCCGTTTCGCCTTCCTTCACCTCGAAATCGCCGACGGTCTTCATGTCCTCGCCGTGCAACGGCACACGCGTGCGCAGCACAACCTTTTCCGGTCCGGCAATCGCCCGCAGCGTCAGTTCGCTGCGGCGTGTAACCCACGGTACGATCGCGCCGTAGCCGAAGCGGATGACGAATTCAGTGCGCATGGCGACGTGGCCGCGCACACCTTTGACGAGCCGCACGAGATGCGAAGCATCCTCGTGCGGCGGCATGAATTCGATGAGAAGCGCCTCGCCGCCCTCCGTTTCGATCCTGGTTTCGAGCACGAGCGTTCTGTCGCGATACTTGCGCGAAAGCCTGGCGGATTTGTCCTTCGGCGCGATGAGCCAGCGGCCGTGCTCTGGCGTGCCCATGAGCGCGGCGAAACAGGCGTCGGAATCAAATCGTGGCCAGCAGAGCCAGTCGACGGAGCCGTGCCGGTCGACGAGCGCGGCCGTCTGCAGGTCGCCGATCAGGGCGTAGTCTTCGATGCGGGCTGCCATGGTGCTCCTTGAAGCTCTGGCGTGCCAGACGGGAACGAAGCTTTCACAGCCTGGGTTCATCGCGGGATGATACCGAAAATGGATTTCGCGCAGGCCCGGGCCGACATGGTCGAGCACCAGATCGCGCGCCGCGGCGTCAGGGACCCGCAGGTCTTGGACGCGATGGCGCGCATCCCGCGCGAGGCTTTCGTCCTGCCGGGGTGGGAGGAGGAGGCCTACGAGGACCAGCCGCTGCCGATCGCCGACCGTCAGACGATCTCGCAGCCCTACATCGTGGCCTACATGGTTGAGGCTGCGGGCCTACGGCGCGGCGACCGGGCCCTCGAGATCGGCACCGGGTCGGGCTACGCAGCGGCGGTGATGGGCGCCATCGCCGCGCGGGTCTACACGATCGAGCGGCATCCTGGCCTGGCGGAGACGGCACGCGGTCGGCTTCGAGAGTTCGGCTTCGACAATGTCGAGGTACGGGTGGGCGATGGGACACTCGGCTGGCCTGAGGCGCAGCCCTTTGACGCAATCATCGTGACCGCGGGCGGGCCGAAAGTGCCCGCCGACTTGCGCGAGCAGCTTGCAATCGGCGGGAGACTCATCATTCCCGTTGGCGATTCGGTGCATCACCAGAGCCTCGTCAGGGTGGCTCGCGAAGGGACGGCGGACTACCGCGAAGAGGACCTCGCCGATGTCGCCTTCGTTCCGCTGATTGGAAAAGCGGGCTGGGACTCGTCCCACGGCTGAACCGCTTCAGGCGACGCGGACCTCGTCGAAGAAGCTCGATACGCGCCCGGAGAGATCGGCGGCCTTCGCCGAAAGCTGGCCGGAGGCGGCGATCAGGCTGTTGGCGCATTGCGACAGCGCGTTGATCGCATCTTCGAGCCCGTTGATATCGGCGACGGACTGCTCGCTTTGTGTTTGCGAGGAGTCGACGTGCTGGAGAATGGTTCGCGTCGCGTGTTCCTGCTGGTTCACCGCCTCTGAGATCGCCTGTGTCGCCGGCACGATCGTTGCCATCTGCTCGGCAGCCTGAGCGAGCGCTTCAGCGGCCTGCTTCGTCTGATCCTGCGTCACGCTCACCCAATGCGAGATCTGTTCGGTTGCGCGTTCAGTTTCCGCGGCGAGCTTCTTGACTTCCGCCGCTACGACAACGAATCCGCCGCCGGCGCGTCCTGCACGCGCGGCCTCGATCGTCGCATTCAGGGCAAGAAGGTTGGTCTGCGACGCGATAGCGTTCACCATCTCGACGAGCGCGCCGATTTTTTCTGCCGTCCCCGAGAGATCCGCGATCGTCGTTTCCGACTTGTTCAGTGCGCCAAGTGCTGCAGTAATGCGCTGCCGGCTGTCCTCGGCCCGGTCGCTGATCCGATGGCTCGCGGACATAAGACTCGAAAGCTCCGTCGCCGTTTGCGCAACGCTTTCGGAGCTGTTTTGCGCGGCATGAACCGCGCGCGTGCCGCGATGCTGGGTCGCTTCGATGACGCCGTTGAGATCGCTTGACGTCGACTGGAACGTATTCGCCGCATCGGTGAGCGATCCGAGCACGTGATCGACGGATGAACCGATGCGGGCGATCGCCGTTTCGATTGCGTCGCGTCGCGCCGATGCGAGCTTCATCAGGTCCGCGGCTTCGATCGAGGACATGGTGGCGGTGTCGAAGGCAAGACACCTGATGACCAGGCGGTATTGGTCGACCGCGCGACGCCGCTGCCAGGCCCGTGCGGTGGCAATGCTTTCGCAGAGCAGCCACGAGATGACATGGCAGAAGAACATGTGCGAGCGAAGGCTCGTTCCCGCCTCATCATGAGCTTTGGCGAGGCGCCTCGCACTCGCGAAATATGAATCGTCGAAAGTGGCTTCGAAGAGCAGTTTGATATGCGTTTGTGCGATATCGAAAAGATCGCTGCTATGCTTCTGCACGAGTCCGGCAAGACCTGTCACCGGGGCGTGGAGTTCGAAGAATTTGTCGACCGCGCGCGGCAGCAGGTCGTGGATGAGCCGCCTGAGCGTGCGAATTTCGTCGCCTCGGCCGGCGAGATCATAGAGCGCGAGCCGATCGCCAAGGGAAATGATGGGTGTCATAAGCCGCGCCATGAACCGCAACTATGAATCGCAAAAGTTTACGCCACGTTAGCCATGTTGCTGACGACATACGCGTGGATGGAGGCGTGGTGCCGGACCAGCTACTGATCCTGAGGGCCGGCCGGGCGCGCGCCACCGTCGCGACTCGCGGCGGCGAATGGCGGCAATGGTCGATCGGCGGGGTCGATCTGCTGTGGCCGGGCGATCCCGCGGTTTGGCCGGCTGTCGCCCCTGTCCTGTTCCCGGTGGTCGGCTGGACACGCGGCGGGCGGGTGCGGGTCGGAGCCACCGAATACGCACTCGGGCTGCACGGCTTCGCCGCCGGAATGGAATTTGCGGTCCTCGAGGGCGGCGAAGGGCATGTGCGTCTCGCCCTCAAAGATGGCCCGCAGACGCGTGCGGTGTATCCCTTCCCGTTTCGGCTTGAGATCGAATACCGGCTCTCGCCCGTGGCGATGGACGTCGTGCTTTCGGTTGAGAATGCCGGCAGTGGGGCGATGCTTTATGCCGTCGGCCTGCATCCAGGATTTCGCTGGCCGCTCGCTGCGTCGATTGCGGCGCACCGGATTGTTTTCGAAGAGCCGGAGCGCCCGGAAGTGCCGGTGATCACCCCGGGAGGACTCTTTTCTGCGCAAAAGCGGCCGGTGCCGCTGGAAGGAACGATCCTGCCCCTCACGCCCGATCTGTTTGCTACCGAGGCGTTGTGCTTCCTGCACATGGCCAGCCGGAAGCTGCTTTACGACAGCGGGGCGGGGCAGGGGCTTCTGATCTCGATGGCGAACTTCCCCCATCTCGCTCTTTGGGCGCGACCGCCGGCGCCGTTCCTCGCAATCGAGGCCTGGACCGGCCACGGCGATCCCGAACATTTTGACGGTGATCTCTTCGAAAAGCCCTCGATGATCGCCCTTGCCCCGGGCGCATGGGGCCGTCACGCCGTTCGCTACGACTTCATTGCGGACACCGTGCAACTTGGGGCGGATTTGCAGCCGCGCTCGCATCTGCCAAAAGGGCGCTGAGGGCAAAGGGCGGACCAGTGCAGGCGCAAGCGAAAGGGAACATCTCGGAAGAGCGCACGGGCGCGGACATCCTGCGCCCATCCGGCGAAACGGCGCTGCTCATCGATGGCCGCGCGGCGGCCGACCGCCTGCTCGAGCAGGTCCGTGCCGAAGCCGGGACGCTTCCGCGCCACGGTATCAAACCGGGTCTCGCCACCGTTCTTGTGGGCGAGGATTCCGCGAGCCGGGTCTATGTCGGGTCGAAGAGCAAGGCGGCGCGCGCCTGCGGTTTTCATTCCGTGCAGCACGATCTCGCCGCGAGCACGAGCGAACAGGATTTGCTCGCCCTCGTCAGCCGACTGAACGAGGATCAGACCATCCACGGCATTCTCGTGCAGCTGCCGCTGCCGAAGGCCATAAACGCAATCCGCGTCATCGAGGCTGTCGCGCCGGAAAAGGACGTCGATGGCTTCAGCCCGGTCAATGTCGGGCGCATCGCCATCGGCGAGACCGACCGGGCGTTTGTGCCCTGCACGCCCGCCGGCGCGTTGCTCCTCATCGAGGAAGCCGCAAACGCACTCGGCCGCAAGCTGCAGGGCGCCGACGCGCTGATCGTTGGGCGCTCCAACATCGTCGGCAAGCCGATGGCGCAGCTGCTTCTGCAACGCGACGCGACCGTCACGATCGCGCATTCGCGCACGACCGATCTTCCGGGGCTCGTCGGGCGTGCCGACATTCTCGTCGCCGCTGTCGGCCGACCCGAGATGATACGGGGCGAGTGGGTGAAGCCTGGTGCGATCGTAATCGACGTCGGTATCAACCGCGTGCCGCGGGATACCGCGCCCGGCGAGGCGCCGAAAACACGGCTTGTCGGCGATGTCGGCTACTTCGAAGGATGCAAACGCGCGGGGGCGATCACCCCGGTGCCCGGCGGCGTCGGGCCGATGACGATTGCAATGCTCATGGCGAACACGCTGCGCGCGGCAAAACGGCTGAGCGATCGTTAGTTCAAGATCGAACCGGGCTTCCGTCCCGGTGCCGGTCTCGTGCTAAGCTGTGGCGCACGTGCTGGATGGCAGGGGAGACCATGCAGAACATTTTTACCCGGATCGCCTTCTTCAAAGACGTTTCCGATCTCGATTTCGAGAAATTCGAGCGCCGCTGCCTGTGGCGCCGGTTCGAGGATGGCGAGACTGTCGTCGATTACGAAGACCAAAGTTCCGATGTCTATTTCATCGTTTCGGGAGAGGTTCGGGTGCTCATCCGTACCCCGGCCGGCAAGGAAATCATCCTCGCTGAAATGCGCGCTGGAGAATTCTTCGGCGAACTATCGGCAATTGACAGCGTGAAGCGTTCGGCCAATGTGACCGCGCTGACGCGCTCGGAATTGTGCATCATGCCGGCAGCGGTCTTTCGCGACATCATCTTTGCATCGCCGACGGCAGCCGACAAGATTTTGAAGCTGCTCAGCGGCCGTGTCCGCGAGCTCAATCATCGGCTCGCGGAACTCTCGGTCCTCGATCTCAAGCACCGGCTCTATTCGGAATTGATGCGGCTCTCTCACCCGCGTGCCGGACGTCCGGGTGAACGCGCGGTGACCCCGCCGCCCTACCATCATATCTTGGCCGCGCGCATTGGATGCCGGCGTGAGCAGGTCACGCGCGAGCTTTCGAGCATGAGCGCTGAAGGAATCGTTGAAAAGACCCGCGGCGCGCTCGTCATCCTGAAGCCGCAGGTGCTGCAGACGCGTCTGAAGGACGCTTTGCGTGAGGAGAACCGGCCTTGACGGCAGGCGCGCCGCTTGTACGCCTTGACCGGGTGACGAAGCGCTTCGGCGAAGTATCGGCCGTTCACGAAGTCAGCCTCGATATCGCTCCGGCCGAATTTTTTGCGCTGCTTGGGCCATCCGGTTGCGGCAAGACCACGCTGATGCGTCTCATCGCCGGGTTCGAGCAGCCGGATGAGGGCCGCGTCTTCATCGCCGGCGTGGATATGACCAATGTGCCGCCGCACAAGCGGCCGGTGAACATGATGTTCCAGTCTTATGCGCTTTTCCCACATATGAGCGTCGAGAACAACATCGGCTTTGGCTTGAAGCAGGAGGGAATACCGCGCGCCGAAATCGCTGAGCGCGTCGCCGAGATGCTGCAACTGGTCCAGCTTGAGGGCCTCGGCAAACGGCGGCCGGATCAGCTTTCCGGCGGCCAGAAACAACGCGTTGCGCTGGCGCGTGCGCTGGCCAAACGACCCAAACTTCTGCTGCTCGACGAACCCTTGGCCGCGCTTGACCGCAAGCTTCGCGAGCAAACGCAATTCGAGCTGAAGGAAGTGCAGCGCCGCCTTGGCACCGCGTTCATTGTCGTCACGCATGACCAGGAGGAGGCGAGCGTGATGGCCTCGCGTATTGCGGTGATGTGCGGAGGAAAACTCGAGCAAATAGGCTCGCCGGCCGAGATCTACGCACGCCCCGCGTCGCGATTCGTCGCGGAGTTTATCGGGGACATCAACATTTTGGATCGCGATGTGAAGGACGAGCCAGAATTATTTGGTGCATCAAACGGCAGCTCGAGCGGCCATCCGGCGACAGCAATAAGGCCGGAGCGGATACTGCTCGCAAACGATGCTGGCATTTCCGGCAATGGACTGCCGGGTATTGTGGACGATCTCGCCTTCCGCGGCAGCGACACTCTATATCGCGTTCGGCTCGAGTCGGGCATAATTTTGCGCGTGGTTGCCTCCAATTCGAGTGACCGCGATACATACCGGCCCGGCGACAGAGTCCGTGTGCAGATTCCGCCGGACGCCTGTATTCCGCTCAGCCATTGATGGACGCGAAAGATCCCCTGCAACGGACCGGAAAAACGCCAACCAGCCGCAACCGGCTTGTCATCGCCATGCCCTATGCATGGCTTATCATCTTCTTTCTCGCGCCCTTTGCACTTGTACTCAAAATCTCGCTTTCGCAGTCGGCGCTGAGTCTGCCGCCTTATGCGCCGGTCCTCGACTGGTCCGACGACATCCGGTCGCTCATCGAGAAACTCTCGATGCTTTCGTTCGAGTCCTTCGCAGGGCTCTTTAACGATAGCCTCTACATCGAATCCTACATCTCTTCTGTTGTCATTGCCGCGATCGCCACGATCCTGACGTTGCTCCTTGCCTATCCCTTCGCGCTCGCGATCGCACGCTCCTCGCCCAAAGCGAGGCCAATCCTGATCGGCCTCGCCATCGCGCCGTTCTGGACGAGTTTCCTGATCCGCGTTTACGCCTGGATCGCCATTTTGAAAGACGAGGGTCTGCTCAGTCATTTCCTTATAAACGTTGGCGTCATCGACGCGCCGCTCGGCATCTTTGCAACAAACAGTGCGGTCGTTATCGGCATCGTCTATTCCTACCTGCCGTTCATGCTTCTGCCGCTGTATGCAGCGATCGAAAACCAGGAACCGGCGCTGCTTGAAGCGGCAGCCGATCTCGGCGCGTCGCCCTGGCACGCATTCTTGCGCATAACCCTGCCGCTTTCGGCGCGCGGCGTCATTGCGGGTTCGCTTCTTGTCTTCATTCCGGCGGTCGGCGAGTTCGTCATTCCCGATCTGCTTGGCGGCTCCGATACGCTGATGATCGGGCGTACCCTGTGGAACGATTTCTTCGTCAATCGCGATTGGCCGACCGCCTCCGCCGCGGCGATCGTGCTGTTGATCCTGCTGGTCGGCCCGCTTCTCATCTACGAACGCGTGCAGCTGCAAGACGAAAGGGCGCGCACGTGAGGGCTGGCGCAAATATCGTCCGCGCCGGCATGCTGACAGCGGGATTTGCTTTCCTGTACGGGCCGATATTCCTGCTCGTTATCTTCAGCTTCAATGCCTCACGGCTCGTCACGGTGTGGGGCGGCTTCTCGACGCGCTGGTACGCAGCTCTGATGCAGGACGCGCAGCTCATCGCCAGCGTTCGCACAAGCCTTTTGGTTGCGGCAGTCTCGGCGCTGATCGCGACCGTCAACGGAACGCTTGCGGCGATCGCGCTCGTCCGCTTCGGCCGTTTCCGCACCCGGACCATTTTCGCCGGCGCGATCTACGCGCCGTTGGTGATGCCGGAAGTGATTCTCGGACTTTCGCTGCTCCTCCTGTTTGTTGCGCTGGGAATAGAGCGCGGCTTCTGGACAATTGTTGCCGCGCACGCGACCTTCACGATGTGCTTCGTGACCGTCGTCGTGCAGAGCCGGCTCGTCGGCTTCGATCGAGCGCTTGAAGAGGCGGCGATGGATCTCGGCGCCGGTCCCGCGCGAACATTTTTCGCGATCACGCTACCGCTGATCCGGCCGGCGATCGTCGCCGGATTTCTGCTCGCCTTCACGCTGTCCCTCGACGATCTTGTGATCGCGAGCTTTACCGCCGGACCCGGCTCGACCACCTTGCCGATGCGCGTCTACAGCCAGGTGCGGCTCGGCGTCTCGCCGGAGATCAACGCGATCTCGACGCTCATGCTGGCGGTTGTCGGACTGGTGCTCATAGCGGTCGCCGCGCTGGCGCGCGGGCGGCGCAACTGAACTTTACTCAACCGGCTTTTCGCCCGCCGCCTGCGTGCCGGTCTCCCGATAGAGCCGCTCAGCGGCGCCTGAGCGGCGGATAAGACTCTGCGTATCGGGCACGATCGCCGGGTCATCCCAACTGCCGATCACGTCGAACGGCAATTGCGTCGGTTCCGTAGCCGGCTTTGAATCGCCTGACGCCTGTGTCGCGACGCCTTTGAGCGCAAACGTGCGTTCGGCGATCTGCATGGAACCGGTCATGCCGATGGAAAGGCCAGGCGCTTGCGCGGAGCCCTCGACGATTTCCGCCACACCCTTGTTGATGCGGAATGTTCCGACGGCCCTGTCGAACACAGTGCGTCCACCGCGTATCTCATTCAGACTCGAGAGCGGGCGCGTTGCTACCCGTCGCAAGGCCTCATTCAGGTCGAGGCCGCCGATATCGCCTTGCGAGATCGAGAATTGCGCCTTGCCGTCGAGGCCGTGGATCGTCTGCAGAACGCTGTCGCCGGCGGCCTCCATCGACACCGAGGCGTTGAGTGTGCCGGAGATACGCGGGCGATCGAGCAAATCCCAGGCAAGCGCGCCGGCATCGATATTGGCGAGCTGCGCATTGCCGCGAAGATCGAGCGCGTTTCCGCCGGCACCGACGGCGCTGAGACGCGCTTTAAACAGACCTTTGTAGGCTTTGGCCTCTGCGAGTGCGAGTTCCAGCCGTCCTGCCTTCATGAGCAGTGACAGGGCGGCGTCATCAAATTGAACGCGGCGCAGGCGCGTACGTGCAGCCGAGACGCGAAGGTCCATGTCGATCCTGGAAAGATCGCGGAGCTCGAACGGCGCCTCTGTCCAGCGTCCATCGGGCGTGATCACGGGCGTGATCTCGGCGACGATCGGATCGAGATTGAGTTGGCTTGCGGCCAGTGTGCCGGCGAGCGAAGGCCGTGGCCCATCATTGCGCAGCGCAAGCGCGCCTTCGAACTCATTGCGGTCGAGGCTCAGACGAAGATTGGAAAGCGAGAACCCGTTGTCCGCGATCGTCGCATCGGATGTGAGCGAGGTATCGCCAAGCAGACCGGGCAGGGGAATCGCAATATTGGCGAGTCGCCCGACGTGGCGCAGCGAGGGCGCCGAGGCGACCACGCGCCCGACAAATTGCGGATGCAGGCCGGTCGATACATTGCCGTTCGCCGAGAGCGATAACGAGACGCTCTTCACGCGCAATGTCGTGGCGCTCTGATCGCCGCGGAGTAGGTTGGCCGGCTGTCCGAGCCAGAAATCGACGCTGGCGGGCTCGCCGCGCCAGGCAAAAGTGCCGGTAATTGTGGCCGGCGCGCTGATGCGCCGCCAGTCGAACGTGCCGTCGATGTGGTCGATGACGATGTCCGGTTCGCCGTGGCGCTGCAGAAACGCCGAGCCGGACTGGACGCGAAGCACGCCGAGCCGCACTTCGTCCGTGCGGTCCGCCTCGAGGGTGGCGGCGGGCGCACTTGCTGCTTGTGCGATCGCGCCGGCAATCGCCGGCGGACGTGCCAGGTCCATGGTGAGATGCGGACGCACAAGCGTCGCCTCTGCGATCTCCAATCGGCCAGCTAACAACGGCAGCAGGCGCACGCGGGCGCGAACCTTGCGGGTCTGGATCGAGAGGGCATGCGGCGCATCGGTGAGCGCCACGTCAGCAACGCTGATCCGGGGCGGGAGAGCAGAAAACGTCGCCTGTCCGCTACTGACCAAATCGAGTCCGGTTGCGGATTTGACCTGCGCGGCGATCTCCCGCTCCACAGTCTGCTTAGGCACGGTCCAGGGAATGAAGGCAGCGGCGAGAGCGGCGACGACAAGCCCGGCGAGCCCGAGCAGAGTCCGACGATGGCGCCGCACGAAATTTGTGTCGGGGCGCCAGAGCAGGGACGCGCGACCGATCGCGGAGATCGCCGCGCCCGCACGTCCACCGGTAACACGAGAATTCATGATGACGACCGCCTTGCCAGTTCGGGCGCGTCTTCGGGGAGGAGCGCGGCGACAACGTGGCTGAGCTGCGACAAAGCCACGCCGCTCAGGTGAAGCCTGTCAGGCGTGGGCTTTAAGCAACAGGTCGGCGTATCCAAACCTGGCTGAGCGCGTTTTGCCGAGCGTCAGACCGGCCGCTCTCGCGCCGCGCTCATCTCGGCCCGCAAGGCCGCCGCAATCTCTTCGAGCCGGAAGGGTTTTTGGACAACCGCGCGCGTGTTGTGGGCGGCCGGGACCCCCGAGCGGCCATACCCCGTCGTGAAGACGAAGGGACAGGCGCGTTCGGCAAGGAGATCGGCAACGGGGTCGATCTTTTGCGAGCCGATATTCACGTCGAGGAGGGCAGCGTCGATCGGGTTCTCGGCTTGCAGGAAGGCGAGCGCTTCGGGAACTTGCGCGACGGTGCCGGCGACGGTGAAGCCGAGTTCCGACAGCATGTCTTCGAGCGTCAGAGCAATGAAAGGCTCGTCCTCGACGATGAGGATCCGTCCGCCTTTTTCGGCCCGATCGCCGGGCAGTGCCATGTTACTCTCCGGGCATCCTCGGAGGCCTGCCGAGCCATGCGAATTTATCGAAACAAGGCAGGTTGGCCGCTTATTGTCAAGCTTAACCCGCGGCGGGCGGGTCTGCTCCACCTCCTCCGGATATTGCGGCCAGCGCAGTGGCTGTTGCGGCCGCAAGCCAGCCGGCGATGAGCAGGATCCCGCCGCTCGGCGCCGCCATCGGAAAGAGAGCGCGGCCGGCGAGCGCGCGCAGGGAGAAGTCGCCGCAGAAGAGCACCATTCCCGCAATGAGCAGGAGCGCGGCCGCGACAAAAACCGCAGTGATGCGGCGTGAGGCCGCCCCCTGTGCCAGCGCGACGACGGCGAGCACAGCGGCCGAATGGATCATGAGAAATGTCGCGGCCATCTCAAGGAGCTGACCGCCGCCAAGATGCGTGGCGGCGGCCGCTACGCCGACCCCTGTGGCCCCAAGCAGGCCCGCCAAGGCGGCGATGAGGAATGACAACCGGCGCATGCGCCAGCTTAATTGCGCAGTGGTGCGGGCGCGAGCGCGTCGGGTGCGCGCATTGGAAGCGGTGTTGTTGTCGTGGCGTCAGCCTGCGTCGCCGCCCAGCGCTGTCGCGCCGCCTCAAGTCCCCAGATGGCCCCGAGCATCATGTAGAGCTGGCGCCAATGGTCGATGTCGATCTGAAACCCCTGCAGCAGGGTCGCAAACAGTGCGGGAAAGAAAATTTGCGCCAAGCGACGATAAGGCGAGGGGCTTGTCATCAGGCGGAAGCCGATGAAGGTCGACATTACCGTCATGAGTATCCAAACGAATCCGCCAATCCAGCCTTCGTTGGCAAAAGCGCCGATATAGGAATTGTGCGGGTCGAGATCGAATGTGAGGCGGAAACGCAATGGGCCGAATCCGAACGGCAGGTTCGGCAGCATGGTAAGGGAGCGCAGCTGATTGCCGAAGCGGCCGGTGACGCCCTCGTCGTAGTCCTGCGTGAGCGTCGCGCGCATGAGAAAGAATCTGCGCGCCTCATCATCTGCCATGACAGCAAGAATGCCGATGACGCCGATCGCGATCGCGATCGCCGCCATCCAGGCGATGCGCCGCCGCGTACGCGGATTGTCGGCCGTGACATAGGCGGCGATCGTGACGACGATCATCGCGAGCAGTGTGGCGCCCCATGAGCCGCGCGAAAAGGAAAGGAATACGCCGATGCAGACGGCTGCCAGACTGGGAATCGTCAGGAAGAGCCGTCGTTTGTCACCAAGGATGGCGCCGTGCATGAGA
The DNA here is from genome assembly GCA_034669525.1 of Methylobacteriaceae bacterium. Lineage (GTDB taxonomy): Bacteria > Pseudomonadota > Alphaproteobacteria > Rhizobiales > Beijerinckiaceae > JAFASC01. The sequence goes on along the minus strand of JAXDNH010000201.1, from coordinate 7,397 downwards.
TAGGCCGCAGCAAGCACCATATAAGAGCCGTAAACGTTGGGGTCCTTGAATGTGCCGTTGACGCGACCTTCCACGGTGACGAACTTGTCGTACATGCCCGCAATATCGAAATATGAAATGAGACCGAAGACCGAACAGACGACGGCGCCGACCGCATAAGCCTTCAGACAAAGCTCGGCGCGTTCGAGCGTGCGCTCCGAAAAGAAGACAGAGAAGAAGACGGCAGTCACATAGAGATAAAGCGACTGGAACTGAAAAAGGACGGGATCGCGCTCGCTCCAGTAGGGGATCAGCGCCGCGAAGCCGGCAATCTCGAACGACGTGTATAGGAACAGGATCGGCAACAGCGCCGCATGCACGCGAAAGCCGCCGATAAACCAGATCGGAATTGCGAGGAGCGATATAAAGTCGTAAGGTGACGGCTCGATCACGGAAATGATGCCGCTGAAAATAAAGACGGCGAACACCGCGTTGACGAGACGCTGGTAATCGAAAGTAGGCGGCCGGCTTTGTGCGAGGGCGGGAGCGATCGTCATGAGCGGCGCTCCTTTGCCCCGCTCTTCGGCGCATCGATGCTCAGTCTTTGCCGCAGCAGCACGCGTTTTGCGCCCGGCGTGCAGCCTTCAACCTCGATGGCAGCATAATAGAGCCACGCGATGTCACCGACATTGTCGAAATTACGCCCCTCGGCTTTCGTGTCCAGGATTGAGGGATACGCAATGACCGAACCATTCCGCCCGCCTCCATCCTCGCTGCAGGCAGCGCCCATCATTGTCCTGCCGGCGACGAGCAGCCGCGGTGCGCTCCAATTAAGAAGGTCGGGCGAAGTGGCGGTGTAGAAACCGTCGACCGGCCGGTCGGATTCGTTCTTCGGCGCTTCCCAGATCGCGATGAAGGTTCCGCTTGCCCGATGCCGCACGACTGCGCCGACTGGAAAGCCGAACGGCGCGATCGGGGCACAGGCGGCGGCAGCGCGGCCTTTTCCCGCATAGGAATTGTCATAGCGAATGGAGAATGCGGTACCGTCGTAGGCGCGCCAGCCGGCGCTGTTCAGCGGATCGCCATTGCGGAAAAGACAGGCGCCGTAAGGTTGGCCATTCCAGCCCGTCGTCGAGATCAACGCATATTTGTAAGCGCCGTGGGAAAAAATATTCGACGGATTGAAAAAGCCGCGGTGCCGCCCCTGCTCGACCTCCTGGCGAAACGGTGCAGCGGCGACGACAAGCGGGCTGCTCTTCGCGAAGGTCTGACCGGCATCATCCGAGCGGAAGGAAAGGATCGTATTATACCAGCACGGAAGATCTTCTTTGAATGCGCAGCGTCCCGCGAAATGATCGGCATGATATTCGTTGTGCACGAGCGCGGCGACGTGCTGTCCATCATCACTCCACAATCCGGTGATGAAGCGGCGCCCGTCATATTTCGCCGGATCCGACGATTGCCCCGAATTCAGGATGACATTGCAATCGATCTTCAGATGGTCGAGGTCCGGGCCGCGTAGCGCCCGATTGACAAAGTGCAGCGCAGTGAGGATGACGCGTCCGTCCGCAGCCCTGAAGGCGCGAGCGTTCACATCGGGAATGTCGTCCGGCGCGCAGGCGTCGCGCTTCGGGTCGTAGACGAGCTCGGGCCTGCTTTGGAGCGAGACGCGCAGCTCACTTTCGGCTGCGTGTGCCCGCTCGAACGGCGCAAACCAGATAAGCGTAAGCACGAGCGCGGAGGACATTCCCTCGTGCAGCCATGACCGGCAATAAATCCGCGCACGCAGGGTGAAGGCGTGAGGCTTCCCCGTCGAGCCGACCGGCTCTTCAATAGGCATTTTCGGATTTCGCCAGGGCGAAGGGCGTCACCGCAATGATGTACAGATCGAGCAGGATCGACCAGTTCTCGATGTAATAGAGATCATGCTCAACGCGCCGCTGAATCTTTTCGGATGTATCGGTCTCGCCGCGCCAGCCGTGAATCTGCGCCCAGCCCGTGATGCCGGGACGCACACGATGGCGAGCGAAATAGCCGTCGACGACCTCATCATAGAGATGATCGGCAGCGCGCGCGGTAATCGCGTGCGGCCGCGGGCCGACGAGGGACAGATTGCCCCTGAAGACGACGTTGAAGAGTTGCGGCAGTTCATCCAGCGACGTTTTGCGGATGAACCGGCCGACTCGTGTCACTCGCGGATCATCGCGCGTGACAAGCTTCTTTGCGCCGTGGTCGAGCTGATCCACATACATCGAGCGGAACTTGTAGATCTCGATCAGCTCGTTATTGAAGCCGTAGCGGCGCTGCCTGAAGAGCACGGGACCGGGTGAATCGAGTTTCACCGCGAGCGCGACCGCGGCCATGATCGGCGAGAGCAAAATGAGCGCCAGCGTGCCGAACACCTTGTCGAAGCAGATTTTGAGGACGACATCCCAGTCTGCGATCGGCTTGTCGAAAACGTCCAGTACCGGCACATTGCCGATGTACGAGTATGATCGGGGCCGGAAACGCAGTTTGTTGGTATGCGCCGCGAGCCGGATGTCGATCGGCAGCACCCAAAGCTTGCGCAGCATCTGTAGGAGCCGCTGCTCCGCCGTGATCGGCAGCGTGAAAATCACCAGATCGAGACGTGTGTGCCGCGCAAATTCGACGAGATCGTCGACGGTTCCGAGCTTTGGAAATCCATAGATCACATCGGGGGAGCGATCGTCGATGCGATCGTCGAAGAAGCCGCAGATGCGCAGATCCGTGCGCTTCTGTGCCATCAGATCCTTCAACACCTGCTCCGCGGAAGCGCCGCCACCGACGATGACGGTGCGCCGGTCGAGGCTGCCGATCCGTGTGAGGTAATGCACGATAACGGAGACGATGCCGCGGACGAGCAGCAGCACCGCCAATCCGCCGATATACCAGGAGAGGAGCCAGACGCGCGAGAAAATACCTTCGAGCTTCAGGAAGAAGATCGCCGCCAGCGCGACAAGGAAAACAAACGTCCATCCGCTGGCGAGACGGAACCCTTGATAGAGCGGGGCGCGGAACGCTCCCAGATGATTGATGTCGAGCGCTTCGAAAGAGAAAAGTGCGAGGGCCGTCATCGCGAAGATCGCGACATAGTAGGCGGGCTCGTAGCCCCAGACAGGGGCCACGTAAAAGGCGTGGACGAGCACGCCGCTTGCAGCAATCAGAATCGCTTCGATTATCCGGGTGAGGCCGGCAAGTACGATCGGTGAAAAGGCGCGCCGGCTCGGATGCCGGGCGAGTGTTTCGGCGAGCGCATTCAGCCGGGCGCGCTCATTCGGCGAGCCGCGGCGGGAGGATGCCTGCTGCTCGACCTCTCGCAAATCGTCGGCGGTAAAGGCGGACATCGGATGCGTTCCCGTCACGATGGCAGCGCGAAGGGCGCGCGAAACAGTTTCGCCTTTCGCGATTTCGTTGCGAGCGCCTCGTGATAAGCTGCAATTACCGCATCCGCCATTCCGGACAGCGAGAAGCGTGCCGCAACAAAAGCGGCGAGTTGATCGGCTTCCGTCTGCAATCCGTCGCGGGGCGCACTTAACGTGCGATAAAGCACATCCGCCAGTGCACCGGGATTGTCCGGCGGGATCAGCCGATCGCCGTAGGGACCAAAGATTTCCGGTACGCCGCCGACATTCGTCGCGACCATCGGAACGCGCGCGCCGGCGGCCTCGAGCACGATGTAGGGTAAGGATTCGGCACGGCTTGGCACGACCATCGCGCGCCCGAGACGGAAGGCATCGCGCGCCCGCATCGGCGGCACGAACAGGATCTGCTCGCGCACTTGGCGGGCAGCGGCCCGATCGTAAAGGATCGCCTCGTCCGGGCCCGATCCAACGAGAACAAGACTCGCAACAAGACCATAGCGCTTGTTTATCAACGCGAGCGCATCGATGAGGGTATCGATGCCCTTGGCCGAACGCCATTCGCCGACATACACGAAATCGGCCGCGCTCGCGCTTGGATGTACCGGAACAAGTTCGGCCTCGCTTATCCCGTTGAGGACAATCTTTGTGAGTTTCGTCGTGGCGCCGACTTCTTCCTGAAACCGCTGGGCGATATAGGCGCTCTCGAAAAGGAAGAGATCGGTTCCCCGCTCGAGAATGCGCTCGGCCAGCATGTAGGCCCGGTTCGACATCGTGCCGAGCTTATAGTTGAAGCTGCCGCCATGCGGCGTGTAGGCGCGAATCACGCCCCCCTGAAATGGCAGGAGGCCGGGAATCCGGGCAAAGCTGCCGCCTTTCGATCCGTGGCCGTGGATCACGTCTGGCCGCAGCTTTCGCAAACGCGCCTGGATGCCGAGGAGGAGCAGAAGATCGTTTGGGTGCGGCAGGCGCCGGATGGGAAGGCGAAGGAGGCCGAGGGCGAGGTGCGGACGCAGCTCTTCCAGTGCCTTATCCGCCTGTGCGCCGCCAGTCAGGGAATCGGCGATCAGGCCGACCTTATGGCCGCGGGCGATCTGCTCACGCGCAAGATCGAGAACGTGACGGAAAAGGCCGCCAAGCGGGGCGCGGAGCACATGGACGATCCGCAGCGACCCTCGTCCCTCCTTGTGCGCCATTGTGCTTGCCCATTCCTTCCCGCGATCCGCGAGAGTGGGCGCAAACCTCAAAAAAACCGTTCACGAATAACGATCGTATCGCCGGGTTGGACAGGTTGAGTGATCGGAACCGGGGCCGTATAGGCCTTGTCGTCGATCGTGCGGGTAAGGTCTGCCTTGCCGGAATAGCCGCGCGGCGTGAAGCCGCCGGCAATCGCGACCGCGTTCTGCACCGTCATGCCGCTCACGTAGGGGTACTGTCCCGGCAGCGTCACCTCGCCGAGGATGAAGAACGGGCGGAAAGCCTCGACCTCGACCGAGACCTTCGGCTCGCGCAGGAAACCGGCGCGCAGCTTCGTCTCGATCGATTTTTCAAGCGCCGCGGTTGTCGCCCCGGCAGCGGGCACGATGCCGATGAGCGGCATCGAAATCTTGCCCGAGGCGTCGACGGAATAGGTGTTGGAGAGCGCGTCCTGGCCGAAAACGATGATCCTCAGCCGGTCGCCGGAGCCAAGCGCGTATGGCTGGTTCGCCGTGGCGAAGTAATCGACACCATATGGCCGCATCGCGCAGCCGCCGAGCAGCGCGGTCATAAGGACGCACAGGACAACCAACGAACGCCGCATGATTTCACCGGATTCGCCGCGAGGACGCGAGGACTGACGAAATGCTTACGGTGTTATGGTTAACAAAACCTGAGGTGAAACGCCGGCCTGGATTAACGCGATCTCAACCATAAAAGGCTTTTATTGATCGCGGTGTACGGGGTCGGTAATGAGCGTCACGACGATCGAGCGCACGAACATCGGTACATCGAGCGAGCTCGATGTCGCTGGTTTGGGGCGCACCCTGTCGCGATACCGGTGGTGGGTGATCGGGCCGACGCTTGCGGCCTTTGTGATCGCTGCCATCGGCGTGAACCTGGTCAAGCCGCGCTACACGGCCGAGGCGCGTGTTCTCCTTGAAAATCAGGAGAGCTATTTCACCCGGCCGGAAAAGCAGACGATGGAACAGATTCCGCTTCCCGATCCGGAAGCGGTGCAAAGCCAAGTCCAGCTCATCACGTCGCGGGATCTGGCGCGAAAGGCGATCAGGGCGCTCGGGCTGCAGGGCAATCCGGAATTCGATCCTGTCGCCAATGGAATAGGCGCCCTCTCTCGCGTGCTCATCCTTCTCGGCCTGCAAAAGGATCCCACGCTGCTGACGCCGGAAGAGCGCATTCTCGAAACCTATTTCGACCGGCTGGTCGTCTATTCGCCGACGAAGACGCGGGTTCTCTCGATCGAGTTTCAGTCGCGCGACCCCGACCTTGCGGCACGCGCCGCCAACACGATCGCGGATCTTTATCTCGACGCGCAGGCCGGCGCCAAGCGGGAGAATGCGCGCGTTGCCGCGACAGCTTTGGCGAACCAGCTTGCCGACTTAAAAGTCCGGCTGGCCGATGCCGAGGCTCGTGCCGAAGGCTTCCGTGCGAAGACAGGCCTTTATGTCGGTGCCAACAACACACCGATTACAAACCAGCAGCTCGCGGAGATCAACACGCAGCTGTCGAACGCGCGCACCGCACAAGCCGATGCGCAGGCGAAGGCGCGGATCATCCGCGACATGATCCGGCAGGGCCGCATCGGCGATGTCCCCGATGTCGCCAACAATGAACTGATCCGGCGGATTTCGGAGCAGCGGGTCAGTCTTCGCGCGCAGCTCGCACTCGAGTCACGCACGCTGCTGCCCGGCCACCCGCGAATGAAGGAACTCAACGCGCAGCTCGCCGATCTTGAATCGGAGCTGCGCAAAGCCGCGGAAAAAACGATCCGCACGCTGGAGAACGACGCCCGGATCGCCGGCGGTCGTGTCGACAATCTGCAGCAATATCTTGAGCAGCAGAAGAAAGTGGCGGGCTCGCAGAGCGCCGACGAGGTGCAGCTGCGTGACTACGAACGCACTGTGCGTCTGTTGCGCGACCACGTCGAATCCGACTCGACGAGATACCAGGAGGCGGTCGCGCGCGAAAGCGGCAAAGCCGCGCCTGCCGATGCGCGGATCGTGTCGCGGGCAGTGGCGCCGCAACTGCCGACATTCCCCCGCAAGCTGCCGATCATCGTGTTCGCGACGTTTGCTGCGTTTGTTCTTTCGGCAGGCTTCCTCATTGCACGCGAACTGCTCTCCGGGCGGGCGTATGCGGGCCGCGAGGCTTTCGCCGCACCCAGCGTAAATCTCGCCGCGCGAAAAGGAGAGGTCCCCGCCGTCGCCGCCTCAAGTGCCGAGCTTCGCGAGCCGGTCGCGGCGGACTCGAGTGCTGAATTGCGCGAACCTCTCGTCAGCGAAGATGAAGATGACATCAGCGAAGCGGAGGAGCAGACCTTCGCGCAAGCGTTCAGACCAAAGGTGGAACCGGCGCAATTGGTGTCGCCTGATTTGGTTGCGCGGCTGCAGGAGACGCATGAACCAGGTCGCGCGGTCCGGATCCTCGTGACCAGCGCGGGCAATGATTCGAATGCGCAGGAGACCGCGATCGAAACGTCGCGGTCCCTCTCGAGAGACGGACGCGTTGTTCTGGTCGCTTTCGCACAAGATCTTTCCAATCTGCACGAAAAAGAGCACGAGGAGACGCGCCTCGGCCTGACCGATTTGCTTGTCGGACAGGCTTCCTTTGCAGAGGTGATTCACCGCGATTCCGCGTCAAGCATCCACTTCATCCCGGCGGGACAAGCATCCGATCGCGGCCTGGACGGATTCGATCTGGTGCTTGATGCGCTGTGTCACACCTATGATTTCATCGTGCTTCTGGCCGGCAACGTCGCCGCCGAGTCGGACGCGGTTACATTGGCGCCGCACGTTGACGCCGTGATGCTTGCCACGGGTG
>JAXDNH010000200.1:0-18020 GCA_034669525.1 Methylobacteriaceae bacterium | reverse complement strand
TTTTGCCTGCGACGACGGGACTCTACGGCACCTATTGGGATGTGCGCGACATCGTCATCCTCTACGGTGCGCATCTGATGCTGATATCGGCGCTTAACGGCGCGTTGTGGGTGTTTGCCGTCGTGCCTCGTGGCGACTGGCCGATGCTGGCCGGCCCGGCTTTCTCGACCTTCGTCTTCGTCATCGCTCTGATCGTCGGGGCGGTTGCGCCGACAGCTCCGAGATTCGTGTGGCCGTTCGCCTTCGTCGGCATATTCTTGACCTCACTGGTCGAGCGCCACCGAAGCTAACTGCTCAATCGCTCAATCCATCGCCTCGATTGCCGCAAAGAGCCGCTGCAAATCTTCGTCGCGCGACAGGCGATGGTCGCCATCCTTAACAAGCGTCAAAACCGCGGGATCGCCGGCAAGATGCTCGATGAGCAGCGTCGCGCGCCTCCACGGCACGTCCGGGTCCTGCATGCCTTGCAGAATGTGCACCGGCGCGTGGGTGCGGATGGTGCCGCCGAGGAGGAGGTGATTTTTCCCTTCCTCGATCAGATGTCGTGTGATCGGATACGGCTCGGGCGAATATTCAGAGGGCCGCAGCCACTTGCCTTGCGTTTCGATCGTCCGCCGCACGTCTTCAGGAAAGCCCTCCCACATATGGGCGGTGAAATCGACCGCCGGCGCGATGAGGATAAGGCCGTGCAGGCGCTCCGCTTCGCCGGCCGCTGCGAGGGCGCGCGCGAGAAGCAGGGCGATCCAGCCTCCCATCGAGGAGCCGAGGACGATCTGGGGCCCTGTTGTTTCGGCGCGGAACAGTGCGAGCGCTTCTTCGAACCAGCGGCCGATCGTGCCCTCTTCGAAAATCCCGCTCGACTCGCCGTGGCCGGAATAATCGAGCGCCAGCGCGGCGCGCCCGCGCTCTTTGGCCCAGGCGAGCAAAGCCGAGGCCTTGGTCGAGCACATGTCCGATTTGAACCCGCCGAGCCAAACGAGCCCCGGCGCGCGCGCACCTCGGTTCGCAGCCGCCACTGTGAGAAGGGCAATCCGGCGCGCTTCGTCGCCGCTCCCGACCGACAGGAAGCGCGCCGGCCGCGGCGGCACGGCTGTAGGCAATTCGTCAACCTTTAGGATTTGCTCCACCATTGCCCGCGATACTCGCAATCTCCGACGTTTCGCCTAGCACGCTCGTTTGACCCGATGCCACATTCGTATGCACACGCATATTCTCTTGCCCTCCACCCCCTCGCCGGGCGAACCATCCTGCAGATCGTGCCGGAGCTCGATTCTGGCGGTGCGGAGCGTGCCACGATCGACATAGCCGAAGCGCTGGCAGGCGTTGGCGCACGCGCCCTCGTTGCGACCGAAGGGGGCAGGCTCGTCAGCGAGTTACAGGCGAAAGGCGGCATCGCGGTCCGCTTTCCCGCAGCGACAAAAAACCCGTTCGCCATGGCGGCCAACGTGCCGCGGCTCACGCAGCTTGTGCGGGCCGAGCGCGTCGATCTCGTCCATGCCCGTTCGCGCGCACCGGCCTGGGTGGCGCTCGCGGCAAGCCGGCGCGCCCGTGTGCCGCTCGTCACCACCTTCCACGGCATCTATTCCGGCCGCTCGCCCATCAAGCTGAATTACAATTCGGTGATGGCCCGCGGCGCGATGGTCATTGCCAACTCGGCTTTCAGCGCGGCGCACATCGCGAAGGCCTATCCTCAGGCCCGCGAACGCATTGCCGTTATCTATCGCGGCATTGATTTCCGGCACTTCTCCCCCGCCGCCGTCGACGCTGAGCGGGTGCGGCGCCTGCGCGACGCCTGGGGCGTGGCTCCGCATGAGCAGATCGTTCTCCTGCCGGCGCGCTTAAGCGAGCGTAAAGGTCATCGTGTGTTGATCGAAGCCGCTTCACTCGTGAAAGCGAGGCGCGGCGACGGATTTGCTGTCGTGTTGGCGGGTAACGGCGGCAAGAGCGGCGCTCATGCGCGCGAACTCGACAAGATGATCGGCAAAGCGGGTCTCGCCGGCATCGTCCGCCGGACCGGACATTGCGACGACATGGCCGCCGCCTATCTCGCCGCCTCCGTCGTGGCGGTACCCTCGACCGAGCCCGAAGCGTTCGGCCGGGTCGCTGTGGAAGCGCAAGCTATGGGAACACCGGTCGTGGTGTCCGCTCTCGGCGCTTTAAGCGAGACGAGCCTTGCTCCCCCGGAAGTGCCGCCGGGGCGGCGGACCGGTTGGCATGTGCCCCCGGGCAATGCCGCTGCCCTGGCAGAAGCGCTCAGCGAAGCGCTCTCGCTCGGCGCGGCAGGACGTGACGCCCTTGCTGCGCGCTCCCGCGCCTTCGTGCAGGCGAATTTCTCGCTCAATCGCATGTGCACGGAGACTTTGGCGCTCTACGAGCGGCTACTCGAACCGGACGCGCAGGGTTAGGGCCGCGCGCTCAGCGCAAGACTATGAACCCGGGCGTGGGCTTCGCCGGCCCCGTGGTCTGGGCCTCTGCCGGCGGCTTGCTGCACGCCGCCCCGAGCTGTCCCGCAGCGCCGGTGAAAAACGCACGTAGCTCCGTGTCGTCGCCCGCGGAGATGAGATCGATCCGGTCGAGCGTGCAGGCGAGGCGGGCCCGATCGATTGGATTGCCTGGGGTGCCGCAGGCAAATCCGCCGATCTCGAGGATTCTGCGGTCCGCCGAACGAAAGCCCAGGCACGACGTACTCTGACCGGAAGCCCCGGCTGTGCCCGCGAGGGTGAAATCCGCGACGTCGAAGCTGCCCAAGCGAGCCGGCAAGGACCTCGGCTGCCCTGTGCGGGCGATAGCAAGCTCGGCCGGTGCGGCCCGTCGCGCGACGTCGGCAAAGAATGGCGTTGGATCGGCTCCTTCCTCGCCCCGCCGATAAAGCGTGACCAGCAGCCACGCGCGTGTGCCGAACGTGCCGAAAATCAGATGATCGCGGCGTCCGCCGCCGTCGCGATGGCGCTCTGCCGAATAGGCCGGCTCGCGTCCCCATTCGGGGGCGTTTAGTGCGAACAGCCGGAACGGCTTCTGAATCTCGACCCAGGCCGGCTTCACCACATGCGGCGCCGCAACAGGTCCGTTCTGCGGCGCCTCCGGCAGCGTCAAAAGCGAAAATACGAGCGCGACGCTCAAAATCAGCGCGACAGCGCAGGCAATCAGGACGCGGCTGACATCGTCGCGGCTCAGATGCGTGGCCTCGGCTGCGGCGAGTGGCACTTGCCGAAGCTCGCGGGGACGCAGCGCGAATACCGACATGAAACGTGAACTCCCAACGAACCGCAGAGCCAAATCTGCGTCGCGTGGAGTCAGCGTCTGGTTACTGCGGGTCGCTGTTCTGAGTCTAGGATTGACGCGTAGTAAACCGGCACCCTGAACGGGCACGTTGGCGCGAGCTGCTGCAGGCCCCGAAGAATGATGCACCGGGAGGGTGTGGTCCCGTGCTAGTATTGCCGCAGGGATCAGCTTCGCTTATGTGAGCCGCACAATCTCCGGAGACAATTCATGGGTTTCAAGGTCGCCGTCGCTGGCGCAACCGGCAATGTCGGGCGTGAAATGCTCGACATCCTCGCCGAGCGCCGCTTTCCCGCCGACGAAGTCGTGGCGCTCGCCTCCTCGCGCTCGATCGGCAGGGAGGTCTCCTATGGCAACAAGACGCTGAAATGCCGCCACCTCGACACCTATGATTTTTCTGGCACCGATATTTGCCTCATGTCCGCGGGCGGCGCCGTGTCGAAGGAATGGTCGCCGAAGATCGCGGCCAAGGGCTGCGTCGTCATCGACAATTCTTCCGCCTGGCGGATGGATCCGGACGTCCCGCTCATCGTGCCGGAAGTGAACGCCGCGGCCGTCGCGGGTTTCACCAGGAAGAACATCATCGCCAACCCGAACTGCTCGACCGCGCAATTGGTTGTCGCCCTGAAGCCGCTGCATGACGCGGCGACGATCAAGCGTGTCGTTGTCGCGACTTACCAATCGGTCTCCGGCGCGGGCAAGGAGGCGATGGACGAACTTTTCGCGCAGACACGCGCGGTGTTCGTATCCGATTCCGTCGAGACCAAAAAATTCCCGAAGCGCATCGCCTTCAACGTGATTCCGCATATCGACGTCTTCATGGAAGACGGCACCACGAAAGAAGAGTGGAAGATGGTTGCGGAGACTAAGAAGATTCTCGATCCCAAGATCAAGCTCCACGCGACGTGCGTGCGCGTGCCGGTGTTCATCGGCCATTCCGAGGCCGTGAATATCGAATTCGAGAGGCCGATCTCGGCGGACGAAGCGCGCGACATCCTCCGCGAGGCGCCGGGCGTGCTCGTCATCGATAAGCACGAGCCCGGCGGCTACATCACGCCGCACGAAGCGGCGGGCGAGGACGCTACTTACGTGTCGCGTATCCGCACCGACCCAACGGTCGACAATGGTCTGTCGCTCTGGTGCGTCTCGGACAATCTGCGCAAAGGCGCGGCACTGAACGCGATCCAGATCGCCGAAGTGCTCGTCAACCGCAAGCTGATCCAGCCGAAACGCAAAGCGGCGTAAACAAGAACAGTTGAACCAGCCTTTTAGGGAGGAGCTGATGATTGGGTACGTGACGGTTGGCACGAAGGATCTCACGCGTGCGGGAAAGTTCTACGATACGATTGCCAAGGAACTCGGCATCGGCCGCTTCATGGAAAACGAGCGCATGATCGCCTGGGGTGCGCCGGGCCGCGGCGCCGGTTTTGGCGTGATCAAGCCACATGACGGCAATGCCGCTACCGTGGGCAACGGCGTCATGGCCGCGATCGCGGCAAAGGACAAGGCGCAGGTCGATCGCATCTACAAGCTCGCGATGGACATGGGCGCCAAGGACGAAGGTGCGCCCGGCCCACGTGGCGACGGTGGCTTCTACGCCGCCTATTTTCGCGATCCCGACGGCAACAAGCTCAACGCATTCGTGATGGGCTGATTACCTAAAATCGCAAAGGCTGCCGGCCATCGGACGATTCTGATTGTCCTTGACGGGCCTAAGCCGTGCGTTGATCAGAACTTCGCTCTCACAGCCCTCACCATGGACGAAGCTCATCTGCAGGCGCCGCTTGCACAATTCGGCGGCGCCGCTCCGCCCGCGCCCGCGTGGTTCATCGCTGCGATGGAGAAGCGCCCCGAGACAAGTCTTGTCGAAGTGGAAGGCGCAAAGATCGAGACACTCACCTGGGGCGAGCGCGGAAAACCGGGCCTTTTGCTTCTGCATGGCAACGGGGCGCACGCCGGCTGGTGGCGCTTCATCGCGCCATATCTTTCCGAACATTATCGCGTCTGTGCGCCATCATGGGGCGGGATGGGTGGCTCGGACTGGCGCGAGACATACACCACCGAAACGTTCATCGCCGAGGCTCTTCTGAGCGCCGAAGCGGCGGGCCTGTTCGATGGCGCGGTGAAGCCAGTCTTTCTCGGCCATTCCTTCGGCGGCCATATCGCGATCTTCGTCAGCGCGCGTTATGGCGAGCGGCTGAAGGCGACGATTGTGCTCGATCCGCCGATCTTCACGCCGGAGCGAGTGGCCGAGCGCCGGGCGCGCCCGCGCAAGGAGCGCGTCTACAGGCCGCATCGCATCTATCCGACGCTCCAACGGGCGCTGGCTCGCTTTCGTTTCGCGCCGACGCAACGCTGCGACAACCTCTTTATTGCCGACGCGATCGCGCGCGAGTCTTTGAAAAGGGTCGACGGAGAGTCGGGTGAAGGCTGGACGTGGCGCTTCGACCCGTTCCTCTGGAAAAACCTGCGACTCGGCCAATCCACGCCGCTCATTAAGGAGACCGGCTGTCCGATGGCCTTAGTCCGAGGCGACCGCTCGCGGCTGATCCGCGCTGCCGATGCGGATTACGCGATGAGTTTGTTGCCGCCCGGTGCACCGCATCTCGCCATCCCCGACGCCGACCATCATGTCATGATCGATCAGCCGCTTGCTTTGGTCGCGGCTTTACGCGGCTTGTTGGCCGGCTGGCCCTAGCTGCCTTTACTTCCAGCCGGCTTCCTTATCGCAAGCCTTGCGCTCGGTCACGTGCGTCTTCTCCCATTGCGTCACGGACGCTGTTTCGGCGTTGGGCATCTTGTCGACCATACACTCGCAGTAGGTGCGCACGACCGAGTCTTTGGCGCCTTCATTCTTGTTGTCGGAAATACATTGGGCAATCCATTTCTTGTCGTCGGCCGAGCCAGCGTATGCCGCGCTCGTGAATATCGCCGCGCCGAGTGCCGCGAGAACGATGACCTTCTTCATATCTGCCCTCCACCCCGAAACGCGCACTCTGACCCGCACGCGGGATTCTTGCAAGGAAAGACGGCGTAGTTATTCCACGGATGGGGGCCTTGGATCGCCTGCCGAGAGATGCTTCAGAACCGAGGATTCCTGAAGAACATGTGCCCGTCGTTCAATGTCATGGCTTCGAGGCTGCGCTTTGTCCGATCGTACTCATAATGGCAGGGATCATGCCGCAGCAAATCCCAACCGAGCTCGAAAAACAGCCCGAGCAGATTTCCTTCTATTTTTCGGCTGTGCGTTCCGATGAAAACGTGATGCATTCGGGCATCGATCAACTCCCGGGATTTGTCGGCGATTTCCCATTCCGCGCCCTGCACATCCCAGTGCGCGAAGTCGACTCTTTCCAGATCGCGACAGATCGCTGCGAGCGAGTAGGCTGGAGTAGTGTCAGTTGGGATATTGAACCCGCGATAATCGGTACCGCTTTGTTGCGTTGTTGCCGCGCCCCCATAATCCGGGATCGGCAAGTTTTGCGGGAAAAAGACCGTCGTATCCTTGTGCCACGCGGCGCCCTGCAAAATCCTGCAATGCACGGGTTCCTGCATAAGACCGTTGGTTGCCAGATGGTCCTCCATGCGGGCCACCTTCACTCTGTCAGCCTCAACGCCAACCAGATTGATCCGTTTGAATCCGAGCCTTTTGCAGACGATTCCGGCGCCAGATATCCATGGCCCCCAACCCGCTCCAAGTTCAATGGCGGAGAAGCTCGCCCGGTCGGTGCCTCTGGCGTCGATGGCGGTTAGAAGCGCCGCATATTCCGCGGCAGGGCCGTATACACCGTCGCCCTGCAGCGGCAGATCCGGGATGTAGCGTCCTTTGAGGGCTTCTGCGTTCGGAAACAGGTCGGTTCGCGTATGAAGCCCAAGAAAATTGGTCCAACATCCCTCTGGAGTGGTGATGGTTTCAGATGATCCAGGACGAAATTTTGCAAATAGCGCTTCGTTTTCAGACATCGCGACGCTGCCTAGCTATGCATCGTTAGCGTTAGCTAAACGGGACATCCTTGAGCACTTAGGCTTTTCCAGCTCATACTCTAGCGAAGCGCCGACCGTTGCGCCAAAGCGGGCGCGAGCGGCCATCGCGCCTCCTGACATTCGGCTCTTCATCTCGACAGAACCCGGTAAAGCCGGATAGGGCTGAAACTCGGCACCTGGCATATCGGGCGCCGAACAGGCGTGGGGCGGCCACCATTTGCCCCGCGCGATCATGGAGGCCGCTCGAAGAGCCTCCAGGTCGGGAGGAAGCGCTGAGATGAGCGACGCCCGCGACATGCTGGTTGAGACGGCCGCGCGCCTGTTTCAGGACTATTGTACGCCCGAACTCCTCAAGGCCAGCAACGAGGGTGCGTTTTCGCCAAACCTCTGGTCTGCGCTGGCAGATGCCGGCCTCACCAGGGCGCTCGTCTCGGAGCGCGCCGGCGGTGCCGGTGTCGATCTCGCCGATGGCTTGGCGCTGCTCATTGAAGCGGGGCGCTTCTCGGTCCCGGCGCCGCTGGCGGAGACGATGCTCGCCGGCTGGCTTCTCGACCGGGCCGGACTGCCCGTGCCTGACGGCGCACTGACGTTTGCGGTTCTCAGGACGGGCGAATCCGTCACTGCCAAACGCGATGGCGAGGCGTGGCGTCTCGACGGCAAGCTCGCACGCGTGCCGTGGGCAAAAGACGCGGTAGGCCTGGTGGTGCTGGCCGCCGACGCCGGCAAGCCGATCATCGCGTTTCTCCCGCGCGACTCCTACCGCGCGGCCGCTGGGCACAATCTCGCCGGCGAACCGCGCGACGACGTTGAATTCGCTTCCGCACCGGCGAAAGCGGCGCCGAGTGTTCTTGAAGAGGAAGATTGGCGCGCGCTCGGCGCAACCGCCCGTGCCGCGCAAATGGCAGGCGCCATGCAAAGGCTGCTCGCACTCAGTGTGCAGTATGCGCAGGAGCGGGTGCAGTTCGGCCGTCCCATCGGCAAATTCCAGGCGGTGCAGCAAAATCTTGCAGCGCTGGCGGGCCAGGCCGCGGCGGCAACTGCTGCGGCCGATGGCGCAATCGAAGCCGCCGGCCGCGATCTGCGCTCGCCGCTGATCGCAGCTGCGAAAATCCGTTGCGGCGAGGCCGCCAGCATTGGTGCCGCCATCGCACACCAGGTGCATGGCGCGATTGGTTTCACGCAGGAGCACAGTCTGCACTACAGCACGCGCCGTCTTTGGTCCTGGCGCGATGAATTCGGCAACGAAGCGGAGTGGTCAAGTCGCCTCGGCGCAAACGCAGCACATGCCGGCGCGGATCAGCTCTGGACGATGATCACGGCGGCCTAGTCGCAAATGTCGCTTGCTCCACAAACGATCGACGGAAACATGCGCGATGAAGCGCCGCCCTCGCGCGGCCGGCAGCTCGATTCTTTTTTCGCGCCGGAGAGCATCGCGATTATCGGCGCCTCGCCGGATACGAAGAAAATCCGCGGGCTATTGCAGAGCATGCTGCAGAAGAATGCTTACCCGGGAAAGCTGTACCCGGTGAATCCGAGCTACCAAGAAATTGCCGGCGTGCGTTGCTTTCCGTCGGTCGGCGCGATCGGCCGTCCGATCGATCTTGCGCTGATCGCGATCCCAGCGCCGGCCGTTGTGCAATCACTTGAGGAATGCGCGCGCGCCGGCGTTCGCCATGCCGTGATCATTTCGTCCGGATTCGCCGAGGAGGGCGGCAGCAGCACCGATATGCAGCGCGACATCGCCGCGCTGGCGCAGCGCACGCAAATGCGCATCTCGGGTCCGAACGCGGAAGGCTTCTACAACGAGATCGGGCGTGTCGCTGCCACATTCAGCCCTGCCGTCGACGTCAAGCCCGGAGCGATGCGGCTCGCCGCGACGA
Organism: Methylobacteriaceae bacterium; assembly: GCA_034669525.1. Classification (GTDB taxonomy): domain Bacteria; phylum Pseudomonadota; class Alphaproteobacteria; order Rhizobiales; family Beijerinckiaceae; genus JAFASC01. The sequence goes on along the minus strand of JAXDNH010000200.1, from coordinate 8,877 downwards.
CACGGCGCATCGGCATTGTCGCGCAAAGCGGCGGCATCGGCTTTGCGCTTTACAATCGCGGCCGCGCGATGGGGTTGAGCTTCAGCTATGTCGTTAGCACCGGCAATGAGGTCGACCTCGGCATCGGCGATTTTCTCGACTACATGGTGCGCGACGATGAAACCGATGTCGTCCTGCTCTTCCTCGAAAGTGTGCGTCAGCCGAAGACATTTCTTGACGCCGCGACGGAAGCCGCTCGTATTGGCAAGCCGATCATTGTTGCCAAGATCGGCAAATCGGATGCCGGAGAACGCGCTGCGGCTTCGCACACAGCCAGCATGACCGGCTGGAACGCGGCTTATCGCGCGGTCTTTGCTAAATACGGTTTGATCGAAGCGAGTGACCCCGACGAGGCGGTCGCGGTTGCCGCCGCTTTGACGAGCACACCTCCGCCAAAGGGCGATCGCGCAGCGGTGGTAACGGCTTCAGGCGGAGCCGGCGCCTGGGCGGCTGACATCCTTGCGGCCAATGGAGTTGCGGTACCGGAGCTTTCCGCGGAGCTGCAGGCAGAGATCGGGGCGCTGATCCCGTCCTACGGATCGTCGCGCAATCCCGTCGACGTGACGGCGCAAGCCATACAAACCGGGGGCCTGCAAAGAGTGATCGAGCTTTTGAACGAGGCGAACGAGATCGATCTCATCGTCCTCGTCGTCTCGCTGGCGAGCGAGCATCGCGTTCTTTTCGAATTGGACTCCATGCGCAGCGTGGTGCAATCGCGGCGAAAGACAATTCTTGTCTATAGCTATACGATTCCGTCGGACTTCGGACGCGGGAAATTGGCTGAAGCCGGCCTTCCCGTTTTCGCGAGCCTGGCCGATCTCGGCAAAGCGGCGCGTCATCTCGTAGCGCGCGCACGGTTCAGGGTGCCGGCCGAGGCAATAGGCGAGCAGTTTCAGGTTCCGTCCGGATCGCTTCAGTGCGCCAATGCGAGCTCCGGCTGTCTCTCGGAGTTCGATTCAAAGCAGCTGCTGAAGGCGTGTGGTGTTGCCCTTTCCGAAGAGCGTCTCGTCGCCAATGACGAAGAGCTCGGCAGCGCGATGGACGAGGTCGGCTTTCCGCTTGCTCTAAAAATTCAATCTGCCGATGTACCGCATAAAAGCGAGGTCGGTGGCGTAAGGCTCGCCATTGGCGATGGGCAGAGCGGGTGCGCGGCGTATCGGGAAATGCTTGCGCAAATCAACGCGAGGCGCCCGAACGCGGCGGTCCAAGGAGTGCTTCTAAGTCCGATGGCAAAGCCGGGTGTCGAGATCATCATCGGCACCATTCGTGACGATCTTTTCGGCCCGATATTGATGGTCGGGTTCGGCGGTGTGATCACGGAGCTGTTCAATGATGTTGTCTATCGGCTGGCGCCGGTGAGTGAAGCCGAAGCGGCGGCCATGCTGCGCGAATTGAGATCGGCGCCCTTGCTCGAGGGTTTTCGCGGCGCGCCGGCGGCAGACATAGCCGCGCTCTCGGCGTTGATTGCGCGCGTTTCGCGCATCGCCGACGCACTGCCGGAGGTCGGCGAGATTGAGCTGAACCCTGTTATTGTCCATCCCACAGGAGAGGGCGTCACGATCGCGGACGCCCTTGTCGTCCGTAAACAGGCTTCATCGCAGCGCCAACCGACGAAAGCTCATCCATGCACGCACTGAGTTTCGCCACGCCGCCGCATTCGCCGCAAGCCGAGGCTTTGCGCGGCGAAGTCCGCGCCTTCCTCGGTAGGGAGAATGCAAACCGCACGCCGCAGCAGCGCGGCCGCTCGTGGGGCGGCTTCGACGCGGAGTTCAGCCGCAAAATGGGGGCGCGGGGCTGGATCGGCATGATCTGGCCGAAGCGCTATGGCGGGCATGAGCGCACCGCACTCGAACGCTATGTGGTGCTCGAAGAAATGCTTGCCGCCGGCGCGCCTGTCGGCGGCCACTGGGTCGCCGACCGGCAGAGCGGTCCGCTGCTCTTACGTGTCGGCACTGACAAACAAAAGGATGACATCCTGCCACGCATCGCAGCGGGCGAATGCTATTTCTGCATTGGCATGAGCGAGCCGGATTCAGGCTCCGATCTCGCATCGGTGCGCACGCGCGCTAGCGCGGTGCAGGGCGGCTTTCTGGTCAACGGCACGAAAGTGTGGACCTCGAATGCGCACCGCGCGCACTACATGATCCTCTTCTGCCGCACCGGCGACAAAGGCGAGCAGCGCCATGCAGGCCTCACGCAGTTCCTCGTCGACCTGAAGAACATAGACAGCGGACTTGAGATCCGCCCCATCCTCGACCTGAGCGGCGAGCACCACTTCAACGAAGTCGTATTCACCGACATGTTCCTGCCGGAAGATGCGGTTTTGGGGTCGCTCGGCAGCGGCTGGGAGCAGGTGACGAGCGAACTTGCCTTCGAGCGCAGCGGGCCGGAGCGGTTCCTCTCGTCCTTCACGTTGCTTGTGGAACTGACCCGGGCGCTCGGACCGGCCCCCTCGGAACGTGCTGCCATCGCGCTCGGACGGCTCGTTGCGCACGTGCTGACCTTGCGGCGGCTATCGCGTTCCGTCGCCGGCATGTTGCAGGCCGGGCAAAATCCGGCGATTCAGGCTGCGCTTGTCAAAGATGTCGGCACGTCCTTCGAGCAGGAAATTCCCGAAATCGCGCGGATGCTGATCGCGGCGGAGCCGGATAGCGGGTCGACGCAGAATTTCCTCGCCGTGCTGGCGCATACGATCCTGCATGCGCCGTCCTTTACGCTGCGCGGCGGGACCCGCGAAATCCTGCGCGGCATGATCGCGCGCGGCCTCGGGCTGCGCTAAATTAAACCGGAGCTTCTTCATGCAAACGCCGCTCGACTATGCCGAAGAGGATGGGATCGTCACGCTGACGATGAACATGCCCGAGATTCGCAATGCGATCTCAAGTCCGGAAATGATCAACGCGCTGGTCGAGGCCTGCGAGCGCCTGAATGCGGACATGAATGCGCGTGTCGCCATCCTCACCGGCGCCGGCACGGCGTTCTCGTCCGGCGGCAACGTCAAGAAGATGCTGGAAGCGGGCGAGACGCGCGCCGACCTGCCGGCGCAGACGCGGCGCAATTACAAACTCGGCATCCAGCGCATTCCGCTCGCCTTCGACGCGCTCGAAGTGCCTGTTATCGCCGCGGTCAACGGGCCGGCGATCGGGGCGGGCTGTGATCTCGCCTGCATGTGCGACATCCGCATCGCGGCGGAGAGCGCGAGTTTTGCCGAGAGTTTCGTCAAGCTCGGCATAATTCCAGGCGACGGCGGCGCCTGGTTGCTGCCGCGCGCCGTCGGCTTCTCCAAGGCTTGCGAGATGGCATTCACTGGCGACATGTTGAAGTCGGCGGAAGCGCTCGCCTGTGGGCTCGTTTCGAAAGTCGTGCCGGACGGCGAGCTGATGCCGGCGGCGCGTGCGCTCGCCGGGCGCATCGCTGCCAACCCGCCGCACGCGGTCCGTATGACCAAGCGGCTCATCCGCGGCGGCCGCGACATCTCGCTTGCCGCGCTGCTCGAATTGTCCGCCGCCATGCAATCGCTTGCACACGCGACGAAGGACCATAAAGAGGCGGTGACCGCCTTTCTCGACAAGCGTCGCCCGACATTCACCGGCAGCTGATGACACAAACACAGGGAGCGATCTGATGGCCATTTTGCGCAGTGCCGCCAAAACTCTGAAACCAACGCGACGTCATGCGCTTGGCGTGCTCGGTGGCACAATGGCCGCGCCTTACGTGCTACGCAGCGCGCAGGCAGCGGAAACCGTCAGCATCGGCGTTGTGCTACCCTTGTCCGGCGCGAATGCGCAGTTCGGGGTCAATTCGCGCAACGGCATCGAACTTGTCGCCGATCAGATCAACAAAGCCGGGGGCATCAAGGCGCTCGGCGGCGCGAAGATAGAGCTCGTTGTCGCCGACGCAACCTCCACACCCACGACCGCGGCGACGGTGGCGCAGCGCCTCGTCACCCAGAATAGGGTGACGGCAATTTTGGGCGCGTTCGTCTCTTCGCTGACGATCGCCATCTCGGAGGTGACCGAGCGGCGCGACATCCCGCTCCTGACGATGTCCTTTGCCGATCAGATCACCGGCCGCGGCTTCAAAAACATTTTTCAGGTTGTTGCCAAAGCCTCCGTGATCGGCGCCGCGCAGTTCGAGGACACGGTCGCGATCGCGCAAGCCGCGGGCACGAAGCTCGAACGCGTCGCCATCATGTACGAGGACACGGCCTACGGCACATCGCAGGCCGTCGGCTTGCGTAATGGTGCGAAAAAAACCGGCGTGCAAATCGTCATGGACGAGGCCTATCCGCTAGGGATCACTGACGTGACTCCGCTCATCAACAAGCTGCGCGCCGCGAATGCGCAGGCGGTCTTCCCGGTCTCTTACCTGAACGATAGCCTGCAGATCATCCGTGTCATGCGGCAGCAGGGGATCGGGATACCGGCGATCGGCGGCGCGGCGGGCTATGTCATTCCCGATTTCGAAAAGGGTTTGGGCGAGTACGCGGAAGGGATCCTTTCGATCTCTCCGTCGAATTACGATCTGGCGCCCGACCTGACGAAAGCCTTCCGCGAACGCTACAATTATTTCATGGTCCACGAAGCGTTCGAGCATGCGGTCTGCCTCGAGGTTCTCGTGCAGGCGATCGAAAAGACGGGCAAGACCGATCCCGCGGCCTTGCGCGACGTGCTGCATGGAACGCGCTTCGAAGGCGGCTGGACACGCGGCATGACAGGTGGCGCGGTCCAGTTCGATGAGACGGGATTGAACACGTTGTCGGTTCCGCTCATGGTGCAGTGGCGGAATAAAGAGCTCGTCACTGTCTGGCCGGAGAACATCGCGAAGGCAAAGCCGATCTGGAAGGCTTGATCGCGAGCGCGCTTCCGACACCGATGCTCGCCTTCCTGCAGGCGGCGCTCGATGGACTGATGATCGGCGGCGTCTACGCCGTGATCTCGATCGGGCTCACGCTTGTCTTTGGCGTCATGGGCATCATCAACTTCGCCCAGGCCGAGTTTCTGATGCTTGGCATGTTCGTCGCCTATTTCGCCTGGGCATGGCTTGGACTTGATCCGCTGATCGCGGCGCCGGCTGCTTTTGTCATCGTTGGTGCGCTCGGTTTGGCAGTGCAGACGCTTCTGCTGCGCCGGGTGATGCGTGCACCGCCCGTTGCGCAGGTTTTTCTCACGGTCAGCCTGCTCATCGTTCTGCAGAACGCGGCCCTGCTCGCGTTCGGCTCGTCCTTCCGTTCCGTTATCACGCCGTATCAGTCTTCAGCACTGCGTCTCGGCCCGCTTTATCTCAGCCTTCCCTACCTTGCCGCGTTCGCGGCATCGGTTGCCTCCGGATTGGCCCTTTGGCTTTTTCTGCAGCGGAGCTGGTTCGGCCGCGCCATGCGCGCGACCGCGCAGGATCCGTTCGCCGCACAATTGGTGGGCATCAATACGCAAGCGATGCATCGTCTGGCTTTCGCCATTGGCGTTGGGCTCACCGCGTTTGGCGGTGCGGTCATTCTTCCCTATCTCACCGTCTATCCGACGGTCGGAGAACAATTCGTCGTGCTGATGTTCACCGTTGTTGTCCTTGGCGGTCTCGGCAGCGTTCTTGGTGCGATCGCCGGCGGCTTCAGCGTCGGGCTCATACAGTCGATTTCCGGTCTGTTCCTGCCGGTCCAGCTGCAGAACCTGGTCCTCTTCGTCGTTTTCATCGCCGTACTTTCGCTTCGCCCTGAAGGACTCCTAGGAGCGCGGCGTTGAACGGACGCAGCTGGCGCGTCGTCGTCGCCGCCGGCATCCTGGTCGTTGCGCTGTGTCTACCCCTCGGCCTCGATCCGCAGGGTTATGCCATTCGCATCTTCACGCTGATTTTTCTTTTCGCCGCGATGGCGCAGAGCTGGAACATAGTCGGCGGCCTCGCCAACCAGATGTCGCTCGGCCACGCGGCGTTCTTTGGCATCGGTGCCTACACCTCGACCCTGCTTCTCATCCGCATGGGAATATCGCCGTGGCTCGGAATGGCGGCTGGCGCGTTGCTTGGCGGGATGGTTGCCGCGCTTCTCAGTCTCCCGACAATGCGGCTCAGCGGCCACTATTTCGCGTTGGCGACTCTCGCCTTTGGCGAGGTCATGCGCGTGCTCGCAAACACATGGGCGAGTGTGACCGGGGGGCCGGGCGGCATTTCGGTGCCGTTCGGCCAGGACAGCTGGTGGATGCTCAGTTTCAAGAGCACGCGCCCGCATTATTACCTGACGCTCGGCGCGCTTATCTCCGTCACGGCCGTATTTGTCGCGATTCAGCGCTCAGCATTCGGCTATCGGCTGCGCGCCGTCCGCGAGAACATCGCTGCCGCGGAGGTCGTCGGCGTCGATTCGGCGCGCACCAAAATTCTCGCGGCGACCATCTCCGGCGCGCTGATCGCGGCACTTGGCACGCTTTACGCGCAGCTCACCTTCTTCTTCGACCCCGACACTGTGTTTGGGATTGCGCCGATCTCGATTCGCGTGGCGCTGATTGCGATTCTCGGTGGCGTCGGCGTCGCCATCGGTCCGATCATCGGCGCGCTCGTCATCATTCCATTGGAGGAAGCCGCGAACTTCGCCTTCTCTGCGCAGGCCGCAGGACTTTCCGCCCTCGTCTATGGCCTGCTTCTGGTCACCATCATTTTTGTCGAGCCGCGCGGGCTTGTTGCGCTTGCGGGCTTGCGAAAGCGCTGGCGAAGCTCATGAGCGGCTCCGCGATCCTTGCCGTCTCGAATGTCTGCAAACGCTTCGGCGGATTGCGTGCGCTGGACGATGTCTCGCTCCAGGTTGAACGCGGCGAGATCGTCGGCCTCATCGGCCCGAACGGCGCCGGCAAGACCACGTTGTTCAGCGCGCTGGTCGGGCTGCACCGGATCGATGGGGGCACGATCCGCTTCGACGGTTCCAACGTGAGCGGCCTCAAACCGCATCGCGTCGCGGCGCTTGGATTGACGAAGACGTTTCAGAACGTGGCGCTCTTCTCCGAAATGAGCGTTCTCGACAATGTGCTTGTCGGCGGCTTGCTGAGACACGGGCTGGCGTCGGCGCGATCTGCCGCACAGAGCTGCCTCGATTGCGTCGGCTTGGGCGCGATTGCCGGGAAGCGTGCCGCCGATCTCTCGTTTCCCGAACGCGCGCGCGTAGAGGTGGCGCGTGCGCTGGCGACCCAGCCGAAGCTGCTGCTTCTCGATGAGGTCATGGCGGCGCTGAATGCAGCGGAGAAGCGCGACATGATTGGCCTGATCCGCGCGTTGCGCGACGATGGGCTGACACTCATCGTGATCGAGCATCACATGAATACGATCATGAGCTTGTGCGACCGCATCGCGGCGCTGAGCTTCGGGCGTCTTATCGCCGAGGGGCGACCTGCCGAAATCGCGCGGCATCCTGCGGTCGTCGAAGCCTATCTCGGCCGCGAACATGCCTTCTGACTCCGCCTTGCTGCGCGTCACCGAGCTTCGCGCGAGCTACGGCGACGCGCAGGTCCTGCACGGCGTCTCCCTCGAAGTCACGCCCGGCGATTTTGTCTGCATTATCGGCGCCAATACTGCCGGAAAGAGCACGCTGCTGCGTGCAATTTCGCGGCTCGTTCCGCGCGTATCGGGCCGTATAGAGTTCGACGGCAATAACCTGCTGGCGCTCTCCGCTCAGGAAGTGCCCCGGGTCGGCATCGCCCACGTGCCGGAAGGCAGGCACGTGTTCCCGGACATGAGCGTTGAAGACAATCTTCTCATCGGCGCTTTCGCACGCCGCCGGGACGGGGACATGGAAGCTCGCCTGGATGAGGTCTTCGCGCTGTTCCCGCGTCTGCGCGAGCGCCGCGCGCAGCGGGGCGGCTCGATGTCCGGCGGCGAGCAGCAGATGGTCGCAATCGGCCGCGCCTTGATGCTGCGCCCGCGCCTGCTCATGCTCGATGAGCCGAGCCATGGGCTTGCGCCGATGGTCGTCGAGGAACTGCATCGGACGCTCAGGGAGATCCACGCGCGCGGCACGGCGATCCTTCTGGTCGAGCAGAACTCGGCGCTGGCGCTGTCCCTGGCCACCCGCGGCATCGTGCTTGAGTCGGGACGTATTGCGTTGGCGGGGAGTGCGGATACGTTGCGCAATGATCCGCGCGTGCGCGAGGCATATCTCGGAATATGACCTGGCGATCACGTTGTCAGAATGAGCGGCTTCGCGAGGCTCGCAAGTGGGAGGATGCGTCATGAAACAAAGCGACCAGTTCAAGAAAGGCCTCGACGTTCGCCGTGCCGTGCTCGGCGCGGACTATGTCGACGGCAGTCTCGCCAGGGCCGATGATTTCATGATGGCCTTTCAGGAAATCACCACGGAATGGTGCTGGGGCTATGCGTGGACGCGTCCGGGCCTCGAGCGCAAGACGCGCAGCATGCTCAATCTTGCGATGCTGACTGCCCTCGGCAAACCGGCGGAACTCAGACTGCATGTGAAAGGTGCGCTTGCGAACGGCGTATCGGTTGAGGAGATCAAGGAAGTCCTGCTGCATGCCACTGTCTATTGCGGCATTCCCGCCGGGCTCGACGCGTTCAAGGCCGCGCATGAAGTTTTGGTCGCCGAAGGCGCCATTCCAGCGAAGTAGCGCCGCATGACCAGCGATACGGATTTGTCGCGTTACACGCGCGTTGCCTTTCTCGGCTTGGGCAAGATGGGGCTGCCGATGGCGCGGCGGCTGCACGAGGCTGGCGCGCCTGTTGTAGGATTTGACGTTGCCGAAAGCGCGCGGGAGGCTTTCGCGCAAAGCGGAGGCGCAGTTGCTTCAAGCGCGCAAGAGGCGGCAGAAAGCGCCGGCGTGCTCATCACGAAGCTGCCGGATGGCAAGG
>JAXDNH010000199.1:0-8495 GCA_034669525.1 Methylobacteriaceae bacterium | reverse complement strand
CACGCGGCGCTTGAACGAAGGACAGAGTCTTACGCGCGTCATTACGGACATCGCGCGCCGCTTCGGGATTTCCGCAAATATCCTGCCAATGTCGGATGATGCGGTTCGCACGATCGTCGTGACGGATAAAGGTCCGCTGCCGTTCCAAAAGTATTTCGTTGGGCTTCGTTGCGCGCCTGTCGTACGCGCGATCGATTTTGACGGCGCACGTACGGCACGCGTGTCGCCGGATATTGCAGCTGCATTCGGACAGCGGGACCTCGCGGCTGTCGTGATCTGCCCCTCCAACCCTTATCTCAGCGTCGACCCGATTCTTGCAGTAAATGGCATGCGGGAGCTGTTGCAGCAGGCGCAGGCGCCCGTCATCGCGGTATCCCCCATCATTGGCGGCGCGGCGATCAAAGGGCCGACGACGAAGATCATGGCCGAACTGCAAATCGAGGCGACGAACAAGTCCATTGCGCGCCACTATGCCGGGGCCGTCGACGCTCTGGTCATCGATCGCCTCGATGCAGCGGACGTTGCATCTCTGTCTCTGCCTGCGCTTGCGACGGCAACACTGATGAACACGCTGGGAGACCGCGTCGCTCTGGCGCGCGATGTGCTTGACTTCGCTCGCGAGCTGGCCTCTTCACCGAAGCCTGCGCGCACGCGTTATGGTGTAGGATGAACGAACCAAAGCGCATCTGGGCGGTGGTGCCGGTGAAAAGCTTCGCGCGTGCCAAGGCACGGCTCGCGCCGTTGCTTGACGCGGATCAAAGGGAGGAACTCGCCCGCGCAATGCTGGAGGACGTGCTCGCCGCGTTGGGCCAATTGGATGAGCTCTCCGGGATTCTGCTTGTCAGCGGCGATGGAGGCGCCAGGGACATCGCGGCCGCACACCGCGCCAAGAGCATCGATGATCCCGTGGAGGAGGGGCCCAACGCCGCAATCCGGCTGGCCTTGCCGGTTTTGCGCGATTGGCAAGCGGAGGCAATGGTCGTCATTCCCTGCGATATTCCCGGCATCGAGGCGGATGAATTGTCGCGGATCGCGCAGGCATTGACGAATGCTTCCGTCGTCCTGGTTCGCGCGGCGCGTGACGGCGGCACCAATCTTCTGGGCTGCTCGCCGATCGATGCGATCGAACCCTGCTTCGGCGCGCACAGTTTCGCCAGGCATGTGCAGGCAGCGAAAAGCGCAGGTCTCGAGCCGCACATTTTCGCGGCTCAGTCGCTCATCTACGATATCGACCGGCCCGAAGACGTCCTTCGATTTCGAGCGCTGCACCCGACCAAAACCGGAGCTTATCTCTCCGGGCTATTGTCGGTGGCCGCGCAATGAGGTCGTTCGCCCTTCTTCTTCAACGCGCGACAGATGGCGATCGGCTTGCGTCGTTCGAGATACAAGTACTCGCAAACAGCAATCTTTACGAACTCATGCAGGCGGCTGCCGCGCGGCGCGATCTTGCGCACGGTCAGCTCGTCTCGTTCTCGAAGAAAGTCTTTATTCCGCTGACGCAGCTTTGTCGCGACGTCTGCCATTACTGCACGTTCGCCCATCCGCCGCGCAAAGACGAACGCGCGTATCTCTCCATCGACGAGGTTCTGGCGATCGCGGAAGCCGGCGCCGCGCTCGGCTGCAAAGAAGCTCTGTTCACGCTGGGCGATAAACCGGAGCTGCGCTACGCGCAGGCGCGGCGCGAACTTGCCGCGCTTGGGCATGAGACGACGATCTCCTATCTCGCCGAGGCCGCCAAAGCCGTTCTCGAACGCACGGGCCTGCTGCCGCATGTAAATCCGGGCGTAATGAACGCAGATGAAATCGCGCAGCTGCGAACAGTCTCCGTGTCACAAGGCATCATGCTCGAAAACGCGTCGTCGAGGCTTAGCGAGCGCGGTGGCGCGCATTTCGGCTCGCCGGACAAACAACCCGCCGCACGTCTCGCGACGCTACGCGCAGCCGGCGAGCAATCGGTCCCGTTCACGACAGGCATTCTCATCGGCATCGGCGAGACGCAGGCGGAGCGGATCGACTCCCTTCTGCAGCTGCGCGCTCTGCAGGACGAGTTCGGCCATATCCAGGAGATCATTGTCCAGAATTTCCGGCCGAAGCCGGGAACGCTGATGGCTACGGCACCCGCGGCGACGGTCGAAGATCATTTGCGCACGATCTCGCTGGCGAGGCTGATTTTTGCGCCCGACATGAACATCCAGGCGCCGCCGAATCTCAGCCCTGATGCACTCGAGGCTATTGTCGATGCGGGCATCAACGATTGGGGCGGCGTGTCGCCGCTGACGCCCGATCACGTCAATCCCGAAGCGCCGTGGCCGCATCTCGATGAACTTGCGCGCCGAACTCGCAAGGCCGGCAAGGCGCTGATCGAGCGCCTCGCCATTTATCCGGCTTACGCGCGCGACATGGCGCGATGGGTCGACAAAGATCTGCGTCGTCCTTTGTTGCAGAAGATCGACGGCGAAGGTTTTCCGCGCCTCGAGGATTGGTGTCCGGGCGCGGCCGTCGGTCTGCCGAAGCAGGACGTTGCGTTGATCGCGAAGCCGCATGTGCTGCGCAACGGCGAGCTCTCCCGCATTCTCGCCAAAGCTCAGCGCGGCGCCGGAGCTGACGAAGGCGAGATCGTCAGGTTGTTCCGCGCCCGCGATTCGGAATTCTCGGTGGTCTGCCGCGCCGCCGACGAGCTTCGCGAGGAGGTAAACGGCAACATTGTCAGCTATGTCGTCACGCGCAACATCAATTATACGAATATCTGCTCATATCATTGCCGCTTCTGCGCCTTCTCGAAGGGCAAGACCAGCGAGTCGCTGCGCGGCCGGCCATACAATCTGAGCCTCGACGAGGTTGCGGCACGCGTCCGCGAAGCTGCCGCACGCGGCGCCACGGAAGTCTGCATGCAGGGCGGCATCCACCCGGATTTTACCGGGGCGCATTACATCGAGATTTGTAAGGCAGCGAAGGCCGCGGGGCCGGGCATGCATGTGCATGCGTTTTCGCCGCTCGAAATCCAGCAGGGCGCGCAGACTCTTGGGGTTGCGGTGGGGGAATTCCTCGCCGCCCTGAAGGAAGCGGGGCTCGGCACCGTTCCCGGCACGGCGGCGGAAATTCTCGACGACGACGTCCGCGCCACGCTCTGCCCCGACAAGCTGAATACGGCGCAATGGCTTGATGTCATGCGCGCCGCGCACGGCTTGGGCTTAAGCAGCACATCGACGATCATGTTCGGCCACATGGAGCGCTACGAGCATTGGGCGCGCCACCTGATGCGGCTGCGCGATCTGCAGATCGAGACCGGCGGCATCACCGAGTTCGTGCCGCTGCCCTTCGTGCCGATGGAGGCGCCGATCTATCTCAAAGGGCAGGCGCGGCGCGGGCCGACCTTCCGCGAGGCGGTGCTCATGCATGCGGTCGGGCGGCTCGTGCTCCATCCGCATGTCACCAACATCCAGGCCTCCTGGGTGAAGATGGGGCGCGCCGGCCTGCGGGTTTGCCTCGATGCCGGCGTCAACGATCTCGGCGGCACGCTGATGGACGAGAGCATCTCGCGCGCCGCCGGGGCGAGCCACGGCCAGGAGATGACGCCAGCCGAAATGGAAACCACCATCATCGCTGCAGGCCGCATTCCGAAACAACGATCGACAATTTATGGCGATGTCGCGCGCCGAGAGACGCTTGCTTTACCAGCTGCGTGAAGGTGCTACGCCTTTGATTTCTGCTGACGCGCGGCCCGCGTCGCGTCTTCGTCGACCGAGCCGTCGTCGCGCAGCACGACTCCGTAATCGGCAAATGCCGCCTCGATCGAAATCAGTCCGAGCCGCGCATCCTCGGCAACACGGATCGGATCGCGCCGCAATGGATCGCCGAGTCCGCCGCCGCCCGGCATGAGAATCCTCAGCACATCATCGCGCGCGACCGTCTGCTGCCCCTTGCCGCGCAACTTGCCTCCCGAGGCGAGCAGCAGTGCGCCCGGCTGGCCATTGCCGCCGCCGTCACGGCCACGCGCCGGAAAATCGATGCGGTCGTAATTGGCACTGATGCCGAATGGCGCGTCGTCCGATGTCGCGACCTCCATCACTTGGCCGAGGCCGCCGCGGAATTCGCCAGGGCCGCCCGAATCCGTCCGATATTCCTTGCGGCGAATCAGGATCGGCGAGAGTGCTTCCGTCACTTCGACCGGCACGTTGCGCACCCCGCTCGGAAAAGCCGTTGCGGACATTCCATCTTTACCGGGCCGTGCGCCGGCGCCGCCGGAATGAAACGACAGCACGCTGAAGGCTTTGGCGTGCGCGAGTTCACTCGCGTCGGCATCGACACGGCCCGGACCGCCGGAAGCAAAGAGATTCCAAAGGCAGGACGTACCCTCCGCCGGAACATTGCCGCCCAAGGCCTGGTGCAGACAGCCGATGACGAGATCGGGCAGTAATTGCCCTGTTACGTGGCGGGTCGACACCGGCAGCGGATGCAGTGCATTCAGGATGCAGTTCTCGGGCGCACTCATCGTCATTGTCGCGAGCGAGGCGGCGTTGTTTGGCACTTTCGGCGCGACAATGCATTTGATGCCGAAAGCGGTGTAAGCCTCGGTGTAACAGAAGGGCACGTTGATCCCGTAAGATGAAGCGTACGAAGTGCCGGCGAAGTCGACGTTGATGTGCTCATCCTCGACGGTCATTTCGGCAACAAGATCGATCGGTTTCTCGTAGCCGTCGATCCGCATGCTGTTCTTGTAGATACCGTTCGGCACCTGCCGAATTGCCTCGAGCATTGCCTCACGGGAGCGCGTGAGGATGTGTTCGGCAAGCGCGGAGAGGTCCTCGATTATAAATTCATCCATCATCTGCAGGAGCCGCCGGCCGCCGACGTCATTGCAGGCGGCCAGCGAGTAAAGATCGCCGACGACCTGCACCGGCTCGCGCACATTGGCTTGCACCAGCTCGATCAGGCTCTCGTTCACCTCGCCTTGCCGGGCGAAGCGCATGAGCGGCACATAGAGACCTTCCTCATAGACTTGCCGGCCGTCAGGCCCCATGCCGCGGCCCCCGATGTCAACGACGTGACAGGTGCAGGCGAAGAGGGCAAGGAGGCGGCCATCGCGGAACACGGGGGTGACGACGGTAAAGTCGTGCAGATGGCCCGTGCCTTTCCACGGATCATTGGTGATGAAAACATCGCCGATCCGCATGGTCTGCGTCGGAAACTTCGCGATGAAATGCCCGACCGCACGTGCCATCGAGTTGATGTGGCCGGGCGTGCCGGTCACCGCCTGCGCGAGCATGCGTCCGGTGATGTCGAAAATGCCGGCAGAAATATCGCCGGCCTCACGCGTCGACGTGCTGAAGCCGGTACGGACAAGCGCTTGCGCCTGTTCCTCGACAACCGAGATCAGGCGATCCCACATGATTTGGAAGTGAATTTTTGACAGGGTGGAATCTTGCAAGATTCAGCTCCGGGTGAGGACGATATAACCAAGACCATTGATCCGCGCTTCGTAGTTGGTGGCCACAAAGGTTGTCGTCTCGTCCTCGACAAACAGAGCCGGGCCGCCGACAACATCGCCGGGCGCGAGATCGGCGCGCAGGTGGATTTCAGCGTCGGCGCTTTCCCCAGTGGTAGAATCCACAATCTTCAAGACCGATTTGCCCCGCACCCGTCGTTCGCCATGAACCGAGGGACAGTGTTGCGCTTTCGGTTCGGCGGCGGAGAGACGCAGCGTCCAGTTCAAGACTTCGACCGGGACGCCTGGGATGACGCGGCCGAATTGCTGCATGTATTCGCGCTCGAACAGCGACTTCAGATGCTCGGGCGTGATCGGTGCTTTTGGCGGGATGGGCACGGCAAGTTCATGGCCCTGGCCATGATAGCGCATGTCAGCCGTCCAGACCTCCGTCAGTGCCGCGTTTGCGTCGGCCTGTCGGATGATCGCTTCCGCCTCTTCGCGCATGTTCTTCTGCAGCTCGTCGAGAGGGCTGGCGTGGAAGCTGTCGTCGAGCAGCGAATAACGCGTGCGCACAATTTCAAAGGACACGGCCGCAAGAAGAAAGCCGACGGCGGACCCGACGCCGGCGCTCGTCGGAATGATGATCGTTTGCACATCGAGCTTCTCGGCCAAACGCGCCGCATGCAGGGGCGCCGCGCCGCCGAACGCGACCATTGCCCGTTCCGACAGATCCTTGCCGCGCTCGGCCGCATGGATGCGCGCTGCGTTGGCCATATTTTCTTCGACGATTTCGGAAATCGCGAGCGCTGCGCGAATCGTATCGAGGTCAAGCGCTTTGCCAACATGCGCATCGATCGCACTTGCCGCCGCCCCTGCATCGAGGCTCATTCGGCCGCCGGCGAAATGGTTGGGGCGGATGCGGCCGAGCACGACATCCGCATCGGTGACGGTGGGGCGCGTACCGCCGCGGCCGTAGCAGGCCGGCCCAGGTTCCGAGCCGGCGCTTTCCGGCCCGACCTGAATGCGGGAGAGCGCATCGACTTCGGCGATCGATCCGCCACCGGCGCCGATCTCGACCATTTCAACGACAGGAACGCGGATCGGCAGGCCGCTTCCCTTTAAGAAGCGATATTGGCGCGCGACTTCGAAACTGCGCGAAAATTGCGGTTTCAGATCATCGATCAGGCAAATCTTGGCGGTCGTTCCGCCCATGTCGAACGAGATGATGTTGCGGAAGCCGCATTCCTCGGCGATGTGGCGCGCGAGTATAGCGCCGCCGGCCGGACCAGATTCAACGAGGCGCACCGGAAAACGCTGCGCCACATCCAGCGTCGTCAATCCCCCGGCCGAGGTCATCAGATAAAGCGGGCAGGCGATGCCGCGCTCGCGCAGGCCGTCCTGCAGTCCTGCGAGATAGCGCGCCATGACCGGCTGCACATAGGCGTTCACGCACGCAGTCGACCAGCGCTCATATTCGCGTATTTCCGGCGAGACTTCGCTTGACAGAGTGATGCCGAGATGCGGAGCGAGTCGCGCCAGAATATCGCGCGCCTTCATTTCATGAACGGGATCGACGTAGGAGTGCAGAAAGCCGATCGCCACGCTCGCAACCTCCGCCTGCTCCAAGGTGCGCACGAGCTCAGGAAATACGCTCTCGTCGAGCGGCCTGATGATGTCCCCGCGAGCGCTCAATCGTTCCGGGACAGGCAATCGCAAATCGCGTGGCACAAGCGGCGGTGGCCGCTCCATCCAGATGTCATATTGCTCGAAGCGATTTTCATACGCCATTTCGACCGAGTCGCGGAAACCCTCCGTCACGAGCAAAGCGGTCTTCGCGCCCTTGCGCTCGATTACCGCGTTGGTGGCGAGCGTGGTGCCATGCACGACCATGGCGATGTCGCTCGCGGTTAAACCCGCCGTCCCAAGAATCTGGCCGCTTCCTTCCAGCACCGCGAGTTCGGGCGCACGCGACGTGGTCAGCAGCTTATGCGTCCACCGCCTGCCGCCGCTCTCGACGGCAAAGTCCGTGAAAGTGCCGCCGATATCGACAGCCAACCGCGCAGGCCTCATGCGATGCGCCGCCTCTCAGATAATGATTGGGAAAGCCCGGCAGGCAATGGCCCGCCATTTTGACTTAGCCCCCGCAACGTCAGGACATGATCTCGATGATCGAAATGTGGTTTTCGCGCGCGGGCCAGGGGCGAGCTACAACCCGCTCGAGATTGAATTCTCCGACGACAGGCCGATCGGCAAAGTTGGTCAGCCGCAATGTCGTAACAGAGTCGGTGGGCACGCCCGACTTGATGTCGGGCGGCTGGCGGCCGTCGAGGATCACGACGTCACGCGGAATGCCGAAATAGCCGCGCGGACGGGACATCAGGATGATGGCTTCGGCTCCCTCGTCGCCCTTGCCGATCGAGCGGGCCGGCCGCAGGTGCAGGATGTCCGAAGAGCGCGCGAACGGCGCCATATAGAGGTGCGTGACAGGATAATCCGTCGCGGTGATCACGAATTCCAAAAATGTATCGGGCGTGGTTGTCAGCGGACCCCAGATGCCGTCATCCCCCGTCTCCCTGCGATGAAGCGGATCGCCGAGCCGCTCTCCCGTATCAGGCGAAACGCTGAACACCGCAACAGCTGCCTTGCTCACCGGCCTGTTCGTCGGCACGCCGCCGGGAAAGCCCGTTACCTTGCCGTTAAGCGTTACGTTCTTCTCCGGGACGATCGACATGCGCGCCGGCTCCTCCCCGGTGATAAACTTGTACATTTCGCGAAATGCACGTGGACTAGTTGCGGTCTCCCGGTGATCGACATGGCCCAACACCAAATTCGTTGCGCCTTTTAAAGCGGGTCCCTCCGACGTGACACCCGTAGGAACGCCCGGACGTCCGATAAAGGCGCCATCCGGCTGAGCGTATTTGTCGAATCCATCGCTGCGCAGGGTGAGGAAGGCCGGACCGGGCACGACCTCGCTCTCGCCAGCGTTGAGATGGCTGAGGAATGGTCCGCGGCCATTGAACTCGTTTCCCTGATTCACTTCGAAAGAGAAGGCGCCGTGGTTCGGCGT
>JAXDNH010000198.1:0-16426 GCA_034669525.1 Methylobacteriaceae bacterium | reverse complement strand
TCGCTGTGTTCGCCGCTTTGCTCGCCCTTATATTTACCCATGAGGGCTCGCTCGTCCTCGCAGCCGCGATCCTGTTCGCTCTTTTCCTGCGCGGCTGGCGTGACCCGCTTTTTCTGAGAGCACTCGGCGCATTTTTGAGCGCCATCCCGATCTGGTTGATTGTCAAGGTGGTGATCCCGCCTGATGATTACATTTCCAACGTTCTCGCATCGGCGGCGTACCGATTCGTCGACCTCACCAATCTCGAACAGCCGGTTTTGCTTGTTCTGCTTGGAGTGCTCTGGGACTACACGCTCGCGCTTGTCGTCCTCCGCCGGCTCGCTGCCGCGGCGCCGCTTTACGCCGCCTCGCTGTCCGGGGCAGCGCTCATCATTTATTGGCTTTGGTTCGATACATCGCTCCTGACCGATGCCCGATACGAATTGCGAACGGCTTTGTTGATTGCAACGCCTGCTCTCGGATTTGCCGCGGCAGTCCATACGATGGACGAAGAGGTTCGCCGGAACTCTCCGTTCAGATTTTTTACGCCGCTCGCAAGCGCGATAGAGAAGCGTCTCGACCCGCAGATCATTCTCGGTGCGATCGCGCTGATACTGCTCGTGCACGTGGTCGAGACGGCGAAATTCATTCGCGCCTGGACGGATTACAAATCTGCGGTCCGTGCGCTCGCAACGGGAACGGAATCTGATCCCGCTCTCGGCGATCCCGCTTTCGTTTCATCGAAGCGCATTCCAGCCGATTTGAATCGCCTCGCCTGGAACTCGACGACACCGTATCTGTCCGTACTAGTCGCGCCGGGGCTCGCACCCGCACGTCTCGTGGTAGACCCGGACACTGGCTATTTCTGGCTCTCCTGCGAAACGGCAAAGCGGAGCGAGCAGACGAGCGATGCCATTCCCCTTGAGGCTCGCGAACTGATCAGGATTTATTCCTGCCTGCACCGCCCATGAAGCCGACGAAGCAATCCATATAGAGGCGCCGCTCCTCGATTGCTTCGCTTGGCTCGCAATGACGAGCGTCTATTGTTTCGGCGCCGCAGCAGCCGGCGCCGAACCCGCCGTCCACGCCTTGTAATCCGCCTCCGACACGTGCGGCAGCTGCTTTACAAAGGCAACGATCTTCCAGATGTCGTCGTCACCGACGCCGATCGATCCGAAACTCGGCATGCCCGTCATGTTGATGCCGTTCTTGACAACCCAAAAAATGTGCTCCGGCGGGTCGTTCGCAACGTCCTCCTTCAGGTCGGGGGGATCGGGATGCATGCCTTCGGAAAACTTCGCCCACTGAACGCTCGGCGCGCCGTGGCAATTGACGCAGCCGCGCTCCATGAATTGCTGCGCGCCCGCTTGCACGGTTGCCGCGTCCGTGAGGTTGCCAGGCGGTTTGTCCGCGGCATGACGCGCGATCGAGGCGTTGCGCACCTTGACGAGCGCCCATTTGACGATCGCGGGATCTTCTTGCGTACCGGCGACGCTGTAGAATCCGCCGAAGAAAAACACCGCCGCAAGGATCGCAACGACGATTCCCAATACACCGATCGCTGCCAGGATTCTCATCCGCGTTCTCCCCACTTTTGCTCATACGTCTGCTGAGAGCGAGCTTAGAACGTCTCGCGATGCAATGCGAGCCGCCCGGCGAGCCCTTCATTCATAGACGACGCTGATCGTTTCCGCCGCCATTGCGGGGCGCTCTTCGCCCTCGATCTCCATGCTATTCGAAAATGTCAGACGCGCGCCGCCCTCGACCGGCTCGAATTTTTGTAAGGTGCGATGCAGACGAAGCCGCGCACCGCATTTGACTGCCGCGGGAAAGCGGATTTTGTTCGATCCATAATTGATGCTGCGTGAACGCTTGCGAATTTTCAATGTTTGGGCGGCGAGATACGGCATCAGCGACAGCGTCAACAGGCCGTGCGCGATCGTCTTGCCCTCAGGCAATTCACGCGCGGCGCGTTCGGCATCGACATGTATCCAGTTGTCGTCGCCGGTAAGCCTCGCAAAGTCGTCGATCTTCTCCTGGTCGACGGTGATCCATTCGCTCGTCCCGAGCTTTCGCCCGACATGAGCCTGCATGTCCGCGGGTCTGTCGACTTCGATCATCGCGCGTCATCGCCTCCGCTTCCCGACCTAGTCGAGATCGCGCCCCTGCATATCGACATTGCGGCGGGCGCGCTCTGCAAGATCGGTCAGGACAGCTCCGATCACTTCGGGGTCGTCGATTGGGTCGGCTTTGGGTCCCTGCCGCCAGCCCTCAAGGACCGAGAGAATGCCGCCGCCCGCCTCGAAAACACGCCCCGTCACATGCGCGCTTTCGGCGCTCGCAAGCCAGACCACGACCGGCGCGATCCACTTGGGATTCCGCGATTCGATTTCTTCCGGCGTGCGCTCGCGTATGCCCTCGGTCATGCGCGTCTGCGCATGCGGCGAGATGGCGTTCACGGTGATGCCGTAGCGCTTAAGCTCGCGCGCCGCGATGATCGTGAACGCCGCGATGCCGGCCTTCGCGGCTCCGTAATTGGTCTGGCCGACATTGCCGAACAACCCTGACGACGACGACGTGTTGATGATGCGGGCGTTCACAGGTGCGCCGCTCTTTTTCTGCTCCGTGCGCCAGTGCACGGCAGCATGATGCGAGGGCGCGAACGTGCCCTTCAGGTGCACCTTGATCACCGCATCCAAATCGGATTCTTCCATATTCACCAGCATGCGGTCGCGCAGAATGCCGGCATTGTTCACAAGCACGTCGAGCCGGCCATAGGCGGACATCGCGTGATCGATCAGCCGGCGGGCGCCTTCCCAGTCGCCGATATCCTCGCCATTCGCGACCGCGGCCCCCCCGACCGCTTCGATTTCGGCGACCACGCCGTGCGCGGCGGACTGGTCCGTGCCGCGGCCATCGCGGCCGGTGCCGAGATCGTTCACCACGACCTTCGCGCCGTGGCCGGCGAGCTGCAGGGCATATTCGCGGCCGAGCCCGCGCCCCGCGCCGGTGACAATGGCTACCCTGCCTTCGCACAGTCCCGCCATGGTGCTCCCGCATGCCGTTCCGCCCGCTTCCGTCATTCTAGCGCGGCGGCAAAGCACCGGAAAAGGCCGTCGGGCTCCCGTTCGGCTGAGGTTCAGGTGAGAAAAGCTTGAACTGACGCGGTTCTTCGCCGTTGATGGGGCGGTGAGGCGAGGAGATTTCTCATGAAGACGATCATCGCGCTCGCTTTGGCGAGCTTTGTCAGCCTCGGCACTTTGGGGGGCTCGATGGCTCAGGCCGGTGGCGGCGGGGGTAGCGGCGGAGGCTCCAGCTCCGGTGGTGGTGGCGGTGGAGGTGGCGGCGGCGGTGGCGGCGGTAACGGCAAGTGAGCCTTGGCCGGGCGACCGGCCCGGCCCCGCTTACGGCCCTGCCCCGGCGTTCGCCGGCGCGTCCCTCACTCGCCTGCCTTTGCATCGTCGCGCTTCTTTTGCCCGGCAGCGCCTCTGCCTTCGATCACGCCTGGCACTGCTTCCCGCGTGCGGATTTCGAGAAATTCGAAGTCCACGAAGACAAGCTGATCCTCGATTACCTCTTAGTGCGCGAAGAGAAAGGCACGCTGTCCGGCCTGCCGGTCGTCACGTTCAGCTATTCCGTCGTGAACAAGCAGGACCGCAACATCCATATTGATGCAGAGCTCGTCGGGCTCGCCGCGGACGGATCGCCGGTTCTGGCGGTCAGTGCCTCGCCGCCGTCGTCGCTTGTCGCCTCGCAGGCCTCGCGCAGCGTCGCAAACAGCGTCTATACCGCGGCCGGTCAGCTCAATCGCGCGGCCAAACTCTGCGTCAGTTTCGGCGGCGATTTCTAAAGGGCAACGCGGGTTACCACTTCTCGCCGAACGGGCGGATCTCCAGCTCGGACGACCAGGCGCTGGGCGGCTGCTTGTATAATTGCCAGTACGCGTCGGCCACCGCGTCCGGATTCATCAGGCGATCGGGATCAAGATTGGCGAGCGCAGCCTCGCCCTCGCGCTCTTTGATCCGCTCGCGCACCCATTGCGTATCGACGCCGGAATCGATGACGAGATGCGCGACATGGATGTTTTTCGGCCCGAGCTCGCGCGCGGCAGCCTGCGCGACCGCGCGTAGGCCGAATTTGGCGCTCGCAAACGCGGCAAAGCCGATGCCGCCGCGCAGGCTCGCGGTGGCGCCGGTGAGGAAAATGCTGCCGCGCCCGTGTTTGAGCATCGCTTTCGCAGCTTCCCGCGTGGTGAGGAAGCCGGCATAGCACGCCATTTCCCACACTTTGCGGAACACGCGCTCGGTCGTCTCGGTGAGCGGGAAATTGACGTTGGCGCCGATATTGAAGATGCAGATTTCTAAGGGCGCGTGCTGATCCGCGTCATGAATGAAAGAGACGATCTCCTCTTCCTTGCGCGCGTCGAGCGAGCGGGCGAAAATCTTGCCGCCGGCTTTCTCGACATCCTGAACGAGAGGCGCGAGCTTGTCGCCGTTGCGGCGCCCCGCGAAGATGGTGAAGCCTTCAGCAGCGAATTTCTTCGCGATCGCCGCGCCGATAAAATCACCGGCGCCGACGATCGCTGCCGTCGCGTTCATGGCGGCCATTAGGCGGCTCGCTTTCGCTGGGCAATTTCCTCTTCGACGTCGCGCAATTGGTCCTTGCCGAAGAACAATTCGTCGCCGACAAAGAATGAGGGCGAGCCGAACACCCCTCTTTCGACGGCATTCTGCGTATTCTCGAGTAGGCGCGCCTTGACATCATCGTCCTGCACGCGGCGAAGCAGGAGATCGGCATCAAGGCGCGCTTCCTTAACAGACGCGCGAAACACGTCCGGATCATCCATCTTTCTCGGTTCCGCCCACATCAAGCGGAACATCGCGTCGACATAGGGCATGAACACGCCCTCGAATTCCGCAGCGACGGCGCCGCGCATCAGCTGCAGCGTGTTCACCGGAAAAAACGGATTCATCTGAAACGTGGTGATGCCGTACCGCTTCAGAAAACGCCGCATTTCAAGCCGCTGGAACTCGAGCTTGTTCTTGACGTCCTTGAAACTCTCGATCGGCGACTTGTTGTTGGTCAACCGAAACACGCCGCCGAGCAGGATCGGCACGTATTTGAAGAGAGTGCCGGTGCGCTGCTCGATTTTGGGGATGACGAGGTGCGAGAGATAGGCGTTGGGACTGCCGAAATCGAAGAGGAACTCTGGTTGCACGTGAGCCTCCACTGCTACTACGGCAGGACGATATACCTGTATATGCAGGTGTCAACGTTTGTCGTCCCGGTGTCGACCACGCTAGATTGCCAGCGCTGGGTTTTTGCTCGCACGGCAGAGATGCGGGCTCACACACGCTCGCTTTAGGCTTTTATCGATCCTTACCCAAGCGGACCTGAGCCAGCGCAGTCGCTTGTTGACACCAGTAAATCGCAGCACTTGAATGCTTTTTGGAACTGGGGGCGACGAATTGCGATGCCCCCATTTTCTCATTGCTGGCAAGCGCTCTGTAGCACAAGGGTTTTGCGCCATGAAAATTTTCACTGCGCATTTGGCGCTCTCGTTGGCGGCCCTCGCTGCGGCCACGACTGCACAAAGCGAAGACGGCCCGCCGGCATGGGCCTATCCGGTAAACCCGCCAAATTTCCAACGCGCGCCTGACGATGGCTCGACGCGACGCATCCCCGACAGCGCGGCTGGGTATACGCTCACGCAAGTGCGCGACCTGTTCGCCGCGCCGGACTGGCATCCCGAAGATCATTCGCCGATGCCGGAAATCGTTGCGAAGGGGAGAAAGCCTGACGTCTACGCGTGCGGCGTCTGTCATCGCGCCGATGGGCCGGGCGGCCCTGAGAATGCAAGCCTGTTTGGCTTCCCCGCAGAGTACATCATTCAGCAAACGGTGGAGTTCAAAACCGGCCTCCGTAACAATTCCACACCTCGCGTGGCGACAGACCTGATGATCAAGCTTGCCAAAGCAGTCACCGATCAGGAACTCAAAGAGGCCGCGGATTATTTCGCGTCGATCAAGCAGAGATCGAACATCGCGGTCGTGGAAACCGATACGGTACCGAAGACGCATGTCAGAGACCTGTTCCTGGCCGCGGTGGACGGCGGCGACAAGGAGCCCATTGGCCAGCGCATCATCGAAATTCCGGAAAATGTCGAACATTTTTTGAGCCGCGACTCGCGAGCGCGTTTCATCGCCTATGTCCCGGTCGGCAGCATTGAGAAAGGTCGGGCGTTGGCAGCGAGCAGCGATCCCACAATCCAGTGCGCCGCCTGTCACGGCGCTGACCTCAAAGGCACCGCCGTGGCGCCGGGGCTTGCAGCCCGATCTCCCAGTTACATGTTCCGTCAGCTTTACGACTTCAAATCGGGTGCGCGGAAGGGCGCCAATAGCGAGGCCATGAAACCGGCTGTCGAAAAGCTCGGCATCGGCGATGTGATCGCGCTGGTTGCTTACACGGCGTCGCTCGCACCGTAATATACTTGGCTGCTCCCGGACAATGAGCGAGGCGCTCGGCGAGGCGGCGTAAAGAACCTCAGGACGAAGTCACCGACGATAGTCGCGCTACTGCCTCGCGCTGCCCGGCTCCGCCCGCTTTGCGATGCTGCTCGGCAAGCCAGCCCGCCGGCGTCATCAGCTGACGATGCCGCCCACACGCATCTTCGCGATCTCCTCTTCCGCAAAGCCTGCCTCACGCAAAACGGCGGCGCCACTCTCGCCGACCTCCGGCGCACGTCCCGGCGGGCGCTTCTCTTCGCCATCGAGGTAGATCGGACTGTCGAGCGTCTCGAAGGATGTGTCTTCAATTGGCAGAATGAATCCATTCTCCCGCGCCTGCTTGTCGGCAACGACGTCGTCGAGCGTGGCGACGAAGCCGAAAACGAGCCCCGCCGCATCGAGCCGCCGCCGCCATTCGGCGAAATCACGCGCGAGAAAAATGTGATCGAAGATGAGCACGAGTTCGTGCGCGTTCATGTGACGCACGCTCTTTGTCGCGAAGCGCGGATCGTGTTCGAGGCTTGGCTCCTCCACGGCACGCATAAGCGGCGGCCATTGCCGCTCCTCATCGAGCAGCGACAGCGTCAGCCAGCGGCCGTCGCGGCACTTGTACATATTGGTGAGCGCGTTCGGCGCGTGATCCCGCGGCACACGCGGCGTGAACGTCGCCCCACAGAATTTCGCCTGGATCGGCAGGCCGTTCGACCAGAGGCCATTCGCCAGCAATGAGCTCGCGACGTGGCCGCCCTTGCCCGTCTTCTCGCGGCGATAGAGCGCCATTACGATGCCGCCATAAAGCGCGAGCGCGGCCGGATGATCGCCCATCCCCGAGACGGAACGCGCCGGCGGGCTCTCCGCATCGGGCTTCACCTCGTTCATGAGTCCGGAACGGGCCCAATAAGCGTTGGAATCAAAGCCGGGTTTGCTCGCCTCTTCGCCGGTCTCGCCGTAGCCCGTGAAAGACGCATAAATCAGCCGCGCGTTTAACGGCGCGAGCTGCTCATACGAAATGCCGAGCCGCGCGCGAACGCGCAGCGGCATGTTGGTAATGAAGATGTCCGCGCTTGCGGCGAGCCGCGCGAGGACTGCCTGTCCTTCCGGCTTGCTGAGATCAAGGGCAAGGCTTCTTCTGCTGCGGTCGGTCAGGAGCCACGCGTAATTCTGCTCGCATTGCGGCTGCCCTTTGATTTGCGGCAGCTTGCGATAGGGATCGCCGCCCGGCGGCTCGATCTTGATCACGTCGGCGCCGAAATCTGCGAAGATCGTCGCGGCTGCCGGTGCGGCAATAAAGCTTGCGCAGTCGATCACTTTCAAGCCGTCAAACAGCGCCATGAGCTTGCCTCCCGCGGTGTTTATCCCGCGCCGATGCGCGTGAGCCAGGCGTCCTCGTCGATCACTTCGATGCCAAGCTCGCGGGCTTTGTTGAGTTTGGAGCCGGCGCCGGGACCAGCGACGACAAGATCGGTCTTGCCCGACACGCTGCCGGCGACTTTCGCGCCGAGCCGCTCGGCCTGCGCCTTGATCTCCTCGCGCGTCATCCTTTCGAGCGAGCCGGTGAAGACGATCGTTTTGCCGGCAACGGGACTTGCCGTCTCGACTGCTTCCATCGGCTCCGGCGTGACTTCCGCAAGCAGCGCGTCGAGAGCTTGCTCGTTGTGCGGCTCGGCGAAGAAGTCGACGAGAGCCCTGATCGCGGCGGGACCGAGACCGCCGATCGAATCGAGTTCGGCGCGCGCTTCGAAATCCGAGGCAGCCTTCATCGCGGTGTTTCGCAGCGCGTCGAATGTGCCGAAATGGCGCGCGAGACGCCGCGCATTCGTCTCGCCGATATGGCGGATGCCCAGTGCATAGATGAAGCGGTTGAGCGGAGGGTGCCGCCGCGCCTCGATCGACGCGAAAAGATTGCGAACGGATGTTTCGCCATAGCCTTCGCGCTCGGTAAGTTTCTTTGCGGCTTTCGCGTCGCGCTCCGCGAGCGTGAATATGTCAGCGGCGGTGCGCACGAGCCCTTCCTGGAAGAAAAGCTCGATCTGCTTGTCGCCGAGCCCCTCGATATCGAGCGCGTTGCGCGAGCAGAAATGCTTCAGCCGCTCGACCGCCTGGGCTTCGCAGATCAATCCGCCGGTGCAGCGGCGCACGACATCTTCGTTGCCCTTCTCGTCCATCTCGCGCAACGCCGCTGAGCCGCAGACCGGACAAACGCGCGGGAATTCGTACGGCTTGGCGCCGCGCGGCCGCTTTTCCCTGATCGCCTCGAGGATTTGCGGAATGACATCGCCGGCGCGCTGAATGCGCACGGTATCGCCGATGCGAATGTCTTTCCGCGCGATCTCGTCCTCGTTATGCAGCGTCGCGTTGGAGACGACGACGCCGCCGACGGTCACCGGATCGAGCCGCGCGACCGGCGTCAGTGCGCCGGTGCGGCCGACCTGGATTTCGATGCCGCGCAAAACGGTCGTCGCGCGCTCCGCCGGGAATTTGTGCGCAACTGCCCAGCGGGCGTTACGCGAAACAAAACCGAGCCGCTCCTGCAGCGCAATTGAATCGACCTTGTAGACGACGCCGTCGATATCGTAGCCGAGCGACGAGCGCTGCGCTTCGATCGCGCGGTACTGCGCCAGCATCTCGTCGATCGAGTGGCACACCTTGGTGAGCTTGTTCGTCGGCAGACCGTAGCGGCGGAAAAGCTCCAGCATGCCGCTTTGCGTCTTCGCCGGGAGCGCGCTCACCTCTCCCCAGGAATAGGCGAAGAAATGCAGCGGGCGCTCCGCCGTGATTTTCGGATCGAGCTGACGCAAGGCACCCGCAGCGCCGTTGCGCGGATTGGCGAGGATCGGCTTGCCGGCCGCGCGCTGGCGCTCGTTCAGCGCAGCGAAATCGGCGTGCGTCATGTAGACTTCGCCGCGCACTTCCAGCACGTCGGGAATGCCGGTGCCCTTCAGCTTCGGCGGAATCTCATCGATGGTGCGAATATTCGCGGTGACGTCCTCGCCCTCATAGCCATCGCCGCGCGTGGCCGCCTGCACGAGCTCGCCCTTTTCGTAGCGCAGCGAACACGAGAGCCCATCGATCTTCGGCTCGGCGATGAAGTCCGGCGATTTGGCGAGGCCGAGAAACCGCGTCACCCGCGCGACGAACTCGCCGACTTCCTCGTCAGCAAAAACATTGCCGAGCGAGAGCATCGGCACTTTGTGGCGGACTTTCCTGAATTTTTCCGACGGCTTTGCGCCAACCTTGCGCGTCAGCGACTCCGGCGTCGAAAGATCGGGAAACGCGCGCTCGAGTTCCTCATAGCGCCGGCGTAAGCGGTCATACTCCGCGTCTGACACCGCCGGCGCGTCGTCCTGATAATAGCGCCTGTCGTGGTCCGAGATTTCGCCGCCGAGCCGCGCGTGCTCGGCTTTGGCTTCGCGTGGCGTCAGTTCAGCAACAGCCCTGGGCTTCTTCATGCGTGCGTGTATCAGCCGCGCGCGGCGTCAAGTTCCGCTTTGGCGCCGAGCCGCAGGCTGATCGAATCGGTCGAGACCGAGCACAATTGGAAGCCCTTCGCGCTCATCTCTTTCGCCCGCTTGCCATCGACGCAGAACAGCGAGGCGATCTTCTTGTGTTCCTTGCAGCGGGCGAGCACATGATCGAGCGCCTTTTCGACTTCGGCATGATGGGGATCGATCGTCGACCCGTTCGTCAGCGCGATCGACAGATCGGACGGCCCGACCAGCACACCGTCTAACCCCGGCACGCTCAGTATCTCGTCCAGGGCGCCAAGCGCTTGCCGCGTCTCGATCATCGCGATCGCGAGATGGATGCCGTTGCCCTCCTTCAGATACGTCGCCGCATCCATTCCGGTCAGCGGCAACACATGCCGCGGCCCCCAGCTGCGATCGCCCATCGGTGGAAATTTCACGAAGCTCACGAAACGCCGCGCGTCGTCCTGCGAGTTCACCATCGGCGCGACGATTGCCGCGGCGCCGTAGTCGAGCACGCGCGACGCGGTGGCGAACTGGCCGACAGGAATGCGCACGAGCGTCGGCTTTCCGGCAAGCGCCACCTGCGCAATGCCGCGAATCGCGGTGAGGAAATCGAACCCGCCATGCTGCATGTCGAGCAGCGCGGCGTCATAGCCCTCGCGCGCCAGTGCTTCGGGCACGGTCACTTCGGGAATGCCGCACCAGGCGATGAATTGCTTTTCACCGGCATGCAGACGGTTGGCGAGCAGCGCGACAGGTCCGCCTGCATTCATCGTGTGTCTCTCCCGGTTGAAAGCGCCGGACGTGAATGTTGCCGGCGTGGCGCGAAGCTAGCCCTCGGCGCTGCCGCTCGGCAAGCCGTCGCGCGTGAGCCCCGCCGGCACCGGCGCGAGCACCGGTTCGAGCGGCCGCACGACCTGGCGCGCGGCGCGGCGCACGCCGATCGGGCGGTAGACCTGCTTCGTCGCCTCGACGACATGCACGCCCGCTCCGGGCAACGAGAAGCGCCCGCCGAGCCGCTCAAAGAAGGCGGCGAGGCGCAGCAGGAAGCGCCCCGCGAAGGGCGGCACGTAGAGCGCCTCGCCCCAATAAGTCGGCGAGAACAGGGTCTCGCGCATGAGCTCGCGGAGCTGCCCGCGCGAATAGGGCTGGCCCTGGCCGTACGGGGTCGTGTCGAACCGCGCCCACAGGCTCGCCCGGTTCGGGGCGATCAGGATCATGCGGCCGCCGGGGGTGAGGATGCGCCAGATCTCTTCGAGCAGCTCGCGCGGATGCTCGCCGGACTCCAGCGCATGGACGACGAGCACGCGGTCTATGCAGGCATTCGGTAAGGGCATCATCGTCGCCTCGACCAAGGCCGAGGCGGAGCGGCCGGAGGAGGGCCAGTTCACCACGCCCTGCTCGGCCGGCATGAAGGCGAGCACGCGCACCGCCTCCGGCACGAACAGGTCGAGATAGGGGCAGGCATAGCCCATCCCCATGATCGAGAGGCCGGTGCAATTCCGCCAGCGCGCCCGCACGAGCCGCGACACGAAGCGCCGCGCGACCTTGCCGAGGGCCGAGGCATAGAACGAGCGCAGGTCGATGACGTCGAGGGACATGGGCCGGGTTGTGGCATGCGCCGCGGTGCGGGGGAACGGGTGGGGCGCGTTGGCGTTACGCGCCGCTCTCTTCGCCGTCATGGCCGGGCTTGGCCCGGCCATCCACGACAATCTTCAGGCCGCGACGCCTTTGTCTTCGTGGATACCCGGCCCAAGGCCGGGCATGACGCGCCGAAAGACTCGCGCCTCAGTCGCCGCGCGCCCCTTCCCCCATCGAAGTCGCCAACAGGCGACTTCGATGGGGGAAGGGGCGCTAACGATCGGCGGACTCGTTCACTCGCACACCTGCCGCGTGATTGCCGCCGAGTGCCGCGCCGCCCAGCGCCGCATGATCTTTGGGATGCCGGCTGTTGCCGACATTCCCACTTCAACATTCGAAGTCGCCAACAGGCGACTTCGATCCGAAAATTCGAACCACTCGATCGCGATGATCTCGTAACCCTTTCCCGTCGGTGCTTTGCCCGGAAGCCCACGAAACGGCGCGGCGAAACGGCCGGTCTCCTTGAGCAAGGGGTCTCGGCATGCGTCGCGATCGTCAACCTCGGCTAAGGCAGTCGGCTTCCGGTCCGCCTGTCGCTCAATAGGCTGCGTTCGGCAGGGCAGCCGAGTCGCGCGCCACCTCAGTCAGTCGTCGGGGCCGCGGTTATTTCGGCCTTGTCCTCGGCTAACGCCACCGCCAGCCAGGTGTGCTCCCATCGATTTGAAGTGATCGTTCGCAATGCATTCTGTGCTTCCGTTATGTCGGGAGGCGAGGTCTGGTCCCCGGTTGAAACAAGCTTGGATACTCCTGTAGCGAGGCGCTTGAAAGCCAAGTATTGGGGATATTCGTCAAAGTACCAATTTAGCTTGTGTCCATTTTTTATAGCTTGGCGGAGGCACTGATAAGCCTGACGGAAGCAGGCCAACATAGTGATTTCGTCCCCGGTTAAGATGCGTTCCGATACAAGCTTCACCATCGCGGTTTCCATACTCGCCTCAGCAGCCGACGCTCGTTCCAGTAATTTCCAGCGTCTCTCATCGAAATCCGATGTGCCTGACTGCTGAAGGGAATAGTTCCAGAGCTTCCAAACAGCGAAGAACTCCCCATAGAGCTTGTAGAAATCATTGGTTGCCGTAAGCACCATCTCTCGGCGCTTTTGGCGCTCTGCCCATTTCGCAGTGAGGCCGTGGCCTACCAATCCGGCCGCGAGTAGCGTCGCTAAGGCCGTAAGGAACGGCGGCAGAAGTAGCTTCACAATTTCTATTGAGGTCATCGCTTGCTCCTACAATCTGATTTCCAATTCCAATGTATACTAGCAAGTTACGAAATCCGCCCCCAGCCGAGCACGCCGCGAATATTGGCCGCCGGATCGAACAGGTTTTTGAGCCTCTCCCATTGGCCGGAATTGAAGGCGTCAACAACGGATGTCGGCCGTTGCCGACATCCGCACTTTAAGATTCGAAGTCGCCAACAGGCGACTTCGAACCGCGAACGGTTTCGGTATGCGTCACGATGTTTGGACCTCGGTCCATGAGCGTTCGGCTTGGTGGTCTTGGCCATGCGCGGCGGCATTCGGAAACGGGCGAGGGCATTAGCGTCCCCTCGCCCCGAACGCATGTCGACTGTTGCCGACATGCGCACCTTAAATGATCGAAGTCGCCAACATGCGACTTCGATTGGGGGAGAGGGACAGGGTGGGGGGCAGCGCCAATCTGAAATTATTAGTGCTGCCCCTCATTCGACTTCGAATATCAGGCTAATTCCTCACCGTTCCTAATAACACCGTGATTTGCCAGAACTTGTGGAGCGCAGCCCGGATGGTGCTTGTTGCCTTCCCCTCGAAGCAGCTGCGCGATTTCGATCGCCTCCCCTTCTAAAAGAATAACGAGGTTGGATCGCCACGCACGGTCTCGGCGATCACCCCGCTCTGCACCAGCCTTAGCCAGCCTAAGATTGTGAGCAACGATTTCGTTCCATGCTGCATCTGGAATAGAGGTTACGTTCACACCCAGCCGTTTCGCTTTCTGAATGAGGAACGCGCGACCCGAGTAGGATGGTGAGACGGTGTAAGCGAGTAACAGCCGGATGAGTAGCCAGAGGATCGGGATGCTGATCGCTGCTAGCAGACTCCATCCGATCGCGCCCACCTTACCTCTCCATTGGCGCTATTCGTCGCCGTTGCCCGGCGTCGGCAGAGGCGGCAGCGTATCGGCCAATTGTTCCTCGATATCGATGCCAAAAAGGTAACCGAGAAGTGCAATTTGTTGTCCAAAGATTGCACGTAACTTGCCAAGTTCAATCAGAAATTCTTCTTGTTGCCAAATGCCTCGGGCTCGGAAGTCCCGGATATCACCGTCATTGGACCATCGCGGGATGCGTAAGAAAATCGCGGCAAGCCGCCCGCATTGCGCGGAAAGCGTCTTTGGCGGGAGAATTGTCGCTAACGCGTTTGAGGCCATTCGTTAGCTCCTGCCGAATTTGCAAGATCGATTGCACGACATGCTCCGGCTGCTCCGATATGGCGCCCACATACAGAGCCCGTTTGTCCTCAAGGGCCGTGATCACGTCACGCACCACGACGCGCTCTGGTTCCGACGCCTTGAAACTGATTCCGAAGCCGAAGGCGGAGAATCCGCCGAGACGGTTCAGCAACGATTTGGCCTGGACCTTAGCGCGCTTCGCTTTCACAGACTCTCCGTGTCTTACTTTCTAACTGCAGTAGGAATCAGAACGTCACTTGGTCCAGAAACGGTACATGAATCAACGCGCTAAAATTCAAAAATTAGTGAAGTCGTTGCAGCGGGAACTTAAACAGGAGAGATTAGCATTCCCATAATTCCACTTTGGTGAGCCAGGGACCTCCACCGTCTGGATGTTTGATTGGCATTTCGAAATATACTTCCTCGCCTTCGTACAAGCCTCGATTTTGATCCCAGAGCGTAAAGTGCCCGGTCGCGTCTGCCCAGCCACTAACGTGCCAATTGATGATGCCCCTCTTGCCATGAAAAGGTTGGATCGAAATGTCCTTGCCTGATCTTATCACACTAGGAGTGCCGTACTTATCTCGCAAAAAATGATTGAACTCTTCGACACGCAAAGCGTAATTCTTGCCGTCAGCGCCTTTGACGGTGAACAGCCCCTGGATTTCGGGAATTTTTGCTGCAGTTTTTCCGCAGTAGTTGAAGGACCGGGACATTCGTATCGTACATGTATTAGTGATCCAATCTGCGTTGACTTCCCCACCCACCTCCTCTTTCACCTGATCTGCCGATTGCGTAAGGTAGTGCGTAGCCAATTGCGCAAAACTAGGCAGTTTCGCCATCCTGACCTCCTAAAATTGTTTCTGCGAATTCCGTTCGAACAAGCGATGCAACCACAGTATATTGTACAATGCAAGGTTGACGCAAAGTGGATATGCGTCGCCGTTTTGGCATTGAAAACATCCGATGGTATCAAGCTCTCACCGGTCTTGACATCTTGTGAATCTAGTCCTCCGTCCCCGCCCCCTGAGGGCCTTTTTAGAGTGGTCTTGAAAGGGCGGGCGGGGAGCGGCGCCTGCGGCTTTGGGTCCACCTAACCCGAAGCCTCGGGAGGCTTTCGCGGAACGGCATCTTGTCGAGACCCGTAAGCGGCGAAACCTGGCGGCGCGTTGCAACCCGCGTCATGGCCGGGCTCGGCCCGGCCATCCACGACAATTCCTTTCCGCGGCGCCTTTGCCTTCGTGGATGCCCCCAAGGCCGGGCATGACGCGCCGATGATGACGGCCCCCTTCTCCCCGCGTGCGGGGGAGAAGGGGGCCGAAGGCCGGATGAGGGGCAGCACCAATCTTCCCAGCACTGGCGCTGCCCCTCACCCCCGCCCTCTCCCCGCAAGCGGGGCGAGGGGGCGCTAATCCCGCTCCATCGTTGACACCCCGGCCCCGAACCACTAGAGAAACGCCGGCAATCGCGGCGGTTTCGCCGCGATTTGCGTTCGGCCCAGTGCGTTCGCGAGGGCTGAGAAAAATTCGGTCAACTGCCAAAAAGCCGGCCGGCGCGCCCCTCGCGTCAGAGCCGGATTCGAACACGAGGAAAGACGATGTTCGCAGTCATCAAGACCGGCGGGAAGCAGTATCGCGTCGCCGCCGACGAGACGATCACCATCATGTCGCTTGCCGGCGAGCCCGGCGAGAGCGTCACGTTCGGCGAGGTGCTGATGCTGACCCGCGACGGCTCGACCGAGCTCGGCGGGGAGGCGCTTGCCGGGGCCTCGGTCACCGGCACGATCGTCGAGCATAAGCGTGGCCCGAAGGTCATCGCCTTCAAGAAGCGCCGGCGCAAGAATTCCAAGCGCAAGCGTGGCCATCGCCAGGATCTGACGGTGATCAAGATCACCGGCATCGAGGGCGGCGGCGCGAAAGCGAGCGGCAAGTCTGCCAAAGCAGCCAAGCCGTCCGAGCCGGCGCAGGCCGCGCCCGGCGCCGAATAAGGGAGCAGGATCATGGCTCACAAGAAAGCAGGCGGCTCCTCACGCAACGGCCGCGACTCCGCAGGGCGCCGGCTCGGCGTGAAGAAGTTCGGCGGCGAGAGCGTCGTCAGCGGCAACATCCTCGTGCGCCAGCGCGGCACGAAGTGGCATGCCGGCACCAATGTCGGCGTCGGCACCGATCACACGCTGTTTGCGCTGATCGACGGCAAGGTCGAGTTCAAGACGCGCGGCAAGGGCCGCTCGGCTGTGTCGGTCGTGCCGGTCGCGCCGCAGGCGGCGGAATAGACCTGCTAACTCCTCCGCCTCCGGAGGGAGGCGATGAAGTTCCTCGATCAAGCCCGCGTCTACGTCCGCTCCGGCAATGGCGGCGCGGGCGCGCTGTCGTTCCGGCGCGAAAAGTTCATCGAGTTCGGCGGGCCGGATGGC
>JAXDNH010000197.1:0-7721 GCA_034669525.1 Methylobacteriaceae bacterium | reverse complement strand
CGGGTGAGCCGATGGCACTGTCGGCCCAAGGCCGTTCCGTCTCGACGAGCGCGATACGACTTCAGTGCGAGACTGGCGACGTGGTCGCCTGCTATCCCGCAAGATTCCGCGTCATCGCGGACGTCGCGGGGCAATAATCCAGGCAGCAATCAATTGAGCCCGCGGCGGCAGACCGCGGGCTTAGGCGCGACCCTAGAAGACCGTTTCGCGCCAAGGCTCGCCCATGGGCGAGCGCGATGAAATTCGGGATATTCATCTATCCCGACGTCGAGCCGATCGACCTCGCCACGTTCGGCGTGCTCTCGATGGCCCGGCGCATCCGTCCGGAAATCGAGCTCTGCACGATCGCGCCGCGCGCGGGCGAGGTGAAACTCGCCAACGGCCTGCGCGTGATCGCCGATTGCGATCTCGCCTCGGCGCCGCAGCTCGACGTGCTGGTCGTCACCGGCGGGCCGGGTTGGCAGGCGGAAAGCAGGCGTCCCGAGACGCTCGATTTTTTGCGCCAACGGGCAGCCGACACCCTTGTCGTCTCGGTCTGCACAGGCGGTATGATCCTCGCCGCAAGCGGCCTTCTCGACGGCAAGGCGGCAACGACGAAGAACGAGGTCGTGCCGCCGGAAACGTCACCTCTCGCCATGCTGAAGGCGGGCTATCCCCTGATCGACGTACGCGCTGCCAGTCTCGTCGACGAGAATACGATCATCACCGGGGGTGGCGTCGCGCTCTGCATCGATGCGATGCTGCACGTGATCGCACGGCTGTTCGGTGCAGAAAGTGCCGCAGAGACCGCGCGCATCATCGAATATAGCCGCGCATGGGACGCCAACCGCGAGCAGTTCCCGGCTTATGTCGCCTCAACAGCGCGATGTCTCCCTCAGTTCACCCCGCGCGCGGCGGCGCGGCCCGCCGCGCGGCCGGAGAAGATACAGCCACCAAGAAAAGTGCCTTCGAGCGAGCGGTAGCCGTGCACGCCACCGCCGCCGAAGCCTGACGCTTCGCCGGCCGCATAGAGGCCAGGAATCGTGTGCCCCACGACACCGAAAACACGGCCATCGAGATCCGTTTCGAGACCACCGAGCGTTTTGCGGGTCAGGATATTGAGACGCACGGCGATCAGCGGCCCATGCGCCGGGTCGAGAATGCGGTGCGGCGGCGCCACCCGAATCAGCTTGTCGCCGATGTAATTCCGCGCGCCGCGCAGCGCGACAACCTGCATGTCCTTGCTGAACGGATTTGTAATCTCGCGATCGCGCGCGACGATCTCCTGTGTAATTGCATCGAGGTCGATCAGTCCGTCGCCGGCGAGTTCATTCATTCCCGCGACGAGATCGGGAAGATTGTTGCGCACGAGGAAATCGACGCCGCTTTTCTTGAACGCTTCAACAGGCGCGGGCGCATTCTTGCCGACGGCGCGCTTCAGCACCATGCGCCAGTCTTTTCCGGTGAAATCCGGGTTCTGCTCGGAACCCGAAAGGGCGAATTCCTTGCGGATAATGCTCTGCGTCAGCACGAACCAGGAATAATCGTATCCCGTCTTGCCGATATGTTCGAGCGTACCGAGCGTATCGAAGCCGGGAAATAAGGGCACGGGGAGGCGCCGTCCCCGCGCGTCAAACCACATCGAAGACGGCCCCGGCAGAATGCGGATGCCGTGATTCGGCCAGATCGGATCCCAATTGTGCACGCCCTCGACATAGTGCCACATCCGGTCAGGATTGATCAGTCGTCCGCCTGCAGCCTGCGCAATGCCGATCATGCGGCCGTCGACATGGGCGGGCACGCCGGCAACCATCGTGCGCGGCGGTGGGCCCAGACGCGCCGGCCAATTCTTGCGCACCATCGCATGATTGCCGCCAATGCCGCCCGACGCGATAATCACGGCGCTGGCGCGCAAGGCGAAATCGCCGATCTTCGTGCGCGAGCTCGATTTACCGCGTGCCGCGCTCGTTGGCTCAAGCACCGCGCCGCTGACTCCTTCGGCGACCCCGTTGGTCATCGTGATTGCATCAACGCGATGGCGGAATCTGAACGTGATCAATCCGCGCGAGGCTGCATCGCGCACGCGGCGCTCGAAAGGCTCGACGACACCCGGGCCCGTGCCCCAGGTCAGATGAAACCGCGGAACGGAATTGCCGTGACCGATCGCGCCATAGCCGCCGCGCTCGGCCCAGCCGACAACAGGGAAAAAACGCACGCCCTGTGCATGAAGCCAAGAGCGCTTCTCGCCCGCAGCGAAAGCGACATAGGCCTCGGCCCAACGGCGCGGCCAGTAATCTTCCGGCCGGTCGAAGCCGGCGGTGCCGAACCAATCCTGCAGCGCCAGCTCATATGAGTCGCGGATGCGCAGCCGGCGCTGCTCCGGCGTGTCGACAAGGAACAGACCGCCAAGCGACCAGAAGGCCTGGCCACCGAGGCTCTGCTCTCCTTCCTGCTCGACGATGATCGCGCGTTTGCCGGCGTCCGCGACTTCCGCCGCGGCGACAAGGCCGGCGAGCCCGCCACCGACGATGATCACGTCCGTTCGATTGGACATTTGTCGTTCCCCTCCGCGAATGGGATCATGGGGAGAAACGAAAGTCCAACGGGGTCTGAGGCATGCGTACTCGAATGCAGCTGAGAGGTCGCACCGCCATCATCACTGGCGCGGCGAGCGGTATCGGCCGCGCGACTGCGCATTCGCTGGCGCGACGCGGATGTCATCTTGCTTTGGCGGATCTGAACGAGGCTGGGCTTGAGGAGACCGCCAGCGCTTCCGCATCAGGCGTGCAGATAACCTGCCACAGACTCGATGTTGGCGATGCACAGGCAGTCGCGGCCTTTCCCGATATAGTGCGCGGCGCACACGGAAAGGTCGATCTTCTCGTCAACAACGCCGGCGTGGCGCTCGGCGGCACATTCGAGCAGGTTTCAGAAGCGAATTTCGAGTGGCTTATAGCGATCAATTTTTTTGGCGTCGTGCGGATGACACGCGCATTCCTGCCGCTGCTGAAGGCGAGTGACGATGCGCGCATCGTCAACATTTCCAGCATATTCGGGATTATCGCGCCGCCGGGCCAGACCGCTTACTCCGCCAGCAAGTTCGCCGTGCGAGGATTTTCCGAAGCGCTGCGTCGCGAACTCGCCGGAACGAGCGTCGGAATTTCCGTCGTGCATCCCGGCGGCGTCGCCACCTCCATTGCAAAAAATGCCCGGCGCTCGGAGACCGCTTCGCCGGAAGTGCTTGCCGCCACTCTCGCCGGGATCGAAGCGAAGCTGAAAATGCCCCCTGCGGAGGCCGGCGAAACGATTGTGCGCGGTGTGGAACAACGCAAGCCGCGCATCATTGTCGGCAACGACGCGAAGATCATCGCGATGATCGAACGCCTGGCGCCGGTGTCGTACTGGAAAGTGCTGGAGCGGATGCGCTGAGTGCTATTCCAGCACCGCGTGGCCGGCGTCGGGTTGCGGCCCGCCTTTGCGCAATAAAAGCACGATCGGCATGGCGGCAAGCGCGATCAGCATCATCACTTTATAATCGTCGATATAGGCGATGATTGCCGCCTGCCTGGTGATCTCCGCATCGAGCGCGGCGCGGCCCAATGTGGTCGTCATATCCCAGATGCGATGCACGGCTCCGGTGCGCAGGGCCTCGTTGAAGGGCGTGACATGCTCGACCAGCTGCGAATGCATGAGTTGCGTGTTGCGCGTCAAGAGGAAGATGACGACGGAAATGCCGATGCTGGAGCCGAGATTGCGCATCAGGCTGAATAATGCGGTCCCTTGCGTCCGGAATTCCGGCGTCAGCGTCGCGAAGGTGATCGTCGACAGCGGCACGAACAAAAATCCGAGGCCGAGGCCCTGCTCGATCCCGGTGCGCACAAGCGTGAAGCGCGAGACATCGGGTGTGAAGCCGGTCATCTCCCACAACACGGCGACCGTCAGCGCAAGTCCGAAGACAACCAGCATGCGCGGATCGACGCGGTTGATGATGCGGCCGACGATCATCATGGCGACCATCGTGCCGATGCCGCGCGGCGCCAGCACCATGCCGGCGGTAAGCACGGGATAGTTCATCAGATTCTGCAGGTACGGCGTCAGCAGCGACAGGGTCGCAAGCAGGATGATGCCGACGATGAAGATGAAGAAGAGCCCAACGATGAAGTTGCGGTCTTTAAAAATGCGGGGATCGATGAACGGCCGCTCGGTGGTGAACGTGTGGACGATGAACATGTAGAAGGCGAGAACCGCGATCGTCAGTTCCGCGATGATTTCGCGCGAGCCGAACCAGTCGAGCTGCTCGCCGCGGTCCAGGCACAATTGCAGCGCCCCCACCGCGATGCTGAGCGTGGCGAAGCCGAGCCAATCGAAGGAAAGCGCCTCGCGCTTCGTTTCCGTCAGAAAGGCGGAAAGCCCCAGAAACGTGACGATGCCGATCGGCACATTGATGTAAAAAACCCAGCGCCAATTGTAATATTCGGTGAGCCAGCCGCCGAGCGTCGGCCCGAGGATCGGGCCGACCATAACGCCGACCCCCCACATCGCCATTGCCGAGCCATGCTTCTCCTTCGGGTAGGAGTCGAGCAGCACCGATTGCGACATGGGCACGAGCGGCGCACCGAATACACCCTGCGCCAGGCGGAACAGCACCATTTCCGGCAAGGATTGCGCAATGCCGCAGAGCACGGACGCGATTGTGAAGCCGACGACGGCGATCAAAAAGAGCCGCTTGCGCCCGAGCCGAGCGGCGAGAAAGCCGGTGACCGGCGTCATGATCGCCGCGGCGACGATGTAGGACGTCAGCACCCAATTGATCTGGTCCTGCGTCGCCGATAGATTGCCCTGCATGTAAGGCAGCGCGACGTTGGCGATCGTCGTGTCGAGCGCTTGCATGATCGTCGCTAGCATCACGCAAAGCGTAAGAATGCCGCGGTTCGGCGCGTCCTGTGTGGCTGCGTCGGACATCGGCTAGATGATGCCGCGTAAGCCCGCGAACAGACCGGAGAGCGTACGGGTGTGGCCGGTATCGATATCGACGACGACGCTCATGCCGGCGCGTAGCGGCGGCGCGGTGTCGTCCGCTTTGACCTTCAGCCGGACCGGCAGGCGCTGCACCACCTTCACCCAATTGCCTGACGAATTCTGCGCGGGTAGGACGGAGAACTGCGCGCCGGTTGCCGGGCTGATCGTGTCGAGGCTCGCCTTCCATTCCGTGCCGGGATAAGCGTCGACGGAAATTTCCGCGGGATCGCCGGGGCGCACGTAAGTCAGGTCCGTCTCTTTGAGATTGGCTTCGATCCAGACTTGATCGCTCGCAACCAGGCTGAAGGCCGGCTGCGATGCTGGCAAGTAATTGCCGGGCTGCAGCGCATCGACGTTCGTGACGACGCCATCCACCGGGGCGCGCACCACCGTGTGACGCAAATCGCGCTCGGCTTTGTCGACCTGCGCCCTCACCTGCAAATATTGGGAATTGTCTTGCGTCGGCTTGTTGGCGTCGCCACCGAGTTGGGCCAGGACCGAATCGGCCTGTCTCTGCGCCATAACCATCCTGTCCTGCGCGGACCGGTAGTCGTGGCGCGCCTGGTCGAGCGTCGCTTGCGAGGCGACGGCGCGGGATGCGAGTTCGGTCTGCCGCTGGATGCCGAGCTGGTAATAAGCAACATCGGTTTGCGCCATCGCCACCGATGCGAGCTGCTGGCGATATTGCGCCTTCAAGGCGTCGATCTGGTTTGCCGTTGCGCCGAGCTGCGCCTTCGCGCCTTCGAACGCAATGCGGTAGGGCTCGTCGTCGAGACGGAAAAGCGCGTCGCCGGCTTTGACATGCTGATCGTTGTGCACTTCGACTTTCGTCACAATGCCGGACACGTCCGTCGCGACAGAGACGATGTCGGCTTTGACATAGGCATCGTCGGTCGACACGAAGCGCCCGCCGGTGAGGTAAAAATAAAGGGCGCCGGCGATCACCAGGAGCGGCCCGGCGATCAAAAGAAGGCGGCGAAGCGAACCGCGCTTGCGCGTCTGCTTCGGCGCGGACGGCCGCGGGGCGTCAGGTTTTGGCGGCGATTTTGTCTCAGGAACGAAAGCCTCGACCGTGTCGTCGTGCGGGTGGGGCGCATCCTTGCGCCGCGGCAGCGCGTGCAGTTTGCCCTCGCTCTGCAGCGGCGGCGCGTGCTCGGCTTCATCCGAGCGCCTGGCAGCTGACTTAGCCATGGCCCGCTTTCCGTTTGAGTTGGGGTGCGCTGCAGGCAGCGACGAGGTTTGCTTTCATCTGTGTCAGCGCGCGGGTGAGCGTCTCGCGGTCGACCTCGCTCACGTCGGCGAGCGCCTCGGCGCGGGTGAGGTCGCCGATGTCCTGCATCGAGGCGATGAGATCATTTGCGGCAGCTTTCAGGAAAAGCTGCCAGACGCGGCGGTCGGTCGGATGATTGCGCCGCTCGACCAGCGCGGCCGCCTCTAGCCGGTCGACCATACGGGCCAGCGTGATCGGCTCGACGTCGAGAATGTCGGCGAGCGCGCTCTGCTGGATGCCCTCGTTGCGGGCGAGATAGGCGAGGACCTGCCATTGCGAGCGGGTCAGCCCGAAATCGCGCGCGTTCTGCTCGAAGCGCTTGCGCAGCAGCCGCGCGACGTCGTTCAGAAGGAAACCGAGCGTGATGGGGAGGCCGGGCACAGGTAATTTCTAAGCGTGCTGTTGATAAGCATGCTCAATATGTGCCTCGGCTTTCGCCAGGTCAACCCTCCCTCCCCTCCAAGCCTAGCGCCCAATTGGGTTCCGGAGCGGCTGGCTTACTCCAGAAGCTTCACCGGGCCCTTGATTGCCTTCCAGGCAGAATGACCCCCGGCCATGTATCGCGCATCGAAGCCGGCCTTGCGCAGCGTCGCCGCCGTTTCGCATCCGATATGGAAGCCGTAGACGCAGAAGGTGACGACCGGTTCGGTCTTGGAAAGCTCGCCGATCCATTCATCCACCCGCTCGGGATCACGCCACACGGCTCCCTCCATGATGTCCTGAGCTTTGGTGGCGTAATGTTTCGGGCGTGTATCTATGATCTGAACCGTTTCGCCTGAATTCAGCATCGTCCGCACTTCCTCCACCGTGACGCGAGGCACATCTGCAAACTGCTTCTGCTCAAGCTTTCTCGGCGGCTTGACCTCGATCGCATCTTGGTATCGCGCCTCGACCGCGCCCCACTCGATGTTCCGCATGAACGCCGCAATATAAGCGGTGGCATTGGCGCCGAACTCGAGATGATAGGCGTGCTCGTACATGTCGAGCGCGAGGATCGAGATGGCGCCCGCGATGGTTTGGCTGTGATCGGACCCGAAATGATTGATAAGCCGGGCGTCGCGCGGCAGGTATGAAAGCAGGACCCAACCGGAGTCCCCAGCAAGAGAAGTCGCTAACGCGACAAACTCCTGACGCCAGCGGGCAACCGACCCAAAATCACGCGCGATCGCGTTAGCCATTAACTCAGGGACGGCTCTGCCGTCACCGCCGAGACTTGCGAAATAGAGTTCGTGCAGGAGCGTCGAATTGAGCGCCGCCGTTTCTTCCCGCTTGAGGCGGCCGACGACGTGAGCAGGCGCCGAAGAGTCGAGCGCCTCCAGTTCGTCAGTGATGGCATTTAGGCGGCTTAAGGCGCCACCGTAATTATGTTCGTAATGGCTCTCGATGAGCCGCGGTGACATTCCATTGAGAGTCCAGGGACGGCAGAAGAGGGGAGCAATTTGATATCGCATGC
>JAXDNH010000196.1:0-3596 GCA_034669525.1 Methylobacteriaceae bacterium | reverse complement strand
GGTTACAATGTCAAGCGATGAGTTACACTGCACAGAGGCCTGCGGCCGGGATGCGTTGTCCCCGCCCCCGCTCTCCCCAGGCGCCCGCCTAGCCGCCGCCCAGATTCGCGAGTATTCTCAACCCCCGATGGGGATCACGAAGCGGACGCGCGGCGTCCGGGCGCTCCGAGGAATGCTCGCGTGAATGCTCGCTCCTGGCGGACGTTCGGCCGCCGGCTGTTCCTGACCTGTCTGGCCCTGGGCCTCATCGGCCTTGCCACCGGCTTTGTCGTTTTCGCCCGCACGATCGAGAATCAGGAGCCGACGGCGGCACTTCAGCCCGCCGATGGCGTCGTGGCGCTTACCGGCGGCTCGGAGCGCGTGGCCGACGCGGTCGAGCTGCTGGCAAAGGGCCGGGCGAGGCGGCTTCTCATCACCGGCGTCAACCAGCAGACGTCCCGGCATGAGATCGCGCGGCTCATGCCGAATTTTCAAAAGCTTTTCGATTGCTGCATCGATCTCGGCCGCGCTGCGCTGAACACCGCCGGCAATGCCGACGAGACCCGGCAATGGGTCGAGGCGAATGCGATCCATTCCAGCCTGATTGTCGTTACTTCAAACTATCACATGCCGCGCGCGCTCGTGGAATTGCGTAGCGCGCTGCCGCGGCTCGAACTCATCCCGTACCCGGTCGTCAGCGATCGGCTGCGCAACAGCGATTGGCGCAGCGACACCCACGTCGCGCGTCTGCTCGCCATCGAATACGTGAAGTTCCTGGCGGCAGTCGTGCGCACGCGCATCATGCCGTCGGCGGATGCCCGTCCGGCGGACGTGATGACGGCGTCGCGGGTGAGCGCACAATTCGATGTGCCCCGCGTCGTGCACGTCAAGCGCTGAACGCCGCGGCATTCCGCATGATTTTCATCCGGTCGGCGCTGTTCAATTTTCTCTTTTACGCAACCATGATCGTCCTGATGGTCGTTGGGCTGCCGGCGCTGTTGTTCGGGCGCAAAGCGATACTCGCACTCGCGCGAACCTGGAGCCGCTTCTCGCTTTGGCTTCTGAAAGTGGTGTGCGGTACGTCCGCTGAATTCCGTGGACTCGAAAACATTCCCCAAGGCGCGTGCATCATCGCGCCGAAACATCAGTCGTTCTGGGAAACATTTGCGGTGATCCTCTACTTCGACGACTTTGCCTATGTCTTGAAACGCGAGCTGACATTCATCCCGGTTTTCGGCTGGTATCTTCAGCGCGCCGGGCAGATCGCAATCAATCGCGCGACTGCGCGAACCGCGCTCCGCCAACTCGTCGTGAAAGCGAAAGTGCTTTTTGCGGAGGGCCGCCAATTATTCCTCTTCCCGGAGGGAACACGGCGTCCGCCCGGCGCGCCGCCGGCTTACAAAGCCGGTGTTGCCTATGTCTATGAGAAGACCGGCGTGCCTTGCCTGCCCGTTGCATTGAATTCGGGTCTGTTCTGGCCCCGCCGCAGTTTCCTGCGCTTTCCCGGCACGATCGTCGTCGAGTTCCTGCCGGCGATCGCGCCCGGCATGAAGCGGGACGCGTTCTTGCAGGAGCTGCAGCGGCGCATCGAGAGCGCCACCGATAGGCTGATCGCCGAGGCAGCGCGAAAACAGCCAGAGGCGCCGGCGATCGCCACTTCGCAAACCTCGCCGCGCGATCCCCTCTGAAGCTCTGCATGGAACGGCGGCTCGCCGCGTTGGTTTCCTTCCGGTTCTAAAGCCAGGATAAGAACGTGACGGTCCCGCAGGTCGAAATCTTCGCGATCGTCACGATCATGCTGGCCCTCTTCATGTGGGATCGCCTGCGGCATGATCTGGTCGCGTGCCTCGCGCTTGTGGCGACCGTCATCACGGAAACGGTGCCGCCGGAGAAAACTTTCTCCGGCTTTTCTAATCCCGTCATCATCCTGATTGCGACGACGCTCGTTCTTGGACGGGCAATCGGAAATTCGGGTGTCCTCAATGGCGTGCTGCGGGCCTTTTTGAAGCGCGTGCAGTCCCCGTCGCTCCAGATCGGGGCGCTCTGCTTTTCGGTCGGACTCCTCTCGGCATTCATGAAAAATGTCGGGGCGCTTGGGGTATTCATCCCGCTGTCGCTCGAAGCCGCGCGCCGCATCAAGCAGCCGCCCTCGATCTATTTAATGCCGCTCGCCTTCGCATCCCTGATCGGTGGCACCGCGACTCTCATCGGAACGGGTCCCAATCTCCTGATTTCGGTAGTGCGGTCCGACGTGACCGGCAAACCGTTCGAATTCTTCGATTTCACCTCGGTCGGGCTGCCGCTCGCTTTGATCGGGCTGGTTTTCCTCAGTTTGGGGTGGCGCCTGCTGCCGCGGCGCCAGACCGGCGCGAAGACGACGGGCCAAGTCTTCAATCTCGAGCGCTACACGACGGAACTCCTCGTGCCGGAGGAATCGCCTGCGGTCGGCATGACAGTCGCCGAGCTCGAGGCGCTTGCCGACGGGGAATTGTCTGTGAGTTCCCTGGTGCGCATCTCGGACGACGACGAACGGCATTTCGTTCCGTCCTATCGCACCCGGCTTGTGAGCGGCGACATTCTCACCATCCAGGCGGATCCCGCGACGGTGAAAGTGGTGACCGACAGCGCCGGTCTGGAGCTTGCCGCCTCAGTTGAGCTGAAAGCGCCGGAACGCGCCAGCGACGATCTCGAGATCGTCGAGGCGGTGGTGATGCCGGGCTCGCAACTGGTCGGGCGAACAGCGCAGACGCTGCAATTGCGCCGCCGCTTCGAGGTCAGTCTTCTCGCCGTCAGCCGCGCCGGCCGTCCCGTTCACAGCCGCCTGATGGAGCACGTCCTGCAGCCCGGCGACATCGTCGCCCTCCAGGGCTGGGGCAACACTTTGTACGATACCGTCTCCGATCTCGGCTGCCTCCCGCTGGCCGATCGCAGCCTTGCGCTGTCGCGGCCGCGATGGCGCTTCATCCCCTTGCTGCTTCTTCTCGCGGCGATGGCGACCGTGATTTTGCGGGTGCGTAGCGTCGAACAGACGTTCTTCGGGGCCGCCGTCCTCTGCATCGCGCTGCGGCAGATCAGCCTGAAGGAGGCTTATGAAGCCATAGATTGGCCGATCATCATCATGCTTGGCGCGCTGATCCCGGTCGGCGAGGCGCTCAACGATACTGGCGCGG
The DNA here is from genome assembly GCA_034669525.1 of Methylobacteriaceae bacterium. Lineage (GTDB taxonomy): Bacteria > Pseudomonadota > Alphaproteobacteria > Rhizobiales > Beijerinckiaceae > JAFASC01. Next base: position 447 of record JAXDNH010000196.1, on the reverse strand, counting down.
CGAATCTGATCGCCAACCTCCTCGGCAGCGCCGCTCAGCATGTGCCGGGGCTCATGGCTATCGCGCTCGTGCTGGTCACGGCAATGCTTGCCGCGCCGCTGTTGCACCATGCGGCAGCGGTTCTCGTCATGGGTCCGATCGCCGCCGCGGTCGCGGCGAAGCTCGGGTATAATCCCGAACCCTTCCTGCTTGCGGTCGCATTCGGCGCGGCCTGCGATTTCCTGACGCCGATCGGGCATCAGAACAACATGCTGGTCATGGGGCCGGGCGGATACAGATTCAGCGATTACTGGAAGCTGGGGCTGCCGCTTTCCTTGCTTGTCGTGCTGGTGGGAACGCCGTTAATTGCGTTCTTCTGGCCGCTCCAGTGAGATCACTGACAGCGCTACAGCAGTCGGGCAGTCGGAACGAAATAACCACGCTTGGGTTTTGGACTCGTTCTACCCA
>JAXDNH010000195.1:0-10106 GCA_034669525.1 Methylobacteriaceae bacterium | reverse complement strand
GCCGGCGAGCATCTCGCGCGGCTGGTGAAGGAGCGCATCGGCGTGACCGCCAATGTCGCGGTGGTCGATGCAAATTCGCTGGAGCGCTCGCTCGGCAAGGCGAAGCGCGTCTTCGACAAGCGCGGATTAAGCTGACAGCCGCTTCTCGTAGCGCAGTGCCGAGGCGCCGTCCTCGTAATAATCGGCGAGTGTGCCGAACTTCACGTAGTCTCGTTCCTCATACATCGCGATCGCACGCGAATTGTCGGCGCGCACTTCGAGGACGAGGCTCTCCGCGCCGCGACGCGCCGCCTCTCCCTCGCATGCGGCGAGCAGGAGGCGGCCAAGTCCGACGCGGTGTTGCGGATCGCTCGCAATCGAGTAGAGCCGCGCCTTTTTCGAGTCTTGGCGAAACGCGATCAGCGCGTAACCGACAACCTGTGCGAACCCGCCCACCTCGGCTTCCGCAACAAGCAAGCTGACGGTACTCTTCGTCAGATGCGCGCGCAAACTCCGGCGTGTCAGCCGATCGCTTTCGAACGCGGCATTTTCGATTGCGACAAGCCGGTTGAGATCGGCGAGCCGGCCCTTGCGGATTGTGATCGCGGGTGCTTCGTCCTGCTTCACTCCGCCTTCCAAGGAAACGTCCATGTCTCGGTCAGCGCCCGATCCGACGCGCGGAGGAACGCGCGTAGGTCGGCGGTCTGTCCCGCATCGGCCTGCACGTCGAGAATGGCGCGAATTCCCTGGGTCACGACATTGGCGACAACTGACGACCGTATGATGCGGCCTTGGCTGGTCGATGGCACGACTTCGACCAACCCTGGATCGTGCAGAAAATAGGCGAGATCGCCGCCGGCGAAATCGATGATGAAACGCCGCGCACTGCCTTCGCGCGACTCCGACGAGCCGAGCGCTCGCGGATTGGTCTGAAACGTGTTGATCGCGCGCGCATTGGGCGACAGCCGCGCGAGGTTTAGGCTCGCGCTGATGCGATAGCCGAAATTCATCTGCTTGCCGGGCTCGAGCGGGTCCTTCGGCACCCAATAGGCGACGATGTTGTCGTTGGTCTCGTCCGGCGTCGGCAGCTCGACCAGTTCGATCCGCCCCTCGCCCCAATCCTCGCGCGGTTCGACCCAGTAGCTCGGCCGCGTCTCGTAGGCGAGATCGAGATCCTGATAGTGCTCAAAATTACGGTCGCGTTGGATCAGCCCGAAACCTTTGATGTTGCGGTCGAGAAAGGCTGAAATTTCCATCTGCGCCGGATTGCGCAACGGCCTCCATAGCCACTCGCCGGTTCCGGAATTGACCAGCAGCCCTTCCGAATCGTGCAGCTGCGGACGGAACTCATCGTGAAAACGATGATCGTTCTTGCCGATGAAGAACATGGACGTCAGCGGCGCCAGCCCGATCTTGGCGCCGCTGCGCCGCGCAAACAGCGCGACCTGCGCGTCGAGCACCGATTCTCTACCGGGATAGAGGTCGAAGCGGTAAGCGCCGGTAGCGCTCTCCCCATCAAGTAAGGCGTAGATCGTCGCACGATCGGCATTCGGTCCGGGCGCTTCGACCCAGAATTCGCGGAAGAACGGAAACTCTTCGCTGGGCGTACCGGCGTTCACGGCAAGTCCGCGCGAGGACAGGCCGTAGCGTTGGCGGCGACCGAGAAAGCGAAAATAACTCGCACCTAAAAACGCGATTACCTCATCAAATACACGCGGATCATTCAGCGGATAGTGCAGGCGAAAACCGGCAAAGCCGAGATTTACCGGCAGCGGCTTCTCCAACTTCGTGCGGCCGAAATCGAACAGGTTTGCGGCAAAGGGGATTGGCGTCGCGATGCCGTCGCGGATCGTATTGACGGTGACTGGCCGCTTGAACAGATGCCCAAGCATGAAAAGCTGCAGGCGGAAGGGACCGCCGGTGCTGGCGAGCAGCGCCTTGTCCTGCCGGAAGCGTATGTCGCGCCAAGCGTCGAAATCGAGTTTTTCAAGCTCCTCAGGCAGGCGGGGCGGGGTCGCGTCGTAGGGTGCCGCGGCAAGTTCGCGTGCGCGCCGAACCACGTCCTCATAACTGAAGCGCGGGGCCGGCGCCGGCTGGTTCTGGGCCAGCAGAGTGTCGGAGAAAACGGCGCTCGTTGAGGCGGCGGCGAACGTGGATAGGAGCGTGCGTCGGCTGAAGTCTGACATGATCCCGTGACGGCTGGCCCCGCGAGCAGCGGCTGAGGTAGCGGGGTTTCCCGACCCGGGCAAGGTGCGCGCTAACGGCGCCGATGCCGAACTTGTCTGGTGCTTAACTCGCGCTGTTGGCGCGTTTCCACGGTCGAACGTCGCTCAGGCTCCACTCGCCGAGCTTGTCGCGGCAGGCTGTCCCCTGCAGACTTTCCGTCGCTTCTTTGGCGCTGATGTTGGAGATGAACGCCCGGCAGATGCCGTCGTCCGCGGGATAGGCCTGCGCCACGGCGACGAAGGAGCCCTTGGCGCCGGTCTGCGGATTGTCCCAGTTCACCGTCTCGCCGTTGCCCTGCGGATCGAGCGCGGTAGAGAGCGCGGCTTTCGCGCGCCGCCAATCTTCGCTATCGAGAGCGCGCGACAAGGGATTGGATTTGCCAATGCTGCCGGTCACGTCGTCGCCATTCTTGCCGAAGGGCGAGAGCGGCATGGAAACGGAACATCCGCTGAGCGCAAGCGCGGCGAGGCAGCCCGCAACGCAATCGCGGACGCGCAACGTCCGTGCGATCACCTTCCTGCCGGCGCAACGCTGGACCCGCGGACGCACGTGCTCACCTGCTTAGACACAATGACAATTCAGGGGATTTTGCGTTGAACGTGTTAACGCCCAGTGACTTCACCACCGCCGAAGAGCCGTTCGCGCTGTTCGAAGAATGGTTTGCCGAGGCGAAGCAACGCGAAATCAATGATCCGAATGCGATGGCGCTCGCGACAAGTGATGCCGACGGACTGCCGAATGTTCGGATGATTCTGTTGAAGGGAATCGATTTCAACGGTTTCGTTTTCTATACAAACGAGGACAGCGCCAAGGGGCGCGAACTCGCCGCCTCCGGCAAGGCGGCGCTCCTCTTCCACTGGAAGTCGCTGCGCCGGCAGGTCCGAATACGCGGCACGGTGGCACAAGTCAGCGATGCCGAAGCGGACGCTTATTTCGCCTCGCGTCCCCGCGACAGCCGCATCGGTGCCTGGGCGAGCCAGCAATCGCGCCCGCTCGAGAGCCGCTTTGCGTTGGAGAAAGCGGTCGCTTTCTACGCCGCGAAATACGCGATCGGCGAAATTCCGCGGCCGCCCTACTGGAAGGGTTATCGGGTGACCCCGCAGGCGTTTGAATTCTGGGCCGACCGGCCGTTCCGCCTGCATGACCGTGTCGCCTTCACGCGCGAAGCCGACGGCTGGCGCAAGGAGCGCCTATACCCCTGAGCCGTTAAGGATATTGCGGCTGGCGCCTTTCGGCTTGGGCGAATTTCACGCAAAATAAACCATGCGAGACAGGATGTGGCCGATGGATATGCGTAAATGCACCGCCGAGGCGATCGGCACCGCGTGGCTGACCTTCGCGGGATGCGGCAGCGCCGTCATTGCCGCCGGTTTTCCGCAGGTCGGCATCGGCCTTCTCGGCGTCTCGCTCGCCTTCGGTCTCAGCGTCGTCACGATGGCATACGCGATTGGGCATATTTCCGGCTGTCATCTCAACCCGGCGGTGACCATCGGGTTGACGGCCGGCGGCCGCTTCCCGGCCAACGAAGTGATCCCCTACATCGCCGCGCAGGTCGTCGGCGCGATCGTCGGGGCGGGGATCCTCTATCTGATCGCGAGCGGCACGGCCGGTTTCGATGTCGCAAAGGGCTTCGCCTCGAATGGCTATGGCGACCATTCGCCGGGCCATTACGGCCTCTTTGCCGGGTTCCTTGTCGAAGTTGTCATGACGATGATGTTCCTGTTCATCATCATGGGGGCGACGCACGGCAACGCGCCGGCCGGATTTGCGCCGCTCGCAATCGGGCTCGCTTTGACACTTACCAATCTCGCCGCGATTCCTGTCACCAATGCCTCGATCAATCCGGCACGCAGCACCGGGCCCGCCGTCTTCGTCGGGGGCTGGGCGCTCGCCCAGCTCTGGCTCTTCTGGGTGGCGCCGATCATCGGCGGGGCGATCGGCGGCATTCTCTATCGGTGGCTGAGCGAAAGGCCGGCGGCGCCCGTGGTCGGCGTGCCGGAGCGGCAGGTCAGAGGCTGAGGTTTCGCGAACCGTTTTTTGAGGAAGCACCCGCATCCTCTATAAAGCGGCCTCGTCCGAGGCCGCGGGCGGCGGCGAGAGCGGATCGATGGCAGGCAAGTATTTCGGAACCGACGGCATTCGGGGCCGCGCCAACGGCGTGATCACCCCGGAGCTCGCGCTGAAGGTCGGCCAGGCGGCGGGCCTCGCCTTCCAGCGCGGCGAACACCGCCACCGCGTCGTCATCGGCAAGGACACGCGCCTTTCCGGCTACATGATCGAATATGCGCTCGTCGCCGGCTTCACCTCGGTCGGGATGGACGTGCTCTTGCTTGGGCCGGTGCCGACGCCGGCCGTCGCCATGCTGACCCGCTCGATGCGCGCCGATCTCGGCGTCATGATCTCGGCCTCGCACAACATGTTCGAGGATAACGGCATCAAGCTGTTTGGTCCCGACGGCTACAAATTGTCGGACGAAATCGAGCACGCGATCGAAGCGCTGATCGACAAGGACATTTCACGCAAACTTTCGAAATCGCCCGATCTCGGCCGCGCCCGGCGTGTCGACGACGTGCGCGCGCGCTACATCGAATTCGCCAAGCGTACGCTGCCGCGGCACATGTCGTTTGAAGGCCTGCGCATCGTCGTCGATTGCGCTAACGGCGCCGCGTACAAAGTCGCGCCGGAAGCCTTGTGGGAACTCGGCGCGGAAGTCTTCGCGATCGGCGTCGAGCCCGATGGTTTCAACATCAACCGCGACGTCGGCTCGACCGCGCCCGAGGCGCTCTCGAAGAAAGTGCGCGAGATGCGCGCCGATATCGGCATCGCGCTCGATGGTGACGCCGATCGCGTGCTGATCGTCGACGAACGCGGCCGCATCGTCGACGGCGACCAGCTGATGGCCGTCATAGCACAAAGCTGGAAGAAGGATGGGCGGCTTGCCAAACCGGGCGTCGTCGCCACGATTATGTCCAATCTCGGCCTGGAGCGTTTCCTCGGCGGCATCGGTCTATCGTTGGCACGTACCGCGGTCGGCGATCGCTACGTGCTCGAACATATGCGCGAGCACGGCTTCAATCTCGGCGGCGAGCAGTCCGGCCACATCATCTTCTCGGATTTCACCACGACCGGCGACGGACTGCTGGCGGCGATGCAGATCCTCAGCGTCGTGAAACAGATCGGCCGCCCGTTCAGCGAATTCTGCCTTATGTTCGAGCCGCTGCCGAAAATCCTGAAGAACGTGCGCGTCTCGCACAGCGCCAAGGCGCTGACATCAAGCGAAGGCGTCGTGCACGTGATCGAGGATGCGAAAAAGCGGCTCGGTCAAAGCGGCCGGCTGATCATCCGGCCATCCGGCACCGAGCCTGTCATCCGCGTCATGGGCGAAGGTGACGACCGCGAGCTGGTCGAGCAACTGGTCGACGACATCTGCGCCGCGTTGAGCGCGAAGGCGGCGGCGTAAATCTCGATTTCGGAATTGCGGCGGAGCAACTGAGAACGGCGCGCGCCCAGTTCACGCGCGCCGTGTCAGGACCCTAGTACCGCTCCAATATGCGCACGACCCTGCGCTCGATCGGATCGACAAGGACGATCTGGTTCGACGGCGATACGAAGTAGGAATAGCGGCGATATGCCGGCACCGGCGCTTCATCATACGGCTCGAGGTCCACGTCGGCCGGCACCAAGGCACCAGGGCGGACATAGGCGACCGGCGCTCTTGGAATCGGCGCGGGAGGAACAAGGATAGGCGCTCGTGCAACAGCCGGGCGGCGGATGATGTATTCGCGCACGACGACTTCCTCGTCAGGTGCGACGGTCAGCGCCGAGCGGCCCTCGTAAAGCGGTGCGCCTAGGTAGGACTGCGCGGAAGCGCTCGAAATGAGGCCGAGCGAACATGCCGCAAGAAGCGGGGCGAGCATAGGCATACGCATCTTGGTTCTCCAAAACAGCCCAGCCCGCCCGCGCAACGCGGCGTAAACAGCAAAGTTTCAGACGGGGAGGAAAATTCAAACCTTAGTTGGTTGGACGGAGGCAGGGTTAACGGTTAGATCGCACGCAGTATAACGGACCGGACGCCACGCTCTCGTGGAAGAAGCCGGTTGACGGAAGGGAGGCCTGATGTTCGCTTCGATCCGCCGCCGCGTGTTTCTGGCGGGATGCGCCGCCGCCCTCGTTGGCGCCGGCACAACGCTTGCGCAAGATCGCCTCATCACGCTCGCCTCGACAACATCGACCGAACAATCCGGGCTGTTCGATTACATCCTGCCGATCTTCACTAAGGAAAGCGGCATCACCGTTCGTGTCGTTGCGGTCGGCACCGGTCAGGCCCTCGCGATCGGTGCGCGCGGCGATGCCGATGCGCTGCTCGTGCATGACCGCATCGGTGAGGACAGGTTTATAGCCGAGGGCAACGGCGTCGATCGCCGCGACGTGATGTTGAATGATTTCGTTCTTGTCGGACCGAAGACCGATTCGGCGCAAGTGCGTGATTTGAAGGACGCTAAGGAGGCGCTGAAGCGCATCGCCTCCGCGCATGCTGCATTCGCATCGCGCGGGGATGACAGCGGCACGAACCGGCTCGAATTGCGGCTCTGGAAGGCAGCGAAGATAGACATCAAAATCGCCGGTGCCGGCTGGTACCGCGAACTCGGCTCCGGCATGGGAGCGACGCTCAACACATCCGCTGGCCTCGACGCCTACACGTTGGCGGACCGGGCCACGTGGGCGAATTTTTCCAACCGGCAGTCGCTCGAAATCCTCGTCGAAGGCGATCCCGCGCTGTTCAATCCGTATGGCAGCATTCTCGTCAATCCGCAGAAATTCCCTAAAGTGAAAGCCGGTGATGCGCGACGCTGGCATGAATGGTTGACCTCGACTGCCGGGCGCGCTGCAATCTCGTCATACAAGATCAAGGGCGAGCAATTGTTCTTCCCCTCCGGCGATACGCCGCGCAGCTGAGTGCAAGATTTCACCGAAGCTTTCGCGCTCGCCGTCAATCTTATCGGCAGCCGCGATCCTGACCTTTGGGCGGCCGTTCTGCTCTCGCTGCAGGTCAGTCTTACCGCGAGCCTCATCGCTTTTGTGATCGGCGCGCCGCTCGGCGGTTATCTCGCGATCCGCCGATTCAGCGGACATTCCGCCGTTCTGGTGCTCGTCAACGCGTTTCTCGGCCTGCCGCCAGTTGTGGTCGGCCTTGCGGTCTACATCCTGTTGTCACAATCGGGTCCGCTCGGCGCGTTGCGCCTGTTGTTCACGCCGATTGCGATGATCATCGCGCAGACACTGCTTACCCTGCCGATTGTCGTCGCGCTGACGCACCGCGCCACTGCCGGCTTCTGGCAGCGCTTCGGCGACAGCCTAACGGTCGATGGCGCATCGCGCACGCGCAGCGTCTTCATCCTGCTTGCCATGGCCCGCGCCGGGCTTGTTACCGCCTATCTCGCCGCATTCGGCCGCGCGATCGCCGAAGTGGGGGCCATCATGATGGTCGGCGGCAATATCCGTGGCTACACCCGGACGATGACGACAGCGATTGCGCTGGAGACCAGCAAGGGCAATCTCGCCCTGGCCCTCGCGCTTGGGCTGATCCTCATTTCGCTCGCGTTGGCGGTCAGCGCGGCCGCTTTTCTGTTCGACCGGCGAAGGTAACGGCTGCGGCACGACCACCAGATACGGCCCACCGCCGGCCTGCTTGGAACCGGCGGAGCTCAGGGAACCGGCCGCTCGAGCGTAAGCGTGAATGCCGGGCGGCGCGCGTGTCGGCGCAACCGGCAGCGGCGGCGCATTGCCAATACGCCGGCAGCGCGTGGCCCACACGCCAACTGCCTCCGGTATTTGAACCAAATGAATGTGGAGGCGACCAGCCGACCGGGCTGGCCGCAAACTGGCGGCGGCCTCGCCGACTGTCGGCTTAGTGCAACGTCTGGCAGTCGTGCTGGAGGCGGGCGATTTCGTCCTTAATCTGCAGTTTCTTACGCTTCAGTTCTGCTAGTCTCAAAGTGTCACATGCCGGGTGGAGCTTTTCCTCTTCAACTTGCCGGTCGATTGCTTTGTGACGGCGTTCGAGCTCGGCGAGGTGGCTCTGCAAGGTCATGCGGCAGCTCCTTTGCTTCGTTTCGCGGGCACAAGTGTGCCATAGACAATGCACGGGGCAAGGGGATCGATCCGGCTCAGCTGATCAAATTTTGCGAACATCCTTTAAACCTTTGAAGCAGCCTGTGATCATCGCCATCCCGCAGCTCGGCGAGGGGCAAAATGCAACGGCGCCGACCGGCAAAGCCTTGCCCGTAAGCCGCCGCGGCGCGATACTGCGGCGAGCTTGAGCCGGCTAGGGCGGAGCCGGTCACGGGCAAGATGGGCGGCGCATGCGGGACAGGCTCACCGAGGACGAGCGCGCGGCGTTCGAGGCGGAACTCGAGCGCGTGCGTCAGGAGCACCGCGACCTCGACGCAGCGATCGAAGCGCTGAACCTGGTTGGCCAGAACGATCAGCTGCAAATCCAGCGGCTGAAGAAGCGCAAGCTGATCCTGCGCGACCGCCTGACCTATCTCGAAGATCAGCTCACCCCCGACATTATCGCTTGACGGCCCCGCGACGGGCGTCCTACCGCGAGCTTTGCCCTGTACTGAGGACGCTTGCGTGGGAGAAAAGGCCAAACCCGTCGCGATCATAATGGGGAGCCAGTCGGACTGGGCGACGATGCGCCACGCCGCCGAGACGCTCGCGGCGCTGGAGATCGGGTTCGAGTCACGCATCGTCTCGGCACACCGCACGCCCGATCGCCTCTACGAGTTCGCCCATGAAGCCCGGGACAACGGCTTCAAGGTCGTGATCGCCGGCGCCGGCGGGGCCGCACACCTGCCGGGAATGACGGCATCGATGACGCCGCTGCCGGTTTTCGGCGTACCGATCGAGACAAAGGCACTTTCTGGGCAGGATTCGCTCCTCTCGATAGTGCAGATGCCGGCGGGCGTGCCGGTCGGGACGCTCGCGATTGGGAAATCTGGCGCTATCAATGCGGCCTTGCTTGCTGCCGCCGTGCTCGCGTTGAGTGATCCCGGCATCGCGGCACGTCTTGATCGCTGGCGCGCGGAGCAGACAAAAAAGGTCGCCGAGGAGCCGCGTGAGGAAGCCTGACAACGGACTTAAGCCCGGCGCGACCATCGGCATCCTGGGCGCGGGTCAGCTGGGGCGAATGCTGGCGCTCGCCGGCGCGCGGCTTGGGCTGAAATCGCACATCTATGCGCCGGATGCCGGCGAGCCGGCCTTCGATGTCGCCGCTGCAGGGACCGTCGCCGCTTACGAGGATGCGACGGCACTCGCGCGCTTCGCCGAGACCGTCGATGTGATCACCTACGAGTTCGAGAACATCCCGGCTGCGACCGCCGTGTTCCTCGCCGGGCGCCGGCTGGTTCATCCCGGTCCGCTCGCTCTGGAAAAGACGCAGGACCGGCTGATTGAGAAAGGTTTTTTGAACGATCTCGGCGTCGCGACGGCAGGTTTTGCCCAGATTGATTCAGCCGACGCGATTGCGCCGGCGCTCGAGAAGTTCGCAGGGGTCGGCATTCTGAAGACGCGGCGCTTCGGCTATGACGGCAAAGGACAGGCGATGATCCGCGACGCCTCGAAAGGCGCGGCGGCGTTCGCGTCTTTCGGCAGCGTGCCCTGCATCCTGGAAAGCGTGGTGCCGTTTGCGCGTGAAGTGTCCGCGCTCGGCGCGCGCGGGCGCGACGGCAGCTTTCGCGCCTATGACATTTGCGAGAACTCGCACGCCAACCACATACTCTCGCGCACCGAAGCCCCGGCTGCAATCAAGCTCGCTACCGCCCATTGCGCCGCCGGAATCGCCAAGTGCATCGCCGACGCGCTCGATTACGTCGGCGTGATCGCGGTCGAAATGTTTG
>JAXDNH010000194.1:0-20241 GCA_034669525.1 Methylobacteriaceae bacterium | reverse complement strand
CGAAGGTGGCATCATACGGTCCGGGCGCGTGCCAAACCCAAAGCGTCAAGGCGAACGCGAGCGCGGCGGCGTACGCTTCCGCGCGATTGGAGATATCCGAGTGCACGCCGACTGCGCGCAAGACCAGCACATCTGCGCGGCCGAGGACGAGAAGGGGCGCGGCGACGAGGCTCAGGATCATGTGCTGGCCGACGCGCGCTGAAAACAGCGCGACGGAAAGGTTGCAGATTGGGCTCACCAGCGCGAGCGCAAGAATGACCCAGCCGAGCGCGAATGAGATTTGCTCATGCCATGCGGGCGATGTGCGCGGCGAGCGGCGGCACGCCGCGAAATAAGCCAGCGCACCAAGTGCAAGCAGCGGCCACAGGAGCGGATCGGCGTTCCACGTGACGCTGCCGGGCACGGGTGGCGACCCGCAGTACGGAATTGCATTATCAAGACTCATCATCATTCTCCCGCCGGTTCCGGCGCGCCGTTGACTAGCGAGTGCACGTAAGCGGCGACCTCCCAGATCTGATCATCCGGGAGCTTGCCGCGGAAGGAGGGCATACCCTTTGGGCGGCCCTCGCGCACTGTCGAGACGATATTCTCGATCGAGCTGCCGTAAATCCACTCGTTTTGCGGCTTCGTCAGAGGCGGCCCCATGCCGCCGCCGCCATGCGAGTGGCAGCCGACGCAATTCATCTGCGTGAAGAGCTGCTTGCCGTCGACGATCTTTTGCGGGTCTTTCGCATACGCCTCGCCCTTGTTCGTGCTCTCTGTGACGGGCGGCGCGCCGCCCGGCGACAACGTCACTAGCGCGACGGTGAGATGCTGATCCTGGTTGGCGTTCAGGCCGGGCTCCTTTTGCGGCGATTGATTGCAGCCCGAGAGGAGAAGCGGTGCGCAAATAGCGAGGGCAAGGCGCAGAATCATTTCTGCGCCCGGATTCGCGGCTCATCAAAGCGCGGCACGTGATAGGCAGCGAGGATCGCATCGATATCAGCGCGCCGCCCGATGAGTGCGCGATCGATCTCAGCGGCAAGCTCCTTGTCGCTCTTCCGCACGCCCATGGCGATGTCGAAACGCATCGGCGGATCGCCTTCGACCGCGCTCGGTGGCACAGGCTCGATCGCGAGCTTCACGTTCTGCCGCTCCGAAAAATAGCCGGCCGGCGGTCCCCAGACGATCGCGACATCGACATCGCCGCTCGCGACCGCCTCAACGATCGCGCTCGCCGGATCGGGCGACTCATAATCGCCGTACACCATGAAGCCGCGCACATTCCCAGTAATGCCGCGATGCGCCAGCGCATGAACCGGCGGCGTGTTGGTCGCGTCGTTGCCGATCAGCTGCACGCCGATCCTCAGGGTCTTCAGCGCGGGATCATCGAGCGATTCGATTTTAGGCGTGCCTTCCTTGCGCACGAAGACATAGCCAGAGCGGTAATAGGGCAGCGTCGTACGCAGCATCTCCATTTTCGCGGGAATGCCCGGCACAAGATCGCACTTGCCTGCATTGAGTGTGTTGCGCAAGAATCCGCGGCGCTGCGCAAACCAGGTGTACGTCACGTCAGCGCCGAGCTCTTCGCCGATCACGGCGACGATCTTGTTTTCCATGCCGCTGCCGTCTTCCGCCGAGAACGGCCGGTTGTTCGGATCGGCGCAAACGCGCAGCTCGCGGGCGCCGGCGGCCGTGCTGCAAACAGCAAGCGCGACAAAGGCGAGCTTATGGAAGGCTGAAGACATAAAGCTCGCCTCCCGGCGTGGTCACGTCGGGTAAATCCTTCATCGCATTAACGAAACCAAGCGCGCTCGTGCCATCGCGCTTGTCGAGTTGACCCGACACGATCGCACCGGCCCAGCCGCCGACACCGGACAGCACGGCAACATATTGCTTGCCGTCCGGGCCCCTATACGTCGTCGGCTGGCTGATGATGCCGGAACCCGTCTTGAACTGCCACAGAAGCGCACCGGTCTTCGCATCAAGCGCTTTGAACCAGCCTTCCATCGTGCCGTAGAAGACGACATTGCCGGCAGTCGCGAGCGCGCCGCTCCACGCCGGAAAGCTCTCTTTCACCGACCAAATTTCCTTGCCCTGGATGAAATCAAAACCGGAAATGGCGCCGCGATGCCCGCCGGGGCCTGGCTTCATATGCACGTTGGCGCCGACATAGGGCGTGCCTTCGATATAGCCGACCTCAACCTCTTCCATGTCCATGCACAGATGATTGTGCGGGATGTAGAGAAGGCCGGTCTTCGGCGAGAAAGACGTGGGCTGCCAATCCTTGGCGCCGGGCGGCGCCGGACAAATGTCGCGCACGACTTCGTTCGGCTTCGTCTCTTTTTCCTTCACATATTGCAGCCGTCCCGTTTTCAGATCGACGCCGGTGCTCGAATTGATGTAGTCGAATGCGTTCGCCGACAGCACCTCGCCGGTCACGCGGTCCATCAAGTAGAGATAGCCGTTGCGGTCGGGATGTAAGAGCACCTTGCGCGGCTGGCCCTTCCATTGAATGTCGACGAGAATGTTCTCGTTGACGCCGTCATGATCGAATATGTCATGCGGATTGAACTGGTAGAACCAGCGCGCCTGTCCCGTATCGGCGTCGCGCGCGAAAATGCCCGACGTCCACTTGTTGTCGCCGGGCCGCATGTCGGCGTTCCACGGACCAGGATTGGCCGTGCCGTAATAAACAAGATTGAGGTCGGGATCGTAGGATGCCCAGCCCCAGACCGTGCCGCCACCCTGTCGCCACGCATCGGCAGGCCAGGTCGAGACGCCGAGATCCTTGCCCTTGTCGCTGTCGTAGAACGGCTTGAAATCGACGCCGATCAGCGCTTCTGAATCAGGACCCGTCGAATAGGCGCGCCAGACGATCTTGCCGCTATTCTGATCGAGAACGGCGGCCCAGCCGCGCACGCCCATCTCGCCGCCGGAATCGCCAACGAAAACTTTGTCCTTCATCACCAAGGGCGCCATCGTCATGGTCTCGCCCTTGTTGATGTCGCCCATCTTGGTGCGCCAGGCTTCCTTGCCGGTCTTTGCGTCGACGGCGATCGTGAAATCGTCGAGCGTGTTGAAGAAGAGCTTGCCGTTCGCGTATGCCGCGCCGCGGTTGACGACATCGCAGCAGGCAACACCCTGCGAGGCGGCGCTCGGCTTCGGCTCGTATTTCCATTTAAGCGGTGCGCCGGGCTTCGTCAGATCGAGCGCATAGAGCACGTTCGGATAGGACGACACGATATACATCGTGTTGTCGATGACGAGCGGCGCCGCCTCCTGGCCTTTGTTGTAGCCGAGCGAAAAGGTGAACGCGACTTTGAGATTCTTGACATTGTCGGTCGTGATCTCGTCGAGACCGCTATAGCGCGTGCTCGCGACGTTCTTGGCGGGCATTGTCCACTGCCCGTCTTCCGGACCCGCAGCGAATGGCGGCGGCACAGGTTTGCCGGCTTCGTCCTGCGCGAGGCAAAAAGAAGCGATCGCACAAAGCGGCGCTGCGGCGATCAGCGCCATCCTCCGGAATTTCTGGAGCACGAGACTGCCTTTTTGCATTGCGTTCAGAACGTCACCATCGCGAGCCCGGTTCCGGGGAGCGGACTTGAGTTCAGTCGCGCGGCGCGAGCATCGTCTCCGGGCGCACCGTCTCCTCGAAATCTTCGGCGCTGATCGCCCCATCACGCACCGCCTCTTCTCGCAACGTGGTCCCGTGCTTGTGCGCGGCCTTGGCGATCGCTGCCGCCTTGTCGTAGCCGATCTTCGGGGTCAGCGCTGTAACAAGCATTAATGAACGCTCGACGAGATCGGCGATACGCTCCCGATCGGGCTCGATACCGTCGACACAGCGCTCCGTGAAGCTTTCCACGGCATCGGCAAGAAGTGTCACCGATTCAAGAAAGGCGAAGGCGATCACCGGCTTGAACACGTTGAGCTCGAAATGGCCCTGCGAGCCGGCGAACGTGATCGTCGTCTGATTGCCGAAGACGCGCGCGCACACCATCGTCAGCGCTTCGACCTGCGTCGGATTGACCTTGCCCGGCATGATCGACGAGCCGGGTTCGTTCTCCGGCAGCTGCAATTCGCCAAGCCCCGAGCGCGGCCCGCTGCCGGCAAGCCTGATGTCGCTCGCGATCTTGAATACGCCGGCGGCGACAGAGTTGATCGCGCCATGCGCGAACACTAGCGCATCGTGGGAGGCGAGCGCCTCGAATTTGTTGGGCGCTGTGGCGAAGGGCAGGCCGGACAAGTCGGCGATGCGCTTTGCGACCGCTTCTGCGAATCCCCTTTTGGAATTGAGGCCGGTGCCGACGGCCGTGCCGCCCTGTGCCAGCAAGTACAAGCCGGAAAGTGAATCGCGGATGCGCTGGCGCCCGAGCGCGACCTGTGCGGCGTAACCTGAAAATTCCTGCCCGAGCGTGATCGGCGTTGCATCCTGCAAATGGGTGCGGCCGATCTTCACGATCGAGGCAAATTCGCGCGCCTTGCGGGTCAGTGCGTCTTCAAGCGCACCCAGCGCCGGCAAGAGCCGCTCATTGACGGCGCGGGCGGCGGCAACATGCATCGCGGTCGGGAACGAGTCGTTCGACGACTGCGCCAAATTGACGTGATCGTTCGGATGCACCGGGCTCTTCGCGCCAAGTCCCGCGCCGAGCACTTCGTTGGCGCGATTGGCGATCACTTCGTTGACGTTCATGTTCGTCTGCGTACCCGAACCGGTTTGCCAGACGACAAGGGGAAAATGGCCGTCCCACTTTCCCTGTCTGACTTCGTCGGCCGCGGCGGCAATGGCGGACGCAAGCCGCGAATCGAGTTCACCGGATTCGCGGTTGACCTCTGCGGCAGCGCGTTTGATCAGCGCCAGTGCATGGATGATTTCGATCGGCATGCGCTGTCCGCCGATCGGGAAATTTTGGACTGAGCGCTGTGTCTGCGCGCCCCAGTAGCGATCGGCAGCCACATCGATCGGGCCGAAGGAATCGCTCTCGCGTCGAACTGAAGCTTGGTCGGGAGATGCCATCGCTTAAGCCTCTGAGACGAGTTCTAAGCGACAAAATGTCTCAGGCAAGGGAGGCTAAAGCGAAAGCTCTGCGAGGATCACTCGCTGGCAGTGCGCGAGAAGCGCTGGCCGGCGAGCATGGGATCGAGGCTCGTGTGCCAGTCGGAATCCTGACCGAACTCGAAGCTCGAGGAAATCCGCATGAGTTCGATAAGGCGGTTGCGCGCGCGATTGACGCGGCTTTTCATCGTGCCGACGGCGCAATTGCAGACGCCTGCCGCCTCTTCATAGGAGAGGCCGGAGGCGCCGATCAGGATCAGCGCCTCGCGCTGGTCGTTCGGCAATTGCTGCAGCGCGACGCGGAAGTCGAGGAGGTCCATGTGGCCGTTCTGCTCCGGCGCCGTCGCGAGCTTCGCGGCGATCGTACCATCTGAGTCGGCAACTTCGCGGCGCCGCTTGCGGTATTCAGAATAGTAGATGTTCCGCAGGATGGTGAAGAGCCACGCGGGCAGGTTGGTGCCTTCGACGAATGAACCGAGATTGCTCCAGGCCTTGACGAGCGTCTCCTGCACGAGATCGTCAGCGCGATCGGGATTGCCGCAAAGGGAGACGGCGAACGCGCGAAGATTGGGGATAACCGCGATCAGGTCCGCCTTCATTTTGGCGCTGGCGGCCGCGGGAGGACCTTCGCTCAAGGAATCAATCCTTCAGAGGTGAATTTGAAGTCGCCTCAAGCTGGCCGAGCAGGTCGAGAAAGCGATCCGGAACGGGCTTGTTCAGCATGTCGTCATAAAGATCGCGCAGTGGCCGCGCGATCTGCTCGCCGAGGTCCGGCTGAGATCCACCGCGCCCCTTGCCTGACACGGCGACCTTCCCGTGACGTTTTGTCCCGGCGAATCCGCTCTGCGATCCCGAGCTCAAGCCGCTTTGTCGATATTGCTCATCGCCCCTCTCTGATGATTTGGTACCGGGTCGTGGGAACTTCAACGCTACTCTGTCCTTCAGTCGCCCATTACTATCCATCAGCCCCTCTCCAGGCTCGCCCCGATGGCGGCCCCTCTTCCTCCAAGCCTCGCCGTACTATATGGCAAGGCAGTAAGGCTAGGAACTCCTCCAGGCTGAGCCGGTTCCATTTTTGATGGAACCTTTTCAGCTTTTGTGAATTATGTGCCGAAGCTTGGCGGTAGCTCCGAACATAACCAGGGACACTTCATGTCGATCTCGCAGGCTATCTCCGCTCACATCCCGTATCTGCGCCGATTTTCGCGTGCGCTGACGGGAAATCAGAGCGGAGGAGATGCTTATGTGCTCGCCACATTAGAAGCGATCGTCGCCGACCCGTCACGCTTCGCGGCAGGAGTAGACACTAAGACGGCGCTTTACAAGCTTTTCCTGAAAGTCTGGGGATCGATGCCGGTCAACTCTCACGTTGACCAATCCGGTTTCTCTGCAGATGAAAGTGGTGCGAGACGCAATCTCGAAGCGATATCGTTGCGTCCACGTATTGCATTCCTGTTGAGCGCACTGGAAGGCTTCGATACGGCGCAAGTTGCGCAAACGCTTGATGTTTCAAACGAAGAAGCAGCCGCATTGATCGATGCGGCAGGCAAAGAGATCGCCAATCAGATTCGCACCGAAGTCCTCATTATCGAAGATGAGCCGTTCATCGCGCTTGATCTGCAGACGCTTGTGGAAGAGCTCGGACATAAAGTCATCGGTGTCGCGCGCACACACAAGGAGGCGGTGGCCGAAGTCAGCAAACATCGGCCGGGTCTCATCCTTGCCGATATTCAGCTTGCCGACGGCAGTTCCGGGCTCGATGCCGTGAATCAGATCCTGGAAAGTTTCTCCGTGCCGGTGATTTTCATCACCGCTTATCCCGAGCGCTTTCTGACCGGTGCGCCGCCGGAACCTGCGTTCCTGATCACCAAGCCCTTCGGCGTCGACAGCCTTAAGGCTGTCATCAGCCAGGCGCTGTTCTTCGATCGGCGTTCGCACCCGAAGGAAGCGGCGAGCGCTTAAGCCTTTACGCGAACCAAGCGGACCAGCCGCCGCTATTTCGCTTTGTCGCGCCGCCGTCCGCCCGTTATGACACGCCCGAAAACAAAGCCGCCGAGCACCGCCATGCCGACGAGTTGCATCGGCTTCATTTTACGCAGCGTGTCGCCGCTTACGATGAGCGCGGCGCGCTCCCGATAAAGTCCGGCGGTTTCCAGGATTTGCATCCACGGCTCTGCCGCGCGCTGGACTTCTTCGGATACCACCTCCCCGGTGGCGTCCGCGAGCGTCGGTTGCTGCCGCTCGGCTTTCGCCGCTGAGCGCTGCATAGTTTTAAGCACTACAACACAGATGATTGCAAAAAGAAGATAGACGCCGGCGACGGCGAGTGCCGCGATCGTGCCACCGAACCGATCCTCAAGAAAGATGAACAAAGCGGCGGTGAGAAAGCCCCACATGATGATGAGGCATATGCCCGCGATCGTCAGAAGAGCTGCGTTTTGAAGGATCCGCGCAATCGCACGCTTTATCGGAGCGGTCGCTTCCCAGATCAACCGTTCAAAGAACTGCTTCATTTGCGCGATCGGCTGAGCGTTCCCATCAACAGACCAATGAACAAAGCGATCAAAACGGCGACGAGCGGATTGCGCTCAATTGTCGATTCGAGATCGGCGGTCGCCGCCATGAACCGATCCTGCGCGTCGGCTGCTTTGTCCATGATCCGGCCCTGCGCATCAGCGGCGCGGCCCGCGAGCTTGTCCTTCGCGCCCGCCGTCGTGCTCGCGAGCCGCTCGCGCGCTTCGCCCACCGCGCCGCGCATCGCGGCGCTCGCCTGACTCGCCTGAACTTTGACGAGTTCGGCGACCGACGAACTCAGTTTGGCGAAGTCCTCGCGCAGAGTGGCGAGATCGGCGGTGATCTGGCTGGCGTTCTGATCCGCCGGCTTGCCACCAGTTGGGTTGAAGTCGGTCATGGTAGGTCTCCGCGGCTCCGGGGCATCGGGCGGTCAGGATCTCCCGGTGAGAAGGAGGATGATGAGCAGGATCGTGCCGAGACCAATGTCCGCCTCCCGACCAAGCCGACGCGCTTCACGCCGTGCCGAAAGCCTCGCCCAAAGGCGAGCTTAGCCGCTCACCCGGTCAACGCCACACGGGGTGCGGAGTTCCGGTAATCCGACGACCACACGACGAGCCAAAATAAAACCCGCGACCAGCAGGGGCAGCTGTCGCGGGTTAGTTATGCACGGCGGACGTCTGGGAGGGGATCAGGCGCTCGGATCGTGCAACCAAAGAACGCTCCCGCTCAAACTTGGTTCCGCGGGCACCCGATCGTCATCGGGGCGCCGGCTCGCTTCGCCATGGAGTCACGATTTTGCCGCACCGGCTGACAATATGATCAGTATCGCCGGATTGCAGATCGGCATTTCGCTTGGGAGCGAGCGGCATGTTTCCATTCCCGCCTGGGAAAGCTAGGACTAGCTTGGCCGCAGCAGCACTCCCGGTTCCCGTGGCAGGAGACGGATTTGAGCTCTAATCGCATGCGATCAACGCCGTTCTCCGCCGCCGCATCGAGCCTCGCGGCTTTTTTCCTCCTTGCCAGCGCTTCATCCGCGTCAGCGGCCCCCGTCCTTGTCATGGACGCGGCGAGCGGTGCGGTTCTCTATCAGGAAGAGGCGACGCAGCCCTGGTACCCGGCGTCGCTGACGAAGCTAATGACTGTCTATGTCGCGCTGAAAGCCGTGCAGGAAGGGCGGCTGACGCTCGACACGCCGCTCGTCGTCTCCCAATACGCTAACTCCATGTCACCATCCAAGATGGGCTTCCGTCCCGGCATTGAGGTGACGCTCGACAACGCGCTGAAGATGCTGATGGTCAAGTCCGCAAACGATGTCGCGGTGACCGTCGCTGAGGGCGTCTCGGGTTCGGTCGAGGCTTTCGCCGATGATATGAACGCGGCCGCCTCCTCGATCGGCATGCGTGAATCCCGCTTCTTCAACCCCAACGGTCTGCCGGATTCCCGCCAGGTCACCTCCGCGCGCGACATGGCCCTGCTCGGCCGTGCGCTGTACCAGCAGTTTCCCGAACACGCCGATCTCTTCAATATCTACGCCTTTCGCCTGGGCTCGCGCTTCAGCCGCAATCACAATCCGCTGCTCGGCGCCTATCCCGGCACCGAAGGCATGAAAACCGGCTTCACCTGCTCCGCCGGCTTCAACATCGTTGCGGCGGCGAGGCGCGGAAGCCGCCGGCTGATCACCGTCGTGATGGGCGCGCCCTCCTCCGGGGCCCGGACCGCGATGGCCACGGCTCTCTTCGATCGCGGCTTCACGACTACGAGCTCGATGGGCTCAATCGCCACACTGAATGGGTTTGCCTCGAGCGAGCCGCCGGACATGCACGGCAAGGCCTGTTACGGCCGGGGACGCGCAACGCGGGAATACATGGCCGCGGTGCAGCGCGTGAGGGTAGCAGCCATGGCAGGCGGTTCCGCGCAGGCGGAGGTAGCGCCCGAGCGCAGTTCCCTGCTCGACAACGCGAAGAAAAAGGGTAAGGCCGCGATGAACGCCGCGGCCGATGGCGTCCGCGCCGGGTTGGCGACCGTGGCCGTTTATGTCGGCCGCGCGCCGGGCTGGAGTGGACCTGTGGCGCAGGTACGTCCGGCCAATACGCCGGTCGGCACGCCGTCCCCGGTCACCGCCTATGCGCCGGAGGTGAAGCCGACCGTGCTCGACGGATCGGCCCCGCCGATCGCCGCCTCAGCGGCCGACACGCTGCCCATGCGCCGCCCCGCAGCGCCCGCAGCCAAGCCCTCGGCGAAAGCGGTGGCGGCGGCCCGCGAAGACGCAGACCCCGACGCGGATGCCGGGCCCAAGGTGAAGCGGCCGGCAAAGCACGCCAAAGCGGCGCACCACCACCGGCATGTTAGGATTACGGACGGCCGGCCTGGCGGAAAGCACAAGCGGGTTGCCGCGGCAAAGCCGCTGGCCGAGGGGGACGCCGGAGGCAAATCGTCGGCGCCGGCTCATTCTGGGCGGCGGCCCGAGGGGGAATGACGGGCCCGACCGGCTCGCACGCTCGCAAACCGCCGCCGCCGATCCCGGTCACGATCCTCACCGGCTTCCTCGGCGCCGGTAAGACCACTCTCCTCAACAGGCTTCTCGCGGCGCCGGAACTATCCGACACGGTCGTTCTCATCAACGAGTTCGGCGAGATCGGTCTCGACCACCTCCTGGTCGAGAACGTCGACGGCGACATGCTGCTCATGTCGTCCGGCTGCTTGTGCTGCACGATCCGCGGCGACCTGATCGCCACGCTGGAAGATCTGCTCCGGCGCCGCGACAATAACCGGATCGCGCCGTTCCGCCGCGTGATTATTGAGACAACAGGGCTCGCCGATCCCGCACCCGTCCTGCAGACGGTGCTCGGCCATCCCTATCTGGTGCTGCGCTATCAGATCGACGGCGTCATCACGCTTATCGATGCGCTGAGCGGCGCGGCAACGCTCGACAGCCATGTCGAAGCAGTGAAACAGGCGGCGGTCGCGGACCGGATTGTGGTCACCAAGACCGATCTTCTCGGCACGGATGAACAGGACAAGCTCGAAGACCTGCGCGGCCGCCTCGCCGCTCTTAACCCGACCGCACGCATTCTCGTCAGTCGGGAAGGCGAGCTGAGTGCAACGACGCTGCTCGACTGCGGCCCGTACGATCCTTTAGGGAAGATCGCCGATGTCTCGGCTTGGCTGAACGCCGAGGCGCTCGCGCATTCGCACCATCACAAGCACGCACACGATCCGAACCGGCACGACGCTTCGATCCGTGCCTTCTGCCTCACCGCTGACGACCCCATCTCGCCGACCGCCTTCGACGCCTTCCTCGCGATGCTCCGCGCGGCGCAGGGTCCGAAACTGCTGCGCGTCAAGGGCATCGTCGCACTCTCGGATGATGCGTCGCGGCCGATCGTGATTCATGGCGTGCAGCACATCTTCCATGCGCCGGTTCGGCTCGAGAGTTGGCCGGACGGCGACCACCGCACCCGCCTCGTCTTCATCGTAAAGGACCTGTCCCGCGATTTCGTCGAGCGGTTCTTTGCGACCGCAACGGGCGCAATCGGGGTCGATGCACCGGATTTGGCCGCCGAGCGCACCAGCCCGCTCGTTCTAAAAAGCGGCGGGCTCCTCGCTTAAGCGCCGGCTTTCGCAAAACCGCTTTGCAGGGCATGATGCGCCTCTAACGGCCGCGAAGAGCCGCCAGGAGGGTCTGATGAATCTCGTCGCACGGCTCAAAAGCGAGTTCGCTTATTTCACCGGCGCAATGCGCGCCGTGAAGATGAGCGGCGCGATCATGAAACATCCGGATCGCACCTTCCGCGACATGGTAGAGGAACTCGCGGCGAAGCATAGCGGCAACCTCGCGCTCGTCTCCGATCGCGAGCGCTTCACCTATGCCGAATGGAACGGCCGCGCGAACCGCTACGCGCGCTGGTTGCGCGCGCAGGGTCTCAGCAAAGGCGACGCGGTCGCGCTCTTCATGCCGAACCGGCCCGAATATATCTGTATTTGGACCGGCGGCACGAAGCTCGGCTGCATCACCGCCCTGATCAACAGCAATCTGACCGGCAAAGGGCTCGCACACTGTATCACGATCGCGGATGCAAAAGTCATGATCGTCGACGCAGTGCTATCTGAGGAATTCGCGACGGCGCGCAATCTGATAGATCCGAGCGTGCGCGTTTTCATGCATGGCGATGCCGCTGGGGGACCTTGCTCGGATCTGCCGCGAGTCGACACGGCGCTGGCGGAGTTTTCGCCCGACAATCTGCCCCCAACCGACCGCGGGAAACTGACCACGAACGACAAGGCGCTCTACATCTATACGTCCGGCACGACCGGCCTGCCGAAGGCCGCCAACATCAATCAGTCACGGCTCATGCGTCTGATGCTCGGCTTTGCCGGCGCGATCGGCTCCAAACCGACCGACAAAATCTACATGGCTCTGCCGCTTTATCATTCGACCGGCGGCCTCTGCGGCGTCGGTGTTGCGCTCTGCGTCGGCGGCACGTGTGTCATTCGCGAGAAATTTTCCGCGCGAGAATTTTTTCCCGACATCGTACGGCACGAATGCACGCTGTTCGTCTATGTCGGTGAATTGTGCCGCTATCTCCTGGCGACGCCGCCTAATCCGGCCGACACGACGCATAAGCTGCGAGCCTGTTTCGGCAACGGCTTGCGGCCGGATATTTTTGATGCCTTTCGTGACCGCTTCCACCTGCCCAAAATTCTGGAATTTTACGGCGCAACAGAGGGCAACGTCGCGCTGTTCAATTTCGATTCGACGAGTGGTGCCGTAGGCCGCATTCCAAAATGGCTTGAACGTAAGTTCAGCGTCAAAATTGTGCGCTTCGATATCGAACGCGAGGAACCGGTACGGGGACCCGACGGGCTCTGCATCGAATGCGCGTCTGGTGAAGCCGGCGAAATCCTTGGCGAAATGCTCGACGATCCGAAAAAACCTGCCAACAGATTCGACGGCTATGCCGACAAAGCCGCGACAGATAAAAAAATTCTGCGCGACGTCTTCCGCAAGGGCGATGCCTGGTTCCGCTCCGGTGATCTCATGAAGAAGGACGAGCGCGGCTATTTCTACTTCGTCGATCGCATCGGCGATACATTCCGGTGGAAGGGTGAGAACGTGTCCACCACGGAAGTCGCGGAGACTATCACAACCTTTCCCGGGGTGATGGAAGCGACCGTCTACGGCGTGCAGGTTCCCGGCAGCGACGGCCGTGCCGGCATGGCGGCGATCGTGCCGGAGAATGTCGCGTCCTTCGATCTCGCCGGCTTGCGCGAGCATCTCAAAGCGCATCTGCCCGATTATGCGCGGCCGATGTTCCTGCGCCTGCAGGATCATCTCGAAATCACCGGCACGTTCAAGCCCCGCAAGCTGGATCTCGTCAGCGACGGCTTCGATCCGTCGCGTACCGGCGATGCGATCTATATCGACGACAAGATCGGGCAGGCCTATCTGCGGATGGATGGCGTTCGCTACGGCACCATCGTGAAGGGTTCACGCGCTGCTTAGGCGGGCGCGTCCTCAGCGATGAACAACGGCTGGGAGCGGTCTGCGCGGGCCTGGATCGCCTCGATGGGCGACCATGGCGACTGGGCCCGCCAACATGTGCTCGATCCGGTGATGCTCGGCCGCGTTGCTCCGGGTCAGTTTAGCAGCGCGCTTGATGTTGGCTGCGGCGAAGGTCGCTTTTGCAGGATCCTGAAAGCGTCTGGCGTCGAAGCAATCGGTATCGATCCGACGCACTCGCTCGTGGAAGAAGCAAGAAGACGCGATCCATCCGGGGATTATCGGCTCGGCAGCGCCGAGAGCCTGCCGTTTGAAGCAGCAGGTTTCGATCTCGTTGTAAGTTATCTGACCCTTGTCGACATTGCGGATTTCCGGACGGCAATTCGCGAGATGTGCCGCGTACTGAAACCGGCCGGCTCGCTATTAATTGCAAATTTGACCAGCTTCACGTCGGCCTGCGCCGCACAGGGTTGGGTCAGGGATGAGGAAGGCCAGCGCCTGCATTTTCCCGTGGATCGCTATCTCGACGAGTTCTCCTTTGAACTGGAGTGGCGGGGAATACGCATTCGCAATTGGCATCGTTCCCTCGCCGCCTACATGTCGGCGTTTCTCGAAGCCGGTCTCCAGCTGTCGTTTTTTGCAGAACCGGAAGCTTCCTCCGGCGACAGCGCCCAGCGGGAGACCCATCGGAGAGTTCCGTGGTTTGTGGTGATGCAATGGTGCAAGCCTCCCCTTTAATCGGGGAGAAAGCGCCCGTCAGATCGTGCGTGTATCGTTCTTCGGCGCGTGCTCCGACAGCCGATCGGTCACCGCCAATACGAGCCCGGATGCCACGAAGACAAGATGAATCACGACGTACCACCAGAGTTCGCGGTCGGTCGTGTTCTTCACATCCATGAAAGCACGCAGGAGCTGGATCGCGGAGATCGCAACAATTGAAGATAATAGTTTCAGCTTGAGGCCGGTGAAATCGATCTTCGCCATCCATTCCGGCCAGTCGGCATGTTCGGCGGCATCGATGCGGGAGACGAAATTCTCGTAACCGGAGAAGATCACAATCACGATCAGCGAACCGGTGAGCGTCAGATCGATTAGCCCGAGAATGCCGAGGATCGCGTCGGACTCGGTGCCGCTCCAGGCATGCAATGCGAATTCGTAGAAAGCCTGGCCCATTTTCACGAGCAGGACGGCCAGACCGAGCGTGAGTGCGATAAAGAACGGTGCCAGCAGCCAGCGGCTGGCGAACAGGAATTTTTCGATCGCGCGTTCGATCATCGGTGCACTTCGTCCGGAGCGTCCGCTTCCCCGGACGCGTGAAGCGCAGCGTAACGCGATCCGGAGTCTAGGGGCAGATGCGTCTGCTCGGGGTCCCGGATGCCGCTACTCCGCCGCGACACCCACTCCGATCGGGCAGGACACGCCTGTGCCGCCGAGACCGCAATATCCGGCCGGGTTCTTGGCGAGGTACTGCTGGTGGTAGTCCTCGGCGAAATAGAAGGGCGGCGCGTCAAGAATCTCGGTCGTGATCGGCCCCATGCGGCGCGCGGCGAGCGCCTTCTCGTAGGCTTCCTTCGAAGCGTCCGCCGCGGCGCGCTGCGTCGGCGAGGTCACGTAGATGCCGGAGCGGTATTGCGTACCGACATCGTTGCCCTGCCGCATGCCCTGTGTCGGATTGTGTCCTTCCCAAAAGGTCTTCAGCAGCCGCTCGTAGGGCAGCCGCTTGGGGTCGTAGACGACCATCACCACCTCGTTGTGTCCCGTGAGGCCCGAGCAGACCTCTTCATAGGTCGGATTGGAGGTGATCCCGCCGGCATAGCCAACCGCCGTCACCCAGACGCCGTCCCCTAGTTTCCAGAACATCCGCTCGGCGCCCCAGAAGCAGCCGAGGCCGAAAAGCGCGGTCTCCATGCCCTCAGGATAAGGCCCCTTCAGCGGCCGGCCATTGATGAAATGCGTTTTTGCCGTCGGAATCGCCTCAGAGCGGCCCGGCAGCGCCTCATCGGGCCCTGGCAGGGCGGTCTTCTTGCTGAACAGGAACATGGGGCACCTCCGAACGCGGATTTAGGCTCTTGCCATCCCTCGCGGTAGACCCAGCTGACCGTCAACACCCATCACGAATGCGTCAGCGTCGCGAAAACCCGATCTTCGGTCGCGGCTTTCGCCCAAGAAGCAGGCAGATCATCCCGAAAACTGCGATGATGATGCAGACTGGCAGGCGAAGAATAGTCGCCATTCCCGGGTTCCAGAGAAGCGGATGCAAGCGCTCCAGCGCCGGCTGCAACAGTTTGAATTTTTCGGGAAACATCTGCTGGGCGGTGTCGGCCCCCGGCGTGTAGATGACCGCGCTCGCCGCGATCGATTTGGTGCCGTCGATGATCAGCGCTGCGAAGGCCGCGGCGAGCAGCAAAACGCCGAGAAAACGTAAGGTCAGGCGGATCATCGCGGGGCCGGCAAGCGAAGCGGTCCTTCGCCTCTTAAGGGAGCCCGAAAAAACTGTCCATCGGCGCACTGTCGACGGGGCGGGAGAACACGCAAGCGCGGGGTTCCCAGCCGGCGCAAAAGCGCGCTAGACACCGCGCCATGCCGAAACGAACAGACATCAGGACGATCATGATTATCGGCGCGGGCCCGATCGTCATCGGCCAGGCCTGCGAATTCGATTATTCCGGCACCCAGGCCTGCAAGGCGCTGCGCGAGGAAGGCTATCGGATCGTTCTGGTGAACTCCAATCCGGCGACGATCATGACCGACCCGGACATGGCCGACCGCACCTATGTCGAGCCGATCACGCCGGAAATCGTCGCCAAGATCATCGAGAAGGAGCGCTATGTCGAATCGGGCGGCTTCGCGTTGCTGCCGACAATGGGCGGCCAGACGGCGCTCAACTGCGCGCTGTCCCTAAAGCGGATGGGGATCTTACAGAAATTCGACATCGAGATGATCGGCGCGACTGCGGAAGCGATCGACAAGGCCGAGGATCGCGAGCGGTTCCAGAAGGCGATGACCAAAATCGGGCTGGAGACGCCGCGCTCGCATCACGTCAAAACGCTGTCGGCGGCGCTCGCCGCGCTCGACGATATCGGCCTGCCGGCGATCATCCGCCCCTCCTTCACCCTCGGCGGCACCGGCGGCGGCATTGCCTACAACAAGACCGAGTTCATCGAGATCGTCGAGCGCGGCATCGATGCGTCGCCTACCAACGAAGTGCTGGTCGAGGAGAGCGTCCTCGGCTGGAAAGAATTCGAGATGGAGGTGGTCCGCGACAAGGCGGACAATTGCATCATCATCTGCTCGATCGAGAACGTCGATCCGATGGGCGTGCATACCGGTGACTCAATCACCGTCGCGCCGGCCCTCACGCTCACAGATAAAGAATATCAGGTGATGCGCGACGCTTCGATCGCGGTCTTGCGCGAGATCGGCGTTGAGACCGGCGGATCGAACGTGCAATTTGCGATCGATCCCGCGACGGGACGCATGATCGTCATCGAGATGAATCCGCGCGTGTCGCGCTCCTCCGCGCTCGCCTCGAAAGCGACGGGTTTTCCGATCGCAAAAGTGGCCGCGAAACTCGCCGTCGGCTACACGCTCGACGAGATCGCCAACGACATCACCGGCGGCGCGACTCCCGCATCCTTCGAACCGACGATCGACTATGTCGTCACCAAAATTCCCCGCTTTGCCTTTGAGAAATTTCCCGGCGCCGAGCCGGTGCTGACGACCGCGATGAAATCGGTCGGCGAAGCGATGGCGATCGGCCGCACGTTCGGCGAAAGCCTGCAGAAGGCACTGCGCTCGCTAGAGACAGGCCTTTCCGGTTTGGATGAAATCGAAATCGAAGGTCTGGGCCATGGCGATGATCGCGCGGTGCTGCGCGCCGCGCTCGGCACGCCGACGCCCGACCGGCTCCGCGTCGTCGCGCAGGCGCTGCGAATCGGGGTCACGCGCCAAGAGATCTATGACGCCTGCAGGATCGATTTGTGGTTCATCGACCGCATGGCCGAGATCGTGGAGATGGAAGCGAAGGTCCGCCGCTTCGGCCTGCCGCCGGATGCCGCAAACTTGCGCATGCTTAAAGCCATGGGCTTTTCGGATGTGCGGCTTTCTGTTCTCGCTGGCAAGAGCGAGGCAGAGGTCGCGGCTGTACGCGAGCGGCTCGACGTGCACCCCGTCTACAAACGCATCGATACATGCGCGGCCGAGTTCGCCTCGCCGACGGCCTACATGTATTCGACTTACGAGGCGCCGTTTGCGGGACAGCCCCGCTGCGAGGCGCGGCCGCGCGACGCCAAGAAGATCGTTATCCTCGGCGGCGGACCGAACCGCATCGGCCAGGGCATCGAATTCGACTACTGCTGCTGTCATGCCTGTTTCGCACTCGCGGAAGCAGGCTTTGAAACAATCATGATCAACTGCAATCCGGAAACTGTGTCGACGGATTACGACACGTCGGACCGCCTCTATTTCGAGCCTTTGACCACCGAAGATGTGCTCGAAATCCTGCGCAAGGAAAAACAGAACGGCACCCTTGCCGGTGTCATTGTGCAGTTCGGCTGCCAGACGCCGCTGAAGCTCGCGAAGGGGCTGCAGGACGCAGACATCCCGATTCTCGGTACGTCCGTCGAGTCGATCGACCTCGCCGAGGATCGCGACCAGTTCAAGCGCCTGCTCGACAAACTGCACCTGAAGCAGCCCAAGAACGGCATCGCCTATTCGGTCGAGCAATCACGCCTCGTCGCAGCTGAACTCGGACTACCCCTCGTCGTGCGTCCCTCTTACGTGCTTGGCGGCCGCGCGATGGCGATCATACGCGACGAAAGCGCATTTGATGATTACCTGCTCGGCACGCTTCCGAGCCTTGTGCCGTCCGACGTCAAGGCGCGCTATCCGAATGATAAGACCGGCCAGATCAATATGGTACTCGGCCGCAATCCGCTGCTCTTTGACCGCTATCTCGCCGACGCGATCGAGGTTGACGTTGATTGCCTCTGCGACGGGAAAGACGTTTTCATCTGCGGCATCATGGAGCATATCGAAGAAGCCGGCATCCATTCGGGCGACAGCGCCTGCTCGCTGCCGCCGCGCTCGCTCTCGCCGGAGATGATCGCGCAGTTGGAAGAGCAGACGAAAAGGATGGCGCTGGCGCTGAATGTCGGCGGTCTGATGAATGTGCAATACGCGCTGAAGGACGGTGAAATTTATGTCCTTGAAGTCAATCCGCGCGCCTCGCGCACAGTCCCCTTTGTGGCCAAAGTCGTCGGTCAGCCGATCGCCAAAATCGCGTCGCGCATCATGGCCGGCGAAAGCCTCGCCTCATTCAACCTGCGACCCGCCGTGAACGATCACGTCGCTGTCAAGGAATCCGTGTTTCCCTTCGCGCGCTTTCCCGGCGTCGACACGGTGCTTGGCCCGGAAATGCGCTCGACCGGCGAGGTCATCGGCCTCGACCGCTCGTTCGATATCGCGTTCGCGAAGAGTCAGCTCGGTGGCGGCACAAAGGTGCCGCGTTCGGGTAACGTATTCATTTCCGTGCGCGACGTCGACAAAGCACGCGTCGTCGATACGGCGCGGCTGCTCGCCGATCTCGGCTTTAGCCTCACGGCGACCGGCGGCACCGCGCGATTTCTGCAGGAGCAGGGTCTCTCGGCGGCGAAGGTCAACAAGGTCTCGGAAGGGCGTCCGCATATCGTCGACGCGATCAAGAACGGCTCGATCCAGCTCGTCTTTAACACGACGGAAGGCACGCAGGCGCTCACCGACTCCCGCTCGCTGCGCCGCGCCGCCCTCTTGCATAAGGTGCCCTATTACACCACTCTAGCCGGTGCGATCGCCGCAACGCAGGGCATCAAGGCCTATATCGCCGGCGATCTCGAAGTGAGGGCACTCCAGGATTATTTTTAAGGCGGTGCCGCTTGCCGGCACGCTCGATTGGCTGAGGTGAAGGAGCACCGGGCCAGAGTGGGAATATTAGGACGGATATGATGGATAAAGTGCCGATGACAACCGCCGGCTATGCCGCTCTCGAGGAGGAGCTGAAGCGGCGCCAGCAGATCGAACGCCCGCGCATCATTCAGGCGATTGCGGAGGCGCGCTCCCATGGTGACCTCTCGGAGAATGCCGAATATCACGCTGCCAAAGAGGCACAGGGCCATAATGAGGGCCGCATCGCCGAACTCGAAGACAGACTGTCGCGCGCCGAAGTGATCGATGTCTCGAAATTGTCGGGAACTTCGGTGATGTTCGGCGCGACTGTGACGCTCGTCGACGAAGATACCGAAGAACAAAAGCGCTACCAGATCGTCGGCGAGAACGAAGCTGACGTGAGGAGCGGCAAGGTGTCGATCACATCGCCTATCGCACGCGCGCTGATCGGCAAGAAGATCGGCGACACGGTCGAGGTGAATACGCCCGGCGGCGGCAAGAGCTATGAGGTTCTAAACGTCGCGTTTGGCTAGCGGCTCGTCACGAAAGCTGGAACCAAAATCCAGCGACAGAACAGGCGACCCGGAGGAACACATGCCGACCGAAACGCCTGCACAAACTCCTCGGGCCGCATGGGGAATGGTCGCCCTGCTGTTTCTGTACATGGTCCTGAATTTCGCTGACAAGATCGTCGTTGGTCTGGCAGGTGTGCCGATCATGACTGAGCTCAACCTGTCGCCGACAGATTTCGGTCTGCTCGGCTCTTCGTTCTTCTTTTTGTTCTCTATCTCCGCCATCGTCTTCGGCTTCATCATAAATCGCGTGCCCACCCGCTGGGTCCTCCCGGGCCTCGCGCTGGTGTGGGCTCTCTCACAATTCCCGATGCTTGGAACGGTCGGCTTTACCACCTTGCTGATCTGTCGCGTCATTCTTGGTGCGGGCGAAGGCCCTGCATTTTCAGTTGCAGTTCATTCGGTCTTCAAGTGGTTTCCGGATCACCAGCGAACGCTGCCGACTGCCATCCTCTCACAAGGCTCATCGTTCGGCGTCATTCTCGCGGTCCCCTTGCTCAACTGGATCATCATCAACAAATCCTGGCACTGGGCGTTCGGTGCGCTCGGAATTGTCGGCCTTGTCTGGGTTGGGCTGTGGCTTGTCTTCGGCCGTGAAGGACCGCTCGATGCCAAACCTGCGCCCGGCGTCGTTGCAGAGCGCGCGCCTTATGCGAAGCTGCTTCTCTCCCCAACGTTCGTTGGCTGCTGCCTCG
>JAXDNH010000193.1:0-25369 GCA_034669525.1 Methylobacteriaceae bacterium | reverse complement strand
ATATGTCCCTTCTTCCTGCTGGCGGGCTTGTCGCCGGCGCGGGCGGCTTTCGATCTTGCCGAAGCCAGACAGCTGATCGTCAAGTACCGCAATCAGTGGCTCGCCGAGCCCGA
Source organism: Methylobacteriaceae bacterium (assembly GCA_034669525.1). Taxonomy (GTDB): domain Bacteria; phylum Pseudomonadota; class Alphaproteobacteria; order Rhizobiales; family Beijerinckiaceae; genus JAFASC01. The sequence goes on along the minus strand of JAXDNH010000193.1, from coordinate 25,256 downwards.
CAGGATCCGCCAGGCACGCATTGGAACGATCTACGACATTCCCCTTGTGGGCACGGGCGTGTGCGTTGCAATCGACCGTGTGCTCGCGACCGGAGATTATAGCGGGCTCGAACCCCTTCTTGTCATCATAGATAAGATCAACGTGACGCCGCCACAGCTCGTCTTCCAGCCGCCGCCGAAGACGGCGTTTGAGTACAAGGTGACGGCCGCGCCGCCTGACGCGCGCTGTGCTGGCGCACCGATGCTGCCGTTCCCGGAATTGAGGAATGTCGGCGGCCGCATGAAACGCTGAGAAGGGCTTCCGTGAGCGCCCGGGATGAGTTCGCGATCCGGCAGTCGATCGTCGAGGCCTGTCGCCAAATGACCACGCTTGGCATCAACCAGGGCACATCCGGCAACATTGCGGTGCGCTCGGGCGACGGGCTTTTGATCACACCCTCCGGCCTCCCCTACGCGAGGATGAAAGCCGATGACATCGTACCGATGAAGCTCGATGGTTCACACGAGCATCGCCTGAAACCCTCGTCCGAATGGCGCTTTCACTGCGACATCATGCAAGCGCGCGCAGATGTCGGCGCCATCGTGCATGCGCATCCGATATACGCCACGGCCTTTGCGATCTGCCGCGAGGATATTCCCGCCGTGCACTACATGATTGCCGCCGCCGGTGGGCCGACGATCCGCTGCGGCGGTTACGCGAGCTACGGCACGGCAGAATTATCAGCGATCGCCCTTGCTGCACTCGAAGGGCGAAACGCCTGTCTGCTCGCCAATCACGGCATGATCGCGGTCGGCTCCGATCTCGACAAAGCGATGTGGCTGGCGATCGAGGTCGAGACGCTGTGCAAGCAGTATGCGGCGGCGCTGCAGATCGGAAAGCCGCACGTGCTTCCCGACGACGAGATCGCGCGAACGATAGAGAGGTTTAAAGCCTATGGCTTGCCGCAAGAGCCGGAGGCAACCGAAAACTCTCCCGGCTTCATGCGGTTTACCAGCTAAAAAAACAATCACCGGCCGGGGGAATTGAGCTCGACACCGGTGGATCCGGGTAATACTGCATCGTCAGCTGCACGTCCTCAGCCACTGCACGGCTTGTGAGGATTTCGACAAGCTTCAATGCTTCGTCGAGTCCAGACGAGATGCCTCCGCCAGTGATACGATTGCCATCCACCACGAAGCGCGGATGTCCCTCGACGACTTTCACGTTCGGGAACTTCTTCAAACAAGGGACGAAGCGCCAGTGCGTTGTCGCCTTGAACCGTCGAGCAAACCTGCGGCGGCCAAGAGAAGGGCACCTTCGCAAACCGAAGAGATATAATGGGCCTTGGTGCTCTGCTTTTTCAAAAAGTCGACATATGTGGGCTGCTTCCCGTTCATCATTGGGGCGAGCGCAGCCGGGTCCCCGCCGGGAACCCAGATGACGTCTAACTGGCCGACCTTATCCAAGCGGTCCTGGGTGTTGAATGTCAGCCCATCGCGGGACGTGACACTTGCGCCCTTCGCCGATAATTCTCACCTCGATCGGCGGCACGCCATTGGTTGCAGCCGAAGCCCAGTTGAAAATCTCGTAGGGCGCGGTGACGTCCATGAGGTCGACGCCTTCATAAACCGCAATGCCGATCAGCATGGGGTGACCCCTCGCGGTAATTCCACTGAAACCCTGAACCTGCTACTGCGCGGGTCGCATCGCCGCCCGCCGCGCCGGCACAACGAGGTTCACGAGCACCGCGACGATGATGTTGATTGCAAGTGCGATCAGGCCGACATAGAGCGTCACCGACATTGAGCCGAGCGCGAGCGTGTGCAGCGGCTTCAGGCCGTCCGTCCATGCCATCCAGGTGCCGATAAAGAACCCCGCGGCCCAGCCCGCAAGCAGCGCCGGCGCGCGGAACCAGCTGAAGAAGAGCCCGAAAATCAGCGCCGGCAGCGTCTGCATGATCCACAACCCGCCGAGCAGTTGCAGGTCGAGCGCGAACTGCGTCGGCAGGAAGAGGATGACGAGGAGCGCACCCACTTTCACGATCAGCGAGGTGATTTTCGCCACCTGCGCCTCGCCCGCGTGGTCAATCTGCGGATTGACGTAGGCCTTCCAGAAGTTGCGGGTGAACAGATTTGCCGCGCCGATGCTCATCACCGCCGCCGGCACGAGGGCGCCGATGCCGATCGCGGCAAAAGCAAACCCTGCAAACCAGTTCGGAAATTGGCTCTTGAACAGCGCCGGGACGATATCGTTGTTGCTTGCGACTTTCAGGCCCGCGGCGATACCCATGTAGCCGAGAAGCGCGATCAACCCCAGCAACAGGGTGTAGGCTGGTAACAGGATCGCGTTCTTGCGGATGGTATCGCCGCTGCGGCTGGCGAAGATACCGGTCAGCGTGTGCGGATACATGAAGGCGGCGAGCGCTGAGCCTAATGCCAGCGACGCATACGGAAAGAACTGTGCGGGTGCGAGAGTAATGCCGCCCGAGCCCTTGGCTTTGAAGGCTGCATCCGCCGCATCGAAAATGGCGCCATAACCGCCGAGTTTCGCTGGAATGATCACAACTGCGGCGATCACCACGATGTAGATCATGATGTCTTTGACGAAGGCGATCAGCGCCGGCGCGCGGAGTCCGGATGAGTAGGTGTAGAGGGCCAGGATCACGAAGGCGATGATCAGCGGTATTTCACCGGTGAGGCCGAGCGCCTTGATCACCGCTGCCATGCCGATCAGCTGCAGCGCGATATACGGCATCGTCGCGATCACACCGGTCACGGCAACAGCCAGTTCCAATGGCCGGTAATTGTACATGCCGTGCACGACGTCCGCCGATGTCGCATAGCCGCGGTCGGCGGCGCGCTTCCATAGAACGGGCATCACGGCGAAGACGAAGGGATAGACGATGATCGTGTAAGGTAGCGCGAAGAACCCGTAAGCGCCGACGGCGTAGACCAGCGCGGGAACGGCGATCACCGTGTAGGCCGTATAGAAGTCGCCTCCGACGAGAAACCAGGTGATCCAGGTGCCGAACTGACGCCCGCCGAGACCCCATTCGTCGATGCTGGCGAGGTTCTTCGGCACGCGCCAACGCGCCGCGACGAAGCCCATCACCGTCACGAGCGCGAAGAAGAAGACACAGACGGCAAGTGGGACGGGATCAATCTCAGTCATTGTGATCGAGCCCCTGATAAACGATCCAGGTCAGCACGGCCGAGATCGGCACCCACAGGAGCTGGTACCAGTAGAAGAAAGGGAAGCCGAAAAGCTTCGGCTCAACGTGATTGTAGAAGGGGACCCAGAGGAGCCCGATGTAGGGGATCAGCAGCAGGAGCCACAGCCATGAGCCGCCGGAGCGCTGCTTGGGACCGTGTCCGTTCATACGGTGAAGCCCAGGGTTAAACTGCATGTCAATGCGGTGATGCTGGCTAAAGTTTCGTCACCGCATGTATCAGCGCATATTGGCTGCAGTTCTGGTCCAACCCGCTTGTTGGGGCATAAGCCGCGACCGCGGCTTACATCGGGCCGGAGCGCAGTTCGAAGCGGCCTAAACTTCTTTTACGTTTAGAGGCTTGGGGTAAATGTCGTCGATTACCGAGGGCAATATGGCCTTGACCTGCGAGTCACTCGCCATCGCGGCGATCACGTCGGGATCGCCGGTGACGGATGCGGATTTTGCAAGCGGATGCAACTTCCCCACCTGAACCGAGGCGGAGCGGCCGATCTTTTTCTCGGCCGCCGAGACCATCCTGGTCAGAACCTCCGACAAAGAGCCCGCGGGAACACTCTCGTGAAGAAAGACCTGCGCGCTGGCTCCCACCCCCGGAGAAGCGCTCCTCTTGAGCTTCTCGCGAATGGATTCCGGCGACCACTCTTTCGAACCCGCGTATTCTGACATGACCAATTCGTACCTCAGGAACCCTATATAGGGTTCCTCCAGGCCTCATCTAGTCATCGTCTTACAGCCCGCCGCTTCTTTCCACCGGGAGAAGACCTCTTCCTTTTTCCGGCAGCAACCCTGTTCTGCTTTTTGGGGCCGGTGGGGGCACTCCGATGCCGTCCAGCTTGCGCCCGTCTTGCAACCTTTGCCCGGCGTTGCCGCCGGGGGGCTGCGGCCGCTGCCGCCGCGGCAGGAAGCTGCGTCCCGGTCAGCAGTTCGAATGCGCGCACAGCATCCGGAACACCACGATTGCCCCGATCGGCGATCATACCCGCCGGCCGCTGACACGATCCGAGGATTGCGCGTTCGACTTCATCGATCGTCGCGTTCGGTTTGGCCTGAAAGAGAAGCGCTGCCAGCCCCGCCATATGGGGAGTGGCCATCGAACTGCCGTCCATCTCGGCGTAGCGCCCGTTTGGAATACACGATAGGACACCTACTCCGGGAGCAACGAGATCGGGCACCAACGGATCCTCGGCACGGTTGAACTTCTGACTGCTTGAGAAGTCGGCAACGATATCGCCGCGATCAAGCGCGCCGACAGAAAGAACGTTGGCGTAGTTGCCCGGTGACCTGCTCGTATCCGGTCCCTCGTTTCCGACCGCAATGACGGGAAGTATGCCGGCCGCGCGCAGCCCGTCGATGACGGCCTGAAATGCCGGCGTAAAGTCGCGTAACCCCAGCGACATGCTCAGAATCCGGCATTTCTGCTCTATCAGCCATTCCATGCCAGCAAGAATGCGATCGATGACCTGCCCGCCTTCGATCACCATACCACAAGCGAGTTGGGCGCCCGGAGCAATGCCGAACGTCCCCTTCGAAGTCGTGCGACCGGCGATCGTTCCCGCGGTATGCGTGCCGTGTTGATCACTATCGTGCGCCTTCGCATTCGGGACCATGTTGCCGGACATGTCGAATTCGGCAAAGGCGCTGATAGCATCCTGAAGAGCGGGGTGCGAACCGTCGACGCCCGTATCAAGATGTCCAACGATTACGCCTTTTCCGGTGTAACCCGCATCCCACAAACGTTCGACGCCGAGCCGTGTGATGCCCCAGGTCACCGCCCGTTTTGGCGTAACGAGCTTGACGTTCGTTGGTCGGATGAGACTAAGCACAGGCGCCTTGTGAACGGCGTACACCCTTTCGTCGGCTTCCAGCGCGACGGCTCCCGACATATTGACGTAACCAAGGGCTAGTCCCAGGCGGGGGAAAACGCGCACGCGTGGAGTCTGCGGTGCCGGCCGGGCAGAAAGCTGGCCGCCCGACCGTAGAGAGAGGCCAATGCGTGAGCCCGCCGCTGCGGTCGCAGCCCGCGGAACTTCGACCTGATTGGGAAAGATGAAATGGTTTCCCAGAGCCTGCGCCACAGATCTCGCATGCGAGGCCGCGGCGCTCCGCGTGAATGCAGGCCCTCGTGCAGCCGCGGCCATGGTGCTGGCTCTCGTCGCAGCAGTGGCTCCAGTTCCAGCAGTGGCTGCCGTCGCAGCCTGAACAGGGGCTTTTAGCGCGACGATGACTTTTGCATAACCGGCGGCTTCTACGGTTTCTTGAAAACTAGCGACTGACACGGGCTCCTCCTTACTCGCTGTCCAGCGCAACGATGTGGAACCAGCCCTTCCTTTTACGTGTCCTCTTCGCCGTTCGCAACGTCTCCGTTGATTGCCGCCTTCAAAGTGTTCGACGGTTTGAACACCATCACTCGGCGGGGCGTGATCGGCACTTCCACGCCGGTTTTCGGGTTGCGGCCGATGCGCTCGCCCTTGGAGCGCACGACAAATGAGCCGAAGGAAGACAGCTTGACGGTCTCGCCCCGCACCAATGCATCGCAGATCTCGTCGAGCACGGATTCGACCAGCGCAGCGGATTCGCTACGTGATAAGCCGACACGACGGTAAACGGCATCAGTGAGGTCGGCGCGGGTGAGCGTGCGCGCATTGCCAGCCGAACCACTCGCCGGGGCCTCAGCCTCTCTCATCCGCAATGCTGACGCCGAATTCGTACTGGACATGAACGAAGCTCGGAAATGGATGTCATCGCCCTCTGTCCGGCTGGACGGACGCTGACGAGACACAGTGCCCCATGCTCACCATCGTATCAAGGCGGAGCCCCATGTGAAGCCACCTCCCATCGCTTCGATCATGACGAGATCGCCCTTTTTGATACGGCCATCGGCATGCGCCTCCGCAAGCGCCAGCGGGATGGAGGCCGCCGACGTATTGCCGTGGCGATCGACGGTCACAACGACCTTCTCCCGCGCGATGCCAAGCTTTTCGGCCGATGCGTCGATAATGCGCCGGTTCGCCTGATGCGGTACGAACCAGTCGAGATCATCGGCTCGCGTGCCAGTCGCCGCAAACGCATCCTCGACGACATCCGTCACCATACCGACAGCGTGGCGGAATACTTCGCGCCCATGCATGCGCAGGTGTCCGACAGTGCCGGTCGCGGAAGGACCCCCGTCAACATAAAGCTTTTCGCGATGCCGGCCATCGGAACGCAGATGGGAGGTGAGAACGCCGCGCTCGCAGAGCTCGCCGTTCGACTCCTGCGCTTCCAACAGTACCGCCCCGGCCCCGTCGCCGAACAGCACGCAGGTCGTGCGATCCTTCCAGTCCATTAGGCGCGAAAAAGTCTCCGCACCGATGACGAGCGCGCGCTTGTTGGTTCCCGACGTCAAAAACTTGTCAGCGGTAGCGATCGCAAACACAAAGCCCGAACAAACCGCCTGTAGATCGAAGGCTGCGCCGACGCGGATATCGAGCGCGGCCTGAACCTGCGTTGCGACAGCAGGAAAGGTATAGTCCGGCGTCGACGTCGCCACGATGATCAGATCGACGTCATCTGCGCTGCGACCGGCATCGGCGAGCGCAGCTTCGGCGGCGCGTATCGCGAGCGTGGATGTCGTTTCGCTCTTGTCCGCGATATGACGCTGGCGAATGCCCGTGCGTTGCACGATCCACTCGTCGGACGTTTCCACCCGCGACTCGAGGTCGGCATTGGTTACGATGTGCTCGGGTAAGTAGGAACCGACGCCAAGAACAACGGACCGCAAAGAATTCTGTCGTGACGGCACGCTTGATTAATTTCCTTTAGTCTGGACCGATCGCGGGATTTCGCGCCGGCAAACTCGGCACGGGAGCGGGGTCCTCGTCGTCAAGCATCAGCGTCTCGCGGATTCGGTCAAGGAGCCGATGCCGAACCATCTCGTAGCCGATTTCAATGGCCCCGGCATAGCCCAGAGCGTCGGTTCCGCCATGGCTCTTAATGACCACGCCCTCCAGTCCCAGGAAAACCCCGCCGTTGGCATGACGCGGATCCATCTTGTCCCGCAAAGCGTCGAACGCGCGCCGGGCGAAAAAGTATCCGATCTTTGCGGTCAGGCTTCTGTTCATGGCATCGCGGAAATATTGCGCGACCTGCTTGGCCGTGCCCTCGGCGCTCTTCAGCGCGATATTTCCAGCAAAGCCCTCGGTTACAACGACGTCAACGGTGCCTTTGCCGATATCGTCTCCTTCGACGAAACCCTGGTAGGAGAGCGCCGGCAGATCGGCCTCCCGCAACATCCGTGAAGCCGCCTTTACTTCCTCCAGGCCCTTGATCTCCTCAACCCCGACATTGAGGAGGCCTACCGTCGGGCGCTCAAGGTCGAAGAGGATATGGGCCATGGCCGCGCCCATGACCGCGAGATCGACCAGATGCTGCGCATCCGCGCCGATGCTCGCACCGACGTCGAGCACAATCGATTCGCCGCGGATGGTGGGCCAGATCGCGGCGAGCGCCGGGCGCTCGATCTGCACCATGGTACGCAGGCAAATCTTGGCCATTGCCATGAGCGCACCGGTATTCCCGGCGGAGACAGCGCAATCGGCCTCACCGGTCTTCACCGCTTCAAGCGCCATCCACATGGAGGAGGTACGGCGTCCCGTGCGCAGAGCCTGTGTCGGCTTCTCGTGCATCTGGATCGCGACATCCGTGTGCTTGAGGGTCGAACGCGCCGCGAGCTTCGGCTGCACGTCCAGCAGCGGACGCACGACCGCTTCCTTGCCGAAGAAAATGAAGTTTGCGTCGGGCCGCCGCTCCAGGGCCAATGCCGCGCCGGGGATGACGACCTCCGGCCCGAAATCGCCGCCCATGGCGTCGAGGGCGATGCGAACCGGCTTGTTCATGGTTGTTGCAGCTCCGCGGCACTGCGCATGAGAAAAGGCGTTTGGCTGGAGAACGTTTGCGTCAGTCATCTAACGCCAGCTTGGGCGCAGCGTTCGGGTGGCGGACAATAGTGGCGGAAAGGCGCACGGCAACAGGCTGGCGGGGCGCCCTCATGCAGATATTCGCGCAGTGCCGCCTTTCCGCTACGACGGCAGGATCCCTTTTAACGCCTGCAGCTTGGAAAACGGGCTCTCCCCGACCGGGTCATCTGCCACGGTCTCGGGCTCTTCGAATTCGACGCCCGGCTTGCGCGGATAGGGGTCAAGGGCGAGGGCCAGGAATTCGGCCGCTAGTGCCCCGAGATCGATCCGCCCGTCGACAATCGGATCCGGCGGGTCCTCCGCCTCCCACTCCATAGTTGGAATGGCTGCAGCCGCCGAATCCTCAAGCCGAGCGCCGCGCCGGCGGCGGCGGGGTGCGATTCCCCCAGGCATTCCCGCTTCAGCGGGAACGGTCGCCGGCGCGAATTTCACATCGATCGGCTCAACGATCTCGGAGTCGAAGGGGTCGAGCGTGACAACGCAGATTTGCGTGACCCGCGCCCGCACCTCGCCGGTTGCCGCGAGCCCATCCTTGCCCCGGGGCAAGACACGAAAGTTGCCCTCGAGCTTCGCCAGCCTCTCCAGCCCATTCTCGGCCGCGACGGCCTGACGCTCCGCTTCGGTTGCCGAAATTGTCAGGTCCAGCCCTTCCGGGGGCACCTCCCTGACCTCCAGCGGCCGGGAGAAAGCCGGGGGAAGCTTGGCATCAGCGTGGCCGGACATGGCGGATCTCCGGATCGGGGAAAGGCGGCTCAGCGACGAGCATTGGAAGCTCGGCCCGCCCGAGCTCCGCGACGACATCCTCGCAATAAGCCGTGAGCGCGTGCGCCCGCGGGTCGCTATTGTCACTTCCATAGATGTTGCGGGCGATTGCGGCTGCAAAGGCCCGCCCATCCTTCGCAAGCGCGTCTCGATAGACCGCGCTGCGGCCGGAAAAGGCTTCGGCGAGTTTCTTCATGCGCTTGGGCACCGTGAGGTCCCCAACCCCCATTTCACGCAAGCCCGCGTCCAGATGCTCGAACGTCGTGTCGATAAGCTCCTGGGTGATCTCCGGTCCTGGGTCCGGCAAACTCTCCAGTCGCCGCAGGACGAGAATCGTAAGCAGCACCAAGAGGTCGAATCGTCCTTCGATGGTATCGGGCACGTCATAAGGCGGTAGAAACAATGCAGGGCGCCGCGCCGCCGCCACGATCCGGCCATGCAGATCATCGATCAGCTGGCGATTGCCACGGGGCCGCAACAGTTTAGTGAGCATCCCTGATCTCATTCGGCAGCTTGGGAGTGCGATGGTGCCCGGCTCTTGCCATGCTTTTGGCTAACCTCGGGATTACGGACCTCTGTCGACAGGCGCAAGATATGATCGCTTTGCGCCGTCTTCTGATTATCACCCGCGGGGGTGCCGTGGTTCGGAGCGGGCATATGAGCGGCTTGGGAATGCAATCGGTCAGGTCGCGATTCGGGCGCGGCGCGCGGCGCGCGGGAATGCTTGCCGGGGCGCTTTGCCTCGCCATGCCGCTTGTCGGCTGCCTAGGCTATGACGGCACGATCAGCCGAGGGTATCTCTCAACCAATTCCGGACTCGACAAGGTGACGCCGGGCATGCCGGCCGAGCAGGTGCTCTCGACGCTTGGTACTCCTTCCACGACCTCCACTGTCGGCGGGGACGCCTGGTATTACATCAGCCAGCGCGTCGAACGGAAATTCAGGTTTATGAATCCATCCGTCACCGATCAGCGCGTGATCGCGGTGTATTTCAGCAAGCAGAAGAAAGTCGAGCGTATCGCCAATTACGGGCTCGAGGACGGACAGGTCATCGACGTTCTAAGCCGGACGACGCCGACCGCCGGCTCGGAGCAGAACTTTCTTCGGCAGATGCTGACGGGTCTGTTGAAGTTTAGCTAAGACACTTGAAGCTGCGAACAAAAATGCCCGGCACTGCCGGGCGTTTTCTTATTCGGGTGCTTCGCGCCGTTCAGTGATGCGCCAGAATCGCGAGCAGCAACAGCGCGACGATGTTGGTGATCTTGATCGCCGGGTTCACCGCCGGACCCGCCGTATCCTTGTAGGGGTCGCCGACCGTGTCGCCGGTCACCGAAGCCTTGTGCGCCTCGGAGCCCTTCAGATGGGTGACGCCGTGCCGGTCGACGAAGCCGTCTTCAAAACTCTTTTTGGCGTTGTCCCAGGCGCCGCCGCCTGACGTCATCGATATCGCAACGAACAGGCCGTTGACGATGACTCCGAGCAGCGAGGCCCCGAGCGCCGCGAATGCATTGGCTTTGGAGCCCGACAGGAACAGCACGCCGAAATAAACGACGAAGGGCGCGAGCACCGGCAGCAGCGAGGGGATGATCATCTCGCGAATGGCGGCGCGCGTCAGCAGGTCGACGGCGCGCGCGTAATCCGGGCGCTCGGTGCCCTGCATGATGCCGGGTTTCTCGCGAAACTGGCGGCGCACTTCTTCCACTACCGAACCGGCGGCGCGGCCGACGGCGGTCATGGCGATACCGCCGAAGAGATACGGGATCATGCCGCCGAAGATGAGGCCCGCGACGACATAAGGATTGGACAGGTCGAACGAGACGTTGCCGACATCCTTGAAGTAGGGCACGCCGCTCTTCGTGAAGGCCGCGATGTCGTTGGTGTAAGCCGCGAACAGGACGAGCGCGCCAAGGCCTGCGGAGCCGATGGCATAGCCCTTCGTTACCGCCTTGGTCGTGTTGCCGACAGCGTCGAGCGCGTCGGTCGAGTGACGCACTTCCTTAGGCAGGCCGGCCATCTCGGCGATACCGCCGGCGTTGTCGGTCACCGGGCCGAACGCATCGAGCGCGACGATGATGCCGGCAAGGCCGAGCATCGTGGTCACGGCGATGGCGGTGCCGAACAGACCGGCGAGCTGGTAGGTCGAAATGATACCCGCAACGATGACGAGCGCCGGCAGCGCGGTCGCTTCGAGCGATACGGCGAGGCCCTGGATGACGTTGGTGCCGTGGCCGGTCACCGAGGCCTGCGCGATCGACACGACCGGACGCTTGCCGGTGCCGGTATAGTACTCGGTGATCCAGACGATCAGCCCGGTCACGATCAGGCCGACGATGCCGCAGATGAACAGGTTCGTTCCGGTGATTTCGATCGTGCCGGTCTTGCCGGCAGTTCCCCAGCCGATCAGGAAATGCGTGGCGATTGCCAGGCCGCCGATCGACAGGACGCCCGCCGCGATCAGGCCTTTGTAGAGCGCGCCCATGATCGAATTGTTGGCGCCGAGCTTCACGAAATACGTGCCGATGATCGAGGTCACGATGCAGACGGCGCAGATCGCCAGCGGGTAGAGCATCATGTTGGCGAGAACCGGCTGGCCGCGGAAGAAGATCGAGGCGAGCACCATCGTCGCCACCACCGTCACCGCGTAGGTCTCGAAGAGGTCAGCGGCCATGCCGGCGCAGTCGCCGACATTGTCACCGACATTGTCGGCGATCGTCGCAGGATTGCGCGGATCGTCCTCGGGAATGCCGGCCTCGACCTTGCCGACGAGGTCGGCGCCGACATCGGCACCTTAGGTGAAGATGCCGCCGCCGAGACGGGCGAAGATCGAGATCAGCGAGGCGCCGAAGCCGAGCGCGACCAGCGCGTCGATGACGAGGCGATCATCGATGGCATGGCCGCCCGGCCCGGTTAGGACCCAGAAATAGACCGAGACACCAAGCAAGGCGAGGCCGGCGACGAGCATGCCGGTGACCGCACCCGCCTTGAAGGAAATATCGAGGCCGGCGCCGAGCGATTGTGAAGCGGCCTGAGCCGTGCGGACATTGGCGCGCACCGACACATTCATGCCGATGAAGCCGGCCGCGCCCGACAGAATGGCGCCGATCAGGAAGCCAATGGCGACCGGCCAGGACAGGAGCAGGCCGAGGCCGATGAAGATGACGAGCCCTACCCCAGCAATCGTCGTGTACTGGCGCTTGAGATAGGCCTGCGCGCCCTCCGCGATCGCCCCGGCGATCTCCTGCATGCGGGCCGAGCCCGCATCCGCGCGCATGAGTTGGCCGACCGTCACGCCGCCGTATACGACGGACAGAAGCCCGCCGATGATGATGAGCCAAATAGCCATAGGTGAAACGCCTCTATTCCGCGTGTCTTCGTTGTTGTTTCGGAGGGCCATCGCGCGGACGCGCGGCCCTTGGATTTGCGGCCGGGCGGCCGCATTTGCGCGCCCTCTTGCCAGAAAGCGCAGGCGCCTGCAATCGCTTAGATCAAGCCTCCGCGAACCTGCCGCCGGCTGGCAAGGAGCAGCGCCGCGAGCGCGATCGCAACGGGCGGAAATACCACGAGATTGACCGCCGACCAGCCGGAATTCGCGAGAATCTGGCCGGAGGAAAACGAGCCGACGGCCATCGTGCCGAAGACGAGGAAATCGTTGAAAGCCTGGACCTTGTTGCGCTCGGCGGGCGCGTGCGTCTCCAGCACCAGGGCGGAGGCGCCGACGAAGCCGAAATTCCAGCCGATACCGAGCACGACCAGCGCCGACCAGAAATGCGCGACGCTGATCCCCAGAAGGCCAATGAGCGCGGCGAGGGCTTCCAGTGCGAGGCCGAGTGCAACGATGTGTTTCGCACCAAAACGCGCGATCAGCGAACCTGTGACGAAACTCGGCCCATACATGGCGATGACGTGCCATTGGATGCCGAGATTGGAATCGGTGAGCGAATGGCCGCACATGCGCATCGCGAGCGGCGCCGAGGTCATGACGAAGTTCATCAGCGCGTAGGAGACGACGCCGCAGAGCGCCGCGATCAGGAAATCGCTACGCAGCACGATCTTGCGAAGCGGGCGGCCGCCGTGGAGATCCGCGGGCACCGGGCGCGGCGCATGCACGCCGGCGAGCACGAAAATGGCAAGGAGCGCCACCGCCCCCTGCCCGATATAGCTCGCGGCAAAAAGATGCGGCGACAGGTTCATCGTCCATTGCACGAGCTGCGGGCCGACGATGCCGGCGAAAATACCCCCGGTAAGCACCCACGCGACGGCTTTCGCCCGACAAGTGGGACTCGCGCCGTCGGCTGCGGCGAAGCGGTAGGATTGCACCACTGCCGCATAAAGCCCGCCACAGAAGGTCGCGGCGCAGAAAAGCGTGAACGCGCCGGTGCTGATCGCGATCGTTGCGAGCGCCCCGCAGAGCGCGCCTAGGCCGCAGCCGATGAAGAAGGCGACGCGGCGGCCATACGCACGCGAAATCCAGCCAGTCGGCAGCGTGCCGGTCGCGAGTCCTACGACAAACATGGATAGCGGCAGTGTCGCCAAGGCCGGATCGGGCGCGATCTCCGCGCCGATGATTGAGCCGGTGGCGAAGATGACGATGGAATTGGCGCCGCCGAGCGCCGTGCCGGTCGCAAGCCGCAGAACGTTGCCGCGCAGCGTCGCCTCCGACTGCATCGGCGCAGTGTCGGCGGGACGGCTGAGGAAGGTGGGGCCGCTCATCGCATGCCTTCAGAAATGGCTGAATGATCCCCGAGCAAAAGTTTTCTTTGTGCCGTCCTGATCAAGGAAACAAGGCGCATCGTGTCCCGCCTCGACCGTTCCGATTGCGGTCACATCGATCGTCGCCTTCTTCGCCGCAGCTTCGAAGCTCCCGCTCTCATGCGGCGGCACCGTACAAAGAATCTCATAATCGTCGCCGCCGGTGAGAAGGCGGTCATGCAGGCTTGGATCGGCCGCAAGTGCGCTGCGGGCCGCATCTGATAACGGAATGTGGCGCAGCTCGATCCGCGCTGACACGCTAGAGACGCGCAACATTTTCGTGAGATCGCCAGCGAACCCGTCCGAAATATCCATCGCCGCCGTTGCATATGCACGCAGGATCGGCGCCAATCCGAGCCGCGGCCGCGGATGCAGATAGCGGTCGAGTAGAAACGCGCGGCCATCTTGGTCGATCGACAAGCCTGGCCCTTTCTGCCTGCGCAGCGTCAATCCCGCCGCCGCATCGCCGATTGTACCCGAGACATAGATGCGATCGGCGGCGCGCGCGCCGTCACGCCGCACCATCTTGCCGCGCGGCACGGCGCCAAGCGCGGTGATCGATAGAAACAATTCACCCGGCGAGCGGATCGTGTCGCCACCGAGGAGGGGGCATGCGAAGTCGCGCGCGTCTTTCGCCAGCGCATTGGCAAATTCCGTAAGCCAATCCTCGTGCCAATCCTTTGGCAGCGCGAGCGACAAGAGAAAGCCTGACGGCGTCGCGCCTTTCGCGGCAAGATCGGACAAATTCACGCGCAGCGCCTTGCGTGCGATCGACTCCGGCGGATCATCGGCAAAGAAATGCACGCCCGCGGCAAGCGCGTCAGCCGTGACGACGAGCTCTTCGTCGGGACTGATCGCCACGAGCGCCGCATCGTCGCGCAGGCCGAGGCCGCCCTGCCCTGCTATGGGCGCGAAAAAGCGCGCGATGAGATCGTCTTCGGAGATCATAGCCGTATCGTATACGGCAAATTACGCACTAAACCGCGGCGCCTTGTCATCCAATTCTCCGGGCCGCAACTGCCGCGCGAGCTTATCGAGCACGGCATTGGTCATGCCGGCTTCCTCACGCTCGAAAAAGGCGCTGGCAACCGAGACATATTCGGTGATGACGACGCGCGCCGGCACGTCGGCGCGCGCTTTCAGCTCGTAGGCGCCGGCGCGCAACACGGCGCGCATCACCGCCTCGACGCGCTTCAGCGGCCAGCTTTCCGCAAGCGTGTGGTCGATCATTGGGTCGATGGCGCGCTGCTCCTTCAGCACGCCGGCGAGGATGTCGCGAAAGAACGCCACCTCCGCGGGCTTATACTCGTCGCCCTCGACTTCGCGGCCGATCCAAAAGCTCTCGAACTCGGCGAGGATCTCGTTGAGGCCTTTGCCGGTCACGTCCATCTGATAAAGCGCCTGCACGATGGCGAGGCGTGCGGCAGAGCGCTGGTCGGCACGGCTCATCAGGCTGCCCCGACATTGCGCTTCAGCCGGATGAGTGCCAGCGCGGCGCGCGCGGCATCGCCGCCTTTGTCGAGTTGCTTCGGGTCGGCACGCACCAGCGCCTGTCCTTCATTTTCCACGGTGAGAATGCCGTTGCCGATGGGGAATCTGCGCTCGACCGACATGTCCATCAGAGCGCGCGCGCTTTCGCCTGCGACGATCTCGAAATGATAGGTCTCGCCGCGGATGATGCAGCCAAGGCCGACGGCGCCATCGAATGCCCGCGCGACATTCGCGGCGGAGTCCAGTGAGATCGCCATCGCGGCGGGGATTTCGAGTGCACCCGGTACAGAGACGACCGTAGCGTTCGCACCCACCGCCTGGATCGCTGCCGTTGCACCCTCGAGCAACATCGCGCCAATCGCATCATAGAAGCGTGCCTCGACGACCAGGATACGTGCTCCCGGCAAAAGATCGTCGTTGCGCGCGGCGCGGCGCGGTTCGGCCATTGCTCCGTCCCCTGGGAAGGCCGGCCGTCTTAGCGGGGCGGCTCGCGCGCGGCAAGCGGGACACGCGTAGGCATCGCGCTCTCCGCTCAGACAATTCCCGCAAAATGCAGGATCACGCCAACGATTGCACAGCCGGCGAGGACCGGAATCATCCCGATCTTTAAACGAAACACCGCCACGATCGCCGCGAGCGTCAGCAGCAAAGCCCAGACATTCGCGCTGGCGAGAACCGGGATTTCGAAGCGCACCGGCCCCCAAGTGAGCGGGCGCAGCTCGGCGAAGATCGTGTGCAACGCGAACCAGATCGCGAGGTTTAGGATGACACCCACCACGGCAGCGGTGATACCGGCGAGCGCACCGTTGAGCGGCTTGTTGTCGCGCAGCCTCTCGATGAAGGGCGCACCGAGGCCGATCCACAGAAAGCACGGCACGAAAGTGCACCACGTCGCAAGCAGACCGCCGAGCGTACCCGCAAGCATCGGCTGGAGTGCGCCGGGATGGCGGTACGCCGCCATGAAGCCCACGAACTGCACGACCATGATGAGCGGGCCGGGCGTCGTCTCGGCCATGCCAAGCCCATCGAGCATCTCGCCGGGTTTCAGCCATCCATAGGTTTCGACGGCCTGCTGCGCCATGTAGGCGAGCACCGCGTAAGCGCCGCCGAAGGTGACAATCGCCATTTTGAAGAAAAAGGCGCCGATGGCGCCGAAGACATTTTCGGTCCCGAGAAACGCGATGACCGCGATCACAGGAAGTAGCCAAAGCGACAACCAGATCGCAGAGACGCGCGCCGCCCGCGCGAGTGTGGGCCGCGCATGCTCCGGCAAATTTTCGCCAAGCAGGCTCTCACTGTCGGCAACCGCATTTTTAGCCGCGGCATGTCCGCCGCCGACCTGGAACGCACGCGAGCCGGCGCGTGCCCCGATAAAGCCGATCACCCCCGCCGCAAGCACAATCAGCGGAAACGGCACGGCGAAAAAGAAAATGCCGACAAAAGCGAGCGCCGCCAACGCAAGCATCGGCCAACCTTTGAGCGCGCGGCCGCCAACGCGATAGACAGCCTGCAGCACGATCGCCAGCACCGCGGCTTTCAGCCCGAAAAAGAACGCGGCAATGGCCGGCACATTGCCGAACACAGCATAGAGATAGCTCAATGCCATGATCGAGATGATGCCGGGCAAAACAAAGAGGCCGCCCGCGATGATGGCGCCGGGCCAGCGGTGCATCAGCCAGCCGATATAAATCGCAAGCTGGTGCGCTTCCGGGCCCGGCAGCAGCATGCAGTAGCTCAGCGCGTGTAGGAAACGCTGCTCGCCGACCCACTTCTTCTCGTCAACGATGATGCGGTGCATGACCGCGATCTGCCCGGCGGGCCCGCCGAACGAGAGCGACGCGACGCGAAGCCACACGCGAAAAGCTTCGCGGAGCGACACGCCGTGCCTATGCTCCGCTCCCTGTAACGTGCGTGGCGCGATCGCAGCTTGGGTCACACCTTTCCCTCCGTTATTATCGAGGACGGTCGCGACCGCCTTGACTCACCGCTGCCGATTCTTCACTCGGCCGAAGCACCCAGATCGCGGCTGGTTCGGTCCAGGTCGCCCGCACCGCAAGAAACAACCTGTCGAGTTCCGGCACGAAAAGCGAAGTACGCGCGCCCACGGCCGTCGCGATGTGCTCCATCCGAACATATCTGCCGCCATGCGATTCGAAGACATCGATGAAGCCCTCGCCGCAGCTTACATAGACGCGGCGGCGCCGGGCATCGACGAACACATCATCCGCATCGCCGCAGCTCTCGACGCTTCCGGCGAGCGAACCGTCGCGGACCGCGAACGCCGCAATGGTGGCGGGGTTTCGGAATGCCACAAGCACGCGCTCCCGGTCTTCATCGATCGTCATGGGAAAATTCTGCTGGCGGTCATTGATCGCCCAGGTGACTCTTACCTTCCTCTCTTGCGCGTCCACCATCGCGATCTGTCGGACCTCCGGCAGATTGACGAAAATCTGCGCGCCTGAAGCGGCGATCTGAAAGCCTTCGGGATGCGCTGGCAACGGAATATCGGCGATTTTGGCGCGGCGCGTCGGATCGATCACCGCTAAAGCACCGTGCCCATAGCCGATGAACACGTTGCCGCTGTTCTCGTCGACGCGGATGTTGTCGGCGTCCTCGCCGAGCTCGATGCGTCCCGAGACGACGAGGTCCGGGCCCTGGAACAATTGCACGGACCCGTCGCCGGCGTTGGCGACGTACAAGGTGTCCGTCGACTTCACGTAAGCTACACCCTGCGGCTTCTTCAGTCCGCCGAGCGTGCGCATGAGGCTGCCGGCGCTGAGATCGACGACAGCAACGCTGTTGTTGCCAAGCTCCGCCACAAACAGCCGCTGGCGGCCGACATCTACGGCAAGGTGATCGATGCGTCCGCTGACCCGGCCGAGCGGAATCTTCTGTTCGAGCACCAGCAAGGGCTGGTCGCCGGCCTCGGCCGGCGCGCCCGGTAGAGCCGCGAGCGTAGCCAGGCACATGACCGATGCTGCGCGTCGCGCGTTTCGGTGAAGGGTGAAGCGGGACATCTCACGCTCCCTTCTTGACGGGCCAATTGTGGGTTTCGCTGGTGGCGTCGCGGCACCAGCGGTAGAACGCGTCGTAGAGGAGCATTCCGGCTTCGAGTTGCGGCAGGTCCTCGGCGAACATCCGCGACAGGCCGAGCGAGGCGGCAAGCAGCCCCGGCGCTTCGGGCGCCAAGTCCGGCCGCGCCGTGTCGGCGCCGCGCACGATCGTCGCCAGCCGGTCCATCGCCGGCGTGTGGAGGCCAAATTCATCGATCATCACGTCGAACGTGCAGAGCTCGCCGCGATGGCTCCAGAACACGCCCTCGCCTTCAATGTCGAAGGGAACCGCGCCGAACCGCTCCGCGACCGCCGGCACTTCGGCAGGATTGACGAACAGGAACACGGCTTGCGGGTCGACGAAGCGGCGGATCAGCCACGGGCAGGCGATGCGATCGACCTTCGGCCGCGCCCGCGTGACCCAGACGGTGCGGCCTTTTGCATCGCGCGCCGGCAGTTTGGCATCAGGCACCATCGGCAGCCCGGCACCGGCCCAAGCCAGTGCGCCCCCCTCGAGCGATTCGGCCGGCACACCGGCGTGGCGCAGCCAGGCGGCGACGCCCTGACTGAGTTTCAGCCCCTTCTGGCAGATGACGATGGCAGGTCGACCGTCGAATTCAGGCGCCCAGTCCGCGGCGTGCGCCCAGGGCCGGCGAACGGCGCTGGGAACAAGCCGCGGAGCGGCGGCAAAATCTTCGTCGGTTTGAACGTCGATGAGGCTCGGGCACGCAGGCGTGCCGATCAGGCGAACGAGTTTATCGATAGAGATCGTGTTGAGCGTCGACATGGGTCTGCGTCCGTAGGTTTGAGCGGACGCGATACTTCGGCATGTCGCCTCGTGGGGAGATCGCGTTCCCCATAGCGCAGTATAGCGGCCTCTCCGCGGGCGATGTCAAGCGGCGCTCAAGTCGTGCGGAAGATAGCGTTAGCGCGGGCGCAAAGCGTTTCGTCCGAGAAAACTTCGGCCGTTGCGAAGCACAGGGTCGAACCCGTGCGAACGACTTTCGGCCGGATCTCCAGCCATTGTCCCTGTTTCGTCGCGGCGACGAAGTCCACCGTCAAATTGACGGTGACGAGCCGGGCATGACCAAGCGTCACGCCACAGCTCAAGCCCATCGCATTGTCCGCCAACGCTGAGATCAGACCGCCATGGACGAAGCCGCGGCTGTTCGAATGCGCCGGGCCGGCACGGAGTCCGATATAGACCGCGTCTTCCTTCCGCCGCGAATAAAGTGGCTCCCACGGATCAGTGAGGCCGCTCTTGCGCCAGTGGGGGGCAAAACCTTCGGGAACATTCGCGGCGTCTTTAGCCATCGCTAAGAGCGCCGGTCTCTTCGCAGCGGATCATCGCGAGCGGCCCCGGCACGCGATCGCTCACCGGCCGGAAACTGCCGGTCCCGGGATCGCGCACCAGCAAGCGTCCACTGGCGACGCCAAAATACGCCCCGTGCAGATGCAGCTTGCCGCGCTCGACCAAAATGCGCACGCAGGGAAAGGTCATCAGATTCTTCAAGCTGAGTTCGACCGAGGCGAATTCGAGCCGCCGCAGATAATCCTCATAATCCCCAGCGCGCGGACCAAGGCTCTCCGCCGCCGGCGCGATTTGCGACATCCAGCGCCCGATGAAATCGCCGGACGACAGCGGCTCCTGCTCATCGGCGAACGCGCGGATACCGCCGCAATAGGCATGCCCCAGGACGACGATGTGCTTGACGCGCAGCGCCTGCACGCCGAATTCGAGTGCCGCGCTCGTTCCGTGTTGGGTGGAGCGGTCGGGCTCATACCGCGGCACCAGATTGGCGACATTGCGGACGACCAGAAGCTCGCCAGGCGCGGCGTCGAAAATCACTTCCGGCGAGACGCGCGAGTCGATGCAGCCGATGACCATGATTTCCGGCTTCTGGCCGCTTTCGGCGAGCATCGCGTAACGCGAGCGCTCGTCGGAGAAGCGGCCGTCGAGGAAAGCGCGATAGCCTTGGGCTAGCCGTTCGGGGAACATCGGGATCCTTCGTTTGCGTTACCGTGCCCATAGCAGAATTGATGCCGGGCGCACATGCGGGTAGGGTCGGGGCATGACCTATGTAGAAGAGGCTCCCCGCACCTCGCAGCGCTTGCGCGCCGCCCGCGAGGCCGCCTATTCCATGCCGCTCGCGGACTTCCATCCCGGCAATCCCGAGCTTTTTCGGACGGATACGATCTGGCCGTATTTCGAGCGCCTGCGCAAAGAGGCGCCGGTGCATTACTGCACGAAGAGTCCCGTTGGCGAGTACTGGTCCGTCACCAGGTACCGCGACATCATGCATGTCGAGACGCACCCGGACGTTTTCTCATCCGACGTGCGGCTCGGCGGCATCATGCTCCGCGATGTCGATCCGAAATACGAGTGGCCGAGTTTCATCGCCATGGACGAGCCGCGGCACGGCGCGCAGCGCAAGACCGTCTCGCCGATGTTCACGCCCGTGCATCTCGACCAGCTCGCGATGCTGATCCGCGAGCGCTCGGCAAGCGTGCTCGACAATCTGCCGCGCGGCGAAACCTTCAACTGGGTCGACCGCGTCTCGATCGAGCTCACGACACAGATGCTTGCCACCCTGTTCGATTTTCCCTGGGAAGACCGGCGCAAGCTGACGCGCTGGTCGGATGTCGCGACCGCGCTGCCAAAAAGCGGCGTTTATGAAAGCCAGGAGCAGCGCCTCGCCGAACTTTATGAATGCGGCGAGTATTTCGCGCGGCTGTGGAACGAGCGCGCCAACGCGCCGCCAAAAAGCGACCTCATTTCGATGATGGCGCATAGCGACGCAACGCGTCACATGGACCGCGAGAACCTGCTCGGCAATCTGATCCTCTTGATCGTCGGCGGCAACGACACGACCCGCAATTCGATGACCGGCTCCGTGCTGGCGCTCAACGAGAACCCGGATCAGTACGACAAGCTCAGGAACAATCCTGCTTTGATCGACAGCTTCGTGCCCGAAGTGATCCGCTGGCAGACGCCGCTTGCGCATATGCGGCGCACCGCGACGGCGGATACCGAGCTCGGCGGCAAACAGATCAGGAAGGGCGACCGCGTCGTCATGTGGTACGTCTCCGGCAATCGTGACGGCGACGCGATCGCAGATCCTGACGATTTCATCATCGATCGCGCGCAGCCGCGCATCCACATGTCGTTCGGCTTCGGCATTCACCGCTGCCTCGGCATGCGGCTCGCCGATTTGCAGCTGAAAATCATTTGGGAAGAGATTTTGAAGCGCTTCGATCGCATCGAGGTGGTCGGCGAGCCGAAGCGCGTTTATTCGAGCTTCATCCGCGGCTACGAAGAGCTGCCGGTGCGGATCGTCGCGTAGAGCGGTTCGCTCACCCGCGCTTTTCCCAGCGGCCGTCCGCCGTCTGCTGCCAATAGGCCAGCATGTGGCCTCGTGCCTTGAGGTCGCTCCATTGGGCCCGGGCGGCCGCAAGCGCCTCCGCATCATTGCCATCGAAGAGAAACATCAGGCGCTGGTAGGCTTCGTTCCGTTCGAGGATCGGCGCGACGTCCGCTCCTTCGATCAGGAAACGCACGGCCGCGCCGTTCGGATTTTCCGGGCCCGTAGTCAGAAAAACCGGCTGCATTTCCGGGTCGCCCTCGCGCGCGCTCGCGTGCGGCAAAAAGCTGTCGTCGGAATAGGTCCAGAGGTGCTCGTCGAGCGCGGCAATGCGTTCTTCGCTCGCCCCCTGCACGACGGCCCGCCACCCGCGCTGCAGCGCGCGTTCAAGAAGGCCGGGGAGCACATCGTCAAGGCTCCGGCGCTGGAGATGGTAAAACCAGATTTCGGTCATGGGCGGAGCACTTTAACGGGGCCGCGGTCCTGATGTAAATTCGGCGACATGGCCTTGTGACGTGAGCCGCTTGCACTTTTATCTTGCAAAGTACTTTCGGCGGCTTCACAAATTTGAGGCGTGTTAGACCTTCCCGGACTGGAACTAGGAATTGTAGATCGATCATGACGGACGCGATTAGCTCAGAGCCTTCAGTTCACACCCCGCCGGGCCTAGGTGCTAACCGCGCGCCGGTACGGCCCGATACCGGCGTGAAGGCCAAAATTAAGCAATTTATACTGGATCATATTGAGGTCTTTGTCGCGCCTCTGCGAGACTTTGCGCCGATCCTTATCCTGAAGAAGAAGAACCTCGCGCTCGTCACTCGCTATGACGAAGTGAAGGAAGTCTTCCTCGCCGACGATGCTTTCGGCGTGCCCTATGCCCCAAAGCTCAATCTGCTCACTGGCGGCGTGCCGTTCCTGCTCGGCATGGAGGACTCGCAAGCCTACCGCGACAGTCTCAAAGCCTGGCAGGACGTATTCCGTCTCAATCCGGCGGCCCAAGCTGCCGATGTTACGACGCGTCTCATTCCGGCGACCGAAGCTGCTGCCGAACGGATTGTCGCCGCCTCGCATGGTCGCGTCGATACCATAGAATTGGCCAGCCAAGTGTCGTTGGAGGTGTTTCTCGATTACTTTGGCGTACCAGCACCGGCCGATGGCGAAATTGCTCTCTGGTCGGAACGTCTGTTCGAATGGCTTTTTCATGTCGGCAAGCCGGAGCCCCAGATGGATGCGGAGGCGGCGGCTTATTCGAAGGCGCTGCTGGCGCATGTGGAGCGGGTTATCGCGGCGCGCAAGGCCAGCGGCGAAAAGAAGGATGACATATTGGGGCGCTCCCTGCAGAACCAAGCAGAGTCCAAACCCGGCTTTAGTGATACCGAAATTCGGAGCATGCTGGCCGGTTTCATTATCGCCGGCCCGCCGCAGCCACCTGTGGTTCTGCCGAAGGTGATGGAACAGCTCCTGCGCCGTCCGAAGATCCTGGCCGAGGCGCAGGACGCCGCGCGCAGAAACGACGACGAGACGCTGGGCAACTACGTTTTCGAGGCGATGCGATTCGATCCGCTCGCGCCTTTCCTTCAGCGCATCGCAAAGCGGCAACATGTTCTTGGCGACGGCACTTTCCACATGAAGACGATCGAGCGCGGCACGCAAGTCGCGTTTTTCGTCGCGTCCGCGATGATGGACGATCGTCGCGTTTCAAGTCCGAAGCGCTTCGATCCCAATCGGCCGCGGCACCATTACTTGCTCTTCGGCCATGGCCTGCATAGATGCTTCGGCCTGCACATAAACGAGAAGCTGCTGCCGCTGATCCTGAAACCATTGTTGCAACGGAAAGGGCTGCGCCGCGCGAGCGGACCAGCAGGTCATCTGCGCAAGCGGCTTATCTATCCGGAGCGTCTCGACGTGTGCTTCGACGAGGAGCCCGTCGTCCATCAATGAGCCGTTGCGCGGCACTACCGGCTTTTCACTTCTCCTCGTAATAATCCGCAACCAAGCGGTCGAGGAGCCGCACCCCCCAACCCGAGCCCCAGCTCTGGTTGATGTCGTTTGCGAGCGAACCCATGCCGGTGCCGGCAATGTCGAGATGCACCCACGGTACTTTGTTGACAAAGCGCTGCAGGAATTGCGCCGCGGTGATTGAGCCGCCGTGACGCCCGCCGGTATTTTTCATATCGGCGAACTTTGAATCGATCAGCTTGTCGTAAGCCGGCCCGAGCGGTAGCCGCCAAACTTTCTCGCCGGTCTCCTTGCCCGCCTTGATCAGGCGGTCGGCGAGTTCGTCGTTGTTCGAGAAAAGACCGGCATGTTCCTGACCGAGCGCGACCATGATCGCGCCAGTCAGCGTCGCAAGATCGATCATGAAAGCGGGTTTGTACTTGTCCTGGATGTACCAGAGCACGTCGGCCAGCACGAGGCGGCCTTCGGCATCGGTGTTGATGATTTCGATCGTCTGACCGGACATCGATTTCACAATGTCGCCGGGGCGCTGCGCCTTGCTGCCCGGCATGTTCTCGACAAGTCCGATCGCGCCGATTGCATCGACTTTCGCCTTGCGCGAGGCAAGGGCATGCATGAGGCCGACAACGCAGGCGGCGCCCGCCATATCGCCTTTCATGTCCTCCATGCCGGCGGCGGGCTTGATCGAGATGCCGCCGGTGTCGAACGTGACCCCTTTACCGATGAAGGCGACGGGCTTCTTCTCACCGCCCTGACTCTTCGCGCCATTCCAACGCATGACGACCAGCCGGCTCGGTCGATCGGAACCCTGCCCGACGCCGAGAAGAGCTCCCATCCCGAGCGTTTGCATCGCTTCGGTGTCGAGAATGTCGATTTCGACGCCGAGCTTCGTCAGTTCCTTGGCGCGCTCCGCAAAGCTCTCGGGATAGAGGACGTTCGGCGGCTCGTTCACGAGGCTGCGCGCAAGACCGACGCCTTCGGCAAGCCCCGCCCGGTTTTTCCGGGCGGTCTTCGCCGCCGCGGGGTCCGCAACGGCGATCGCCACATTGACCGGTCCCTCCCGCTCCCCCTCATCCTTTTTCTTGGTACGGTAAACGTCGAACCGATAGGCCCTGAGCTCCATCCCGAGCGCCAGCTCGGTCGCCGCGGCGGCCGGATCGGCAGGGGGATCCGGCAGGTCGAAGAGCACGGTTGCGCGAACACCGCGGCCGAGCCTGCCCATGAGCGCGCCGCCAAGGCCCGCATGGTCAGGCAGAGTGTCCTCGACCGCGTCCTTCTTCGCCCCCTTGCCCGTGCCCATGACCAGCAACCGGTCGACGCCGAGCCCGTCAGGAGCGAGAATGTCGAGTGCACTGCCGTTCTTTCCCTTGAAATTGGCGGCCGCCGCGGCGCGCTCGTAGCGGCTCACGGCATCGCCGAGAATCTCGCGGGTCTTCGGCGCGATCGCCAGGTCGTCTCCGGCGAAGGCGACAATGACTGACGGCGCGCCTTCTGAACCTGCCTGCGGGGTCATCCCATCAAACTGGACAAACTCGATCGTGACCGCAGGGGACATTCGCTAGATCTCGCTGGTGGGGGCTGGTCGCGCCGTGGCGCAGAGGGCGGTGGTGCACTATCGTGCGCCCCGTTGAGGGTCAAATGGAGGTGGCCGCGCCCACCCCTTGCGCCCTGCCCTGAAAAGGCCGCCAGCTTTGCTTTAAGTGGCGGATTGGCCAC
>JAXDNH010000192.1:0-6577 GCA_034669525.1 Methylobacteriaceae bacterium | reverse complement strand
CTGGACCCAGCGAACATTGATCCCGTCCGGCGCCAGCGCCTTCTCGACAAGGCCCTTCTCCTTGAGGACCAGCGACAAGGGGTTGTAGGTCGCAAAATCGAGGCGTATTTCGCTCGGTGCTGCTTTTGCTGCTCCGGACAGGCCGGGTCCTGCGGCTGCGACGGTAGATTTAAGAAACGAGCGGCGGCTGAGCAGCATGGCACATTCTCCGGAAAGCGCGTCCGTTTTATGGGACGCATCGTTCGATATGTCAAACGCACGCCGAGTCAGATCGTCGGCATAGGTGATTCGTCAACGCGACTGCTCCCGTGGAACTCTGCTGTTTGATCGGAACCGCTAAGCCTTTCCCGCGGTTATTGCTAAGTTCTGGCGCTGGTTCTCGCCGCCACCAGACTGGGAGCCAATCCATGAAAATCAGGATCGCTGCAATCGTGCTCGCCACGGCAACGAGTGTTGCCGCCGTTGGTCTGCCCTCCATCGCCACCGCACAGACCTATCTCGCGCCCGGCTATACCGCCTCCGCCTCGCCGGCGACCGTCCGCTTCATTGCCGTGGCCACCACGACCAGCAACTTCATCGATCAGTCCAGCCGCCTCGCCATCGAGGTCTCGCCGAGTCCGGGCATCCGCGGCTTTGCCCGGCAGGCAATCATCGAAGAAAACCGCACGCACAATACGATGACGGCTTGGGCCGACGTAGCGCAACCCATGTTGAGCGGCCGCTCGGCCTATACGCCTGGCGTCGCCGTCGGCACGCCGCTGGCGATTGCCGTCAACAGCGGCCTGGCTGCCTTCGGAGAGCGCATTCTGCCGACTACGGACGGCACTGCGGTCAGCGGCGAGCAATTCGCCATGCTGAACCAGCTTTCGAATCTGCGCGGTCGCGATTTCGACGGTGCATATCTCCGCCAGCAAATTGACGCTCATCAGCGGCTGACTGCGGCCTATCAGACCTACGCCACGAGCGGCGACGATGCGGCGCTGCGGTCGATGGCGCGCGCGGAAATTCCGCGGCTGCAAGCGGATCTGCGGCGTCTGAACGCGCTCTGATCCACCCCCCGCTTCAGTGCAACGGCCGCCCGTCCCGGCGGCCGTTTTGTTTCAGGAAAATTGCGGCCCGCGCCGCGCTTCGGATAGCGCGCGGGAAAGATCGCGGGCAAAAGCCGCCTTTTCATCCGGCCCCAGGAATGCCGCCACCTCGACGCTGCGGCCGCGCGATACCAGCGACAATTGCTGCAGGCCGAACTCCTCATGCTCGCGCCGCTCGAGCCGCGTCCAGCTCGGATTGAAGCGCCATTCCTGTCGTGCTCCACGCGCGCTTACTTTCGCCAGCACGAGCTCAAGCGGCGTCACGCTCACATCCTCGTACGCTCGCGCCGCGCGATAATTCGCGCGAAACGCAAAGTAGAAGAGCGCAATATCGGCGCCCATGAAGCCTGCAATCGGCCAAGCGCCGAGAATCACGAAGGGCACACTGGTAAAAAAGCTTGCCGCGGAGAAGAGCATCACAAGCAAACGGAAGTTCCGCCGGCTGAGCGAGCGGTGCGGCACGATGCGCGCGTTGAAAATCTCGCGTGTGGTGGGATCGACCACGACGAAGCCTCTGGACGACCTGCTTTGCCGAGGCGGCAGCCCTCGTTATAACGCGCTTATGGCGCAGATGAAGAGCACGGCACCGCGTATCCGGCGTGCGGCCGCTGCCGGAAGCGTCGGGGTAAAACCCCGCACACCCGTGGCGCCACCCGAGACGGCACTGAAGCCCGGCGGCAAAAGCCGCACCCCAGGACGGCCGAAACCGGCCAATCCCGCGGCAGTTCGCGAAATCTTCACGCGCTTTCGCGCCGCCAATCCGCATCCGAAAGGCGATCTCGAATTCTCAAATCCCTTCACGCTGCTCATCGCGGTCGTGCTCTCTGCGCAAACGACCGATGCCGGCGTGAACAAAGCCACACGCGATCTTTTTCCGATTGCCGACACACCGCAGAAAATGCTGGCTTTGGGCGAGGCCAATTTGCGTGACCGGTTCAAGCCGCTCGGCTTCTTCAATACAAAGGCAAGGAACGTCGTCGCGCTATGCGAGCAGCTGATCGCAAAACATTGCGGTCAGGTGCCGAGGAATCGTGAAGAGTTAGAAGCGCTGCCGGGTGTTGGCCGCAAGACGGCGAATGTCGTGCTCAATGTCGCGTTCGGACAGCCCACCATTGCCGTCGACACGCATGTCTTCCGCGTCTCGAACCGCATTCCGCTGGCGATCGGTGCAACGCCGCTCGACGTGGAGCTCGGACTGGAGAAAATCATCCCCGCGGAATTCAAGACGCATGCACACCACTGGCTGATCCTGCACGGACGCTATACCTGCAAGGCGCGCCGTCCCGAATGCGAGCGTTGCATCATTCCCGATCTCTGCCGTTCGCCGGAGAAGCGGGTGTAGCCCGCGCCCTCATCCTGAGGAGCGCTTTCGATCTCGGGTGTTCCCGAGATCGACATCTATGGGAAACATCCGACTTTCCAGCCGCGTCTCGAAGGGGCGGCAAAGGAGCTGCGTTTGCCCATCCTTCAAGACGCCGCACCAAAGTCGGGTGTTTCCGACTTTGGTTTACGATGCTGATCTCGCAAACATGCGAGATCAGAGGGCTCCTCAGGATGAGGGGAAGCTTAGTGCGCCGTTTCCGTCGCGACGAGCCGCCAGTTCGGATCGCGTGCACCGATCTCGCGTGCGAACGTCCAAATGTCGGTCATATCGACCACGCGCTCCGGGCTGCCATCGATCACAGCGCCCGCTTTGTCGTAGGTCGCGGTGATCAGTTTCGACAAGAAGCGCACGGTGATCTGCGCCAGCGGGCCTTTGACCTGCGCATCGTCGACGGTGACCTTTTCGAGCGAGACGAAGGTCATCTCGACGCGCTCGCCGCGTGCTTCGCGCTCGCCGATCGCGTGGGTGAAACTCTCGTGGACGTCATCGGCGAGCAGCCGCCGCAACGTTGCGCGATCACCTTTGGCGAAGGCGGTAACGATCATCTCGTAAGCGGACTTGGCGCCGGCGAGGAAGGCGCGGGCGTCGAAGGTGGGCTCAGCCGCGGCAATCCCGTCCAAACCCGGAATCGCGCGCGAGTCCGGTTCGACCAGATCCTTCCAGCGGTCCGCATCAGGCGTGGGCTGGGCGGCAACGGGCGCATCCGCCACCGGCGCGCCAGGTAGCCGGATCACGTTGCCGCCAGGCAGCGGCTGACGGGCCTCCTCCGGCCGGGGTCCAAAGGAGCGATCGCGCTGCTTTTCATGGCCGGTGCGCGTGCCCAGAACGGAGCGCAGCTTCCAGACCACAAAGACGGCGAGCAGCGCGAAGATGATCGTGGTGATATCGAGGGGCTCGTGCATGGCCTGCTCAGAAAAAGGGACGGAGCGAACCTTTTCTCCTGATATAGGGTGTTGCGCGTCGGTTGTGACCATGTCCTGATCTTTTCACGGCGGCGCCGTGGCCGGGGTCGCTCAGCTTGTGGTGCCCCCGCATCCATGCTAGGCGGCGCGCGCCTTTCCCCGGAGCGCGCATGGCGCTCCGGCCCGCGATCTTTCCGGTGATTGCGCTCCCAGGAGTTTTCTCATATGGCCGACACGCCGGGCAACGGCTCGACGCCCACCGCTGGACCTGCCCTCAACTCGCTCGCGCAATATATGAAGGACTTCTCGTTCGAGAATCCGAACGCGCCGCGCTCGCTCGGCCCTCAGGAAAAGGGCCCGAACATCTCCATCCAGGTGAATGTCAACGCGCGTCAGCTTGCCGAGACGGACTTCGAGGTGAGCCTCGTGCTCGAAGGGAGCGCCGGCGAGGCCACCGATACGCTGTTCAAATTCGAGCTGACCTATTGCGGCATTTTCCGGCTGTCCAACGTGCCGCAGGAACAGCAGCATCCGATCGTCATGATCGAATGCCCGCGGCTGCTCTTCCCGTTTGCCCGGCAGATCATCGCCGAGGGCGTGCGCAACGGCGGTTTCCCACCTCTTTACATCGATCCGATCGATTTCGTCGGGCTTTACCAGCAGCGTGTGAACGAGCTGCAGGCCAATCAGACCCAGCCCGGCGCGGCGCAGGCGTAAGGCGCGCGTCCAGGTAAGCCTAAGACATAGCCACCTCTATGCGGAGCAACGGCTGGCGACGCGGCAGATGAACTCTGCCCTGCTTCGGGCCGGCTTACGCGTCGCCGGGTGAGCGGACGCTTTTCTTCGTCAATTGCGCCCCGATTGACCGCTCCGCCCCGCGATGCACAATCGTCGGAAAATTCAGAGGAACCGCCCGTGAGCGAACAGCCCGTGCTGGTCGAGGCCCGCCCGACCTACCGCGTCATCACGCTGAACAGACCTTCGCGGCTCAACGCGGTCACCGTCGACCTGCATCGCGCGCTGGCCGACGCGCTCGACAAGGCTGAAGCCGACAAAAGCTGCCGCTCGATCCTGATCACCGGCGCCGGCCGCGGCTTCTGCGCCGGGCAGGATTTATCCGACGTGGATCCGCCGACAGCCGGCAAGCCGGTGGACCTCGGGCTACTCATCGAGCGCCACTATAATCCGCTGATCCGCCGGCTGCGGGCGCTACCGCTGCCGGTCGTCTGTGCCGTGAACGGCATTGCGGCGGGAGCGGGCGCCAACATTGCGCTTGCCTGCGACATCGTCATCGCGGCACGTTCGGCGAGTTTCCTGCAGGCTTTCGCCAGGATCGGCCTCGTGCCGGATTCCGGCGGCACGTTCTTCCTGCCGCGCCTCATCGGCGAGGCGCGCGCCCGCGCGCTCTGCCTCACCGCCGAGCCGATCTCTGCCGAAACCGCCGCCGATTGGGGGCTGATCTGGAAATGCGTGGACGACGCGGAACTGCTGAGCGAAGCGCAGACGATCTGCGAGCGTTTCGCCGACGCGCCGACGCGCTCGCTTGCGATGATCAAGCGCGCGTTCGATGCGTCCGCTCAAAATACGTTGGACGCGCAGCTCGATTTGGAACGCGATCTGCAGCGCGAGATTGGCCGCGGCAGCGATTATCTCGAGGGAGTCACCGCCTTTCTCGAGAAGCGCAAGCCCGTCTACAAAGGCCGCGCGTGAACGACGATGCCGCGGCAATTGCCCGCGCCTGTGCGGATGCGATGTGGGCGGAAGACGAAGCCTCGCGCGCGCTTGGGATGAAATTGCTGCGTGTTGCGCCTGGGGAGGCGGAGATTTCGATGCCGGTTACGGCAGACAAGGTCAACGGCCAGAAAATCTGCCACGGCGGCTTCATCTTTCTCTTAGCGGATTCCGCCTTCGCCTTCGCTTGCAACACTTACAATGACCGTGTCGTCGCGCAGCATTGTGCCGTGTCGTTCCTGCGCCCAGCGCGGCTCGACGACCTCTTGACCGCGAGTGCGCGCGAAGTGCATCGCGGCGGGCGCTCCGGTATTTATGATGTGATGGTGACGCGCGAAGACGGTACGATGATCGCCGCGTTTCGCGGCCATTCGCGCGTGATCGACGGCACATGGTTGCCCCAGAAAGCCTGATGCGCACCAGGATCGAACCTGACCGGAAGCTGATCGAACCGATCGAACTTGGCTCGCGCGACGAAATCGCCGCGCTGCAGACGAAGCGCCTCGCCGCGACCCTGCGTCACGTCTATGCGAATGTTCCGGCGTACCGCAAGAAATTCGCCAAAGCCGGTGTACATCCGGATGATTTCCACCGGCTGGAGGATTTGTCGAAGTTTCCGTTCACGACAAAGGCGGACCTTCGCGAACATTACCCCTTCGATCTTTTCGCCGTGCCGCGCGAGCAGGTGGTGCGCATTCACGCCTCATCGGGCACGACCGGCAAACCGACGGTCGTCGGATACACGAGGAATGACATCGACACCTGGGCCCATCTCATGGCGCGCTCGATCGTCGCCTCGGGCGGACGGCCCGGCATGGTGATGCACAATGCCTATGGCTACGGGCTCTTCACCGGCGGGCTGGGCGCGCATTACGGCGGCGAGCGTCTCGGCTGCACTGTCGTTCCCGTCTCCGGCGGCATGACGGAGCGGCAGGTGCAGCTCATCGAGGATTTCGGCGCCGAGATCATCATGGTGACGCCGTCCTACATGCTGGCGATTCTCGACGAATATCGGCGGGTCAATCTCGACCCGAAAAAGTCGCCGCTGAAAATCGGCATTTTCGGCGCCGAGCCTTGGACCAATGCAATGCGCGCCGAGATCGAAGATGCCTTCGACATGGATGCCGTCGACATTTACGGCCTCTCGGAAGTGATGGGTCCGGGCGTCGCCAATGAATGCGTCGAGACAAAGGACGGACTGCATATCTGGGAGGATCATTTTTATCCCGAAATTGTCGATCCCGAGACCGGTGCGGTTCTACCCGAGGGCGAGAAAGGCGAGCTTGTCTTCACTTCGCTGACCAAGGAAGCAATGCCCGTCATCCGCTATCGCACGCGCGATTTGACGCGGCTTCTGCCGGGCACGGCGCGTTCGATGCGGCGAATGCAGAAAATCACCGGCCGTTCCGACGACATGATGATCATCCGCGGCGTCAATGTGTTTCCCTCGCAGATCGAAGAGCTGTTGCTGC
>JAXDNH010000191.1:0-5000 GCA_034669525.1 Methylobacteriaceae bacterium | reverse complement strand
GAAGGTGATGGAGATCGCCGGCGATGCCGCGAACGGCACGCTTGTCGGCTCGCCCTGGTTCGTCGGCAAGGCCGATCCGGCAAGCCAGAAATTCGTCGAGGCGTACAAGGCCAAGTATAACACCGAGCCCGACCAGTTCGCCGCGCAGGCCTATGACACGCTGTTCATCGTCGCGAGCGCGATCAATGCCGCGGGCGCCGCTGAGCCCGAGAAGATCAAGGATGCGCTCGGCAAGGTGAAATATACCGGCGTCATGGGACCGTTCGCGTTCACCGAAAATCGCGATCCGGCGGAAACGTCGGGCGTCGTCGTCATCGAAATGCGCGACGGCAAGTTCAAACAATTTAACTAGGCGAATCCTGTATCACGTCCCCGGACGCATGAAGCGAAGCGTAGTGCGATCCGGGGCCCAGAGTTACATGTAGAGCGCCTGGGTCCCGGATCGCGCTTCGCGCGTCCGGGAATGTGGGCGGCAAACACGCAGTCAGATGCTCGCCCAGCAGCTCGTCAACGGCATTATTTCCGGCGCGACCTACGCTCTCTTCGCGCTCGGCTTCACGCTGATGTTCGGCGTGCTCAACGTCGTCAATCTCACCTATGGCGTCTACTTCTCGACCGGCGCGCTGATTGCGCTTTACGCAACGCGGCATTTCGCGGCGCCGATCCTCATCGCGCTGCCGCTCGCAGCCATTGCGACCGGGCTGATCGCCGTCGTCATCGACGGCCTCCTGCTTACGCCGCTCCGGCGCAAGAAAGCACCGGAACTTGCCTCGCTAATGGTGACGCTCGGCGCGACGCTGCTTCTCTATTCGCTGATGACCGCCTTCATCGGCACCGACATTCAGCGCTTTCCCCCGGCGGCGATCGACCCTTCGGCCATCGAAGTCGGCAGCGTCCGCATCAGCCGCAGTCAAATCCTGATTGTCGGCACCGCCTTCGCCATGGTGGCGCTCCTGCTCGCGCTGATGCGCGGCACGCGTCTCGGCCTTGCGATCCGCGCGCTCGCCGAGAATCCCGACGTCGCGCGGCTGATGGGAGTTGATGTCACGCTGGTCACGTTCTTTGTGTCGTTTGTGTCAGGCACGCTCGGCGCCGCCGCGGGCATCCTCATCGGGCTCAATTACAATGCGATCCAACCCTATATGGGCGAGGCGATGATGCTGAAAGGCTTCGCCGTCATCATCATCGGCGGTCTCGGCGACATCAGGGGCGCCCTGATAGCCGGACTTATTCTCGGGCTGCTCGAGGGCCTCACTGCCGGTTATGTCGCCTCGACCTTGAAGGATGCGGTCGGTTTCCTGCTTCTCGTTCTCACGCTCTGGTTCCGCCCGGTCGGCCTGTTCGGTCGCGCCGCCGCCAAGCGCGCCTGATGTCCGAGTTCCTGGCCGATTTCCTTTTCTCCTATCAGAGTCTCATTCATTCGCTCGGCATCAACGGCCTGCTGGCGCTCAGCATGTATGTGGTGCTCGCGATCGGCCAGCTGTCGCTCGGCCAGGCCGCGTTCATGGGGCTTGGCGCCTATACCTCTGCGCTGCTCACCCTGAAACTCGGTGCGCCGTTCCCGCTTGTGCTCATCGCGTCGATGGCGGTGCCGGCACTCGCGGCGCTGATCATCGGCGCGCCGACATTGCGCCTTTCCGGCGTGTATCTCGCGCTGGCGACGATCGGCCTTGGCGAAGTGCTGCGTATCGCATTCGTCAATTCGGAGCTGACGGGCGGCGCGCTTGGTTTGTCCGGCATTCCGGAGAAGGCGGGATATGCGCTCATTTTCGGCTGCCTTGCCCTGGCGCTCATCGCGTTCGTGCTCGTCAGCCGCTCGCGCATTGGCCGCGCGATGGAAGCGATGCGCGAAGATGAAGTCGCCGCCGGCATGCTGGGCGTGCATCTGCCGCGCTACCGCATCTCCGCGCTCGTCGTCTCTGCCATGCTGGCGGGGTTGGCCGGCGCATTTAACGCGCAC
Source organism: Methylobacteriaceae bacterium (assembly GCA_034669525.1). Classification (GTDB taxonomy): domain Bacteria; phylum Pseudomonadota; class Alphaproteobacteria; order Rhizobiales; family Beijerinckiaceae; genus JAFASC01. The sequence goes on along the minus strand of JAXDNH010000191.1, from coordinate 3,040 downwards.
GTGTCGTCCTTTATCTCGCCGAATGATTACGGTTTCGATGCCGCGGTGACCATCCTGAGCTACGCGCTGCTCGGCGGCATCGGCTCGCCGTTCGGACCGGTGGTCGGCGCGATCATTCTCACGCTACTGCCGGAAGTACTGCGGCCACTGCACGATTTCCGGCTGGTCTTCAATGGGCTCATCATCGTGATCGCGGTTCTATTCATGCCGCACGGCATCGTGCCTTGGCGCATTGGCCGCACCGGAGCGCGCGCATGAACGGCGCGCTCCTTACACTCGAAAATCTCACCGTACGCTTCGGCGGCCTCGCCGCAGTGGATAGCGTCTCGTTCCGCGTCGAACCGCAGACGGTGCACGGACTGATTGGCCCGAACGGCGCCGGCAAGACGACCGCGTTCAATCTGATCTCCGGCCTGGGTCACCAGAGCGAGGGTCACATCCGCTTGGATGGGGAGACGATCGACGATTGGCCGAGCTGGCAACGCGCGCAGCATGGGCTCGCGCGGACGTTTCAGAACATTCGCATGTTCGGCGAGATGACGGCGCTCGAGAACGTGCTTGCGGGGATGCATGTGCATGTCGGCGGTGGACTCGGCGCGACTCTGCTGCGGTTGAAGTCATTCCGCAGCGCCGAAGCTGCGGCCATTGCCAAAGGCCACGAAATTCTGGGCTTCCTCGGTCTTGCCGACGCATCCACGCGGCGCGCCGGAAATCTCCCTTATGGCGATCAGCGCCGGCTCGAAATCGGCCGCGCGCTCGCGTCCGACCCGAAGCTCATGCTCCTCGACGAGCCCGCCGCGGGCATGAATCCTTCGGAAACGGCCGGCCTGATTGAACTGCTCCTGCGCCTCAAGTCGCGTGGCGTGACGCTGCTCCTCGTCGAGCACGACATGCATTTCATCATGAATCTCTGCGACCGCATCACTGTGTTGAATTTCGGCCGCAAGATCGCTGAGGGCACACCGCTCGAAGTCCGCAGCGATCCGAAAGTGATCGAAGCCTATCTCGGCACGAAAGTTGCCGAGCGGCTCGAAGCCGGAGCGCGCGTGCGATGAACGACGCGCCTCCCTCGCCGCTTCTCGAGGTACGCGGTTTGGTGCTCGGCTATGGCCGCACCGATGCGGTGAAAGGCATCGATCTGTCAGTCGAAGCCGGCCGCGTCGTCACGCTCATCGGCGCCAATGGCGCAGGAAAAACCACAGCACTGCGTGGCCTTTCCGGATTGCTGCGCCCGCGCGCGGGATCGATCCGGCTCGCTGGCAACGACATCTCATCGCTCGCCGCCAACCGCATCGCGCGGCTCGGCATTGTGCAGGTGCCGGAGGGACGGCAGGTCTTCGCCAATATGACGATCGACGAGAACCTGCGCATGGGCGCCTACCTTCTCACGGATCGCGCGGAAGAAACGCGCCGGCGCGAGCGCGTGCTCACGCGCTTCCCGCGACTTGCCGAGCGTCACACGCAATCGGCCGGCCTGCTTTCCGGTGGCGAGCAGCAGATGCTGGCAATCGGCCGCGCGATGATGGCCGATCCGAAGCTGCTCCTGCTTGACGAGCCATCGATGGGCCTCGCACCACGCTTCGTCGAAGAAATCTTCCGCATCATTTCGGAGTTCAAAGCCGAGCACCGCACGATCCTGCTTGTCGAGCAGAATGCCCGCGCGGCGCTCGAAATCGCCGATCAGGCTTATGTGCTCGAAAGCGGCCGCATCACCCTCTCCGGTCCTGCCGCGCAGGTCGCCAACGATGCGAGCGTGGTTGCTGCCTATCTCGGCGGCGCGTGAGAGCCACGCCGGACAAGACCCGCATACTCGACGCGGCGCTGCTCATCGGCGCCGGTATCGTCGCCGCCTGCCACGTCGGCAAGGCGTTCATCGCCATGCCGCTGATCATTGCCGATCTTCACATCGGCGTCGATCTCGGCTCGATCATTCTCGCTGTTGTAGCCGTGATGGGGGCACTCGGCGCGATGCCGGTCAGCATATTCATGCGCCGACTCGGCGCGCGACGCGCACTGATTTTCGGGCTGGTGGCGATCGGCTTCGGCAGCGCGATTGGTGCTGCCGCGTCCAGCGCCGCCATCCTCATTCTGTCGCGCGCGATCGAAGGCCTTGGCCTGCTCGCCACGGTGCTTGTCATCCCCGATCTTCTGCAACAGACGGTAGCAACGCGCGATCGCGATCTCATGCTCGCGATCTGGGGCAGCTACATGCCGGTCGGTACGGTGCTCATGCTGCTCCTCGGCCCTGCCCTACCGGAGATCGGCTGGCGCACGCTGTGGGTCTTCAACGCAATGCTGCCGATCGCCTATGCGACGCTTTGCTTTTTTCGCTTCGGACTGGGCGAACGCGGTTCAAAAGGAAGCTCCCTTTTTAGCGATGTCGAAGCGCTGTTTCGCGCGCCCGGCTGTCTTTATCTCGCGCTCGCCTTCGCCCTTTACTCGTTTTCTTATGTGGCAATCGCCGGCTTCATGCCGCTCATTCTGGTGACGCAGCTGCATTTATCGGTTGCTGCGGCAGGCCTGTTCACGACGGCGGCCGTTGCGGCGAATGTTGTCGGCAACATTATGGCCGGCGTGCTGCTGCGCGCCGGCATTCCCGTCTGGGCAAATGTCGCGATGAGTTTTAGCGTCTACGGCATCGCCTCGCTGATCATTTTTGCCAGCGGTACAAGTGGTGGCGTCATCGCGGCGACGGCTGCTTTCACACTCGGGATCGCCGGCCTTTCGCCGGGCTCAATCTTCGCCGCGATTCCGCGTTTCGCGCCGACACTGGCGCTGGTGACGCCAATGGTCGGCTTGATCCAGCAGGCAAGCAATATAGGCCAGTTCGTCGGGCCGCTGGCGACCGGTTTCTTCGCCGCGCATTTCGGCTGGCCTGCAGTGCCGTTCGTGATGATCCCCGCGGCATGTCTGGGGCTTGCGGTTGCGGCGGGGATTCGGAGTGTAGGCAACGACAGGTGATCCCGATTACCTGCTTTCAGCCAATGAGAGGATCTGATGCCGCGCTGGATCGCAATCTTCGAAGATAAACCCGAGGCGA
>JAXDNH010000190.1:0-14813 GCA_034669525.1 Methylobacteriaceae bacterium | reverse complement strand
AACGCAGCAGCGCCTGTGCCCGCAAGAGCGTTACAGGTGCCGAACACCGCGCTACCCAACACGAGACCAGCAGCGGTTATGCCGCAGATGCCCGCGCCCGGATAGATGCTCGTACGCAGCTGGTGAGCCGCACCGGAGAGCTGGGCAGAACCCCAGGGCTGATCGACGCGAAGGTTCGCGACGAGGTCTGGAACCTGCTGTCCTGCCTGGCTGGCCGGGAAAGCGCCACCACCCGCACCGATGCCGAAGGCAGCGAGCGGAACGCCCGTGCCGGCGACAGTGGCGAAGCTGAACACGCTGCCGATCTGCTCACGCCGGCTGACGCCGTCTTCGACCGACACTGTCGCCGAGAACCCAGTGAAGGGGCCGCCGAACGTGTAGGTGTAGGCGAGCAAGGCCGGGCTGGCGTTCGATCCGCGCAGCGCTTCGTAGTTGTAAGCGTCTGCGTAGAAGTCGAACATCGACTGGGCGCGACCGGCGGTCAGGCCGGCGAACTGCACGAACGCCTTGTTGACGATCGTCTGCTCCTTGGCCGGGAACGGACCAGCGGTGATGTTGTAGAGCTGGTTCGCTGCACCCGTCTGCGAGGTCGAACTCGAGCCGTAGGACGAGTCGATGCGGATGAAGGCGCGGAGCGTGCCGTAGCCAGTGGCCGTACGTGCGTCGAGTTCGACACGGCCGAGGGCGCCGAAGCCGTAAGCGTCGCGCTCGCGAGCGTTACGATAGGCAGTCGCCAGCGTCGTGCCACCGCCCGGGGTGACGAACGGCAACGGACCCAGGCCCGCTGCCAACCCGCCCGGCGCAGCACCGCTGAGGAAGCCGGCGCCGATGCTGTAGGGGGTGTTGAAGATACGCGCTTCGAAGAGGGCGAGACCGCCGACCTTTAAGCAGGTATCCGTGCCCGGAATGAAGAAGAAGCCCGCACCATAAGCGTCGCAGATGCGAACGTAGTTGACCGGCGCAGCCTTCCGGGTGGGAAGATCCGCCGCCTGCGCGCCAGCGACGGTCAAAAGACCCGCTGCCGACCCGAGAAGAAGGCTCTTTACGACCTTCATGATGTACCTCCAGTTTGGTTAACCCGTTCGGGATTGGTTTGCATCTCGGACCGACGATTCGACCTTTCGGTCTTGTCGAAATCTGCCCTTAAAGCGGCGCCTTATCCCCTCCTGTTGAAAGCCCCGGGCGTTTTTTACCCTTAGGCCCTCCACGAGAGGGGTTACGGCCCTACTCGCAGGCTGGACCATACAATTGCTCAGCCTTAGCGGAAACGGGATTCTGCAGCGATGTCGCACTCTCCTGAAGGGTGTGGCACGCCGGACACGATTTTGGGCTCCCAGCTGAGCTGACGGTGCGAATTCCAGTCGCGGAACGGATGCGCAGACCCCACCAAAGAGTGTTTTCACGCGGGGCGGACGCTGCTTTCTTGATTCTTCGTTCGGGAAATTGCGGCTGATCAAGACCGGCCCGCGAAGAATCGGTCCCAGATGAACTGCCCTTGCCAAGACCCGCGGCGCTATCGCATATGCCGGTGGGGCTAAATCACGCTCCGAGGAGACGTGGCCGAGAGGCTGAAGGCGGCGGTTTGCTAAACCGTTATAGGGTCTCAAGCCCTATCGAGGGTTCGAATCCCTCCGTCTCCGCCAGTCGATTCCGCTGAATTAGGCAGACCGCCGATTCCAAGCTGGAGACTCCGGCCGGCATAGCCGGGTGTTGGGCCCGCTTGCACGCGCGTCTTGCCAGACTATCGAAGTCGGCGCCGATACAGCGCGAACAGCCGCTCCCAGTGCCGCTCGGCGGCGAGCTTATCGAAGCACCAGCGGCTCGGAAAGGCGAAGCCATGGTGGACACCGGGATATATTTCCAGCTCCCCCTTGGCGCGTGATTTGTCGAAAACCCCGCGCAACTCTTCGACCATCGGCAGCGGCGCGAGCTCGTCGTGCTCGGCGCAGGCGATGTAGAGTTCTCCCCTGCATTTGCCTAAAGAGAGGTGAGGGCTTTCCTCCGCATCACTGACGATCCACGTCCCGTAGAAGGAAGCCGCGGCCGCGATGCGGTCGGGATAGCGGGCCGCGGCCGCCAGCGCATAAGGCCCGCTCATGCAATATCCATGGACACCGACTGGCCCGCGCTTCACGTGGGGCTGCTGGTCGAGGAAGTGGATCATCGCGGCGAGGTCGTCCATCACCGGCGGAATGGTCATCCTGGTGCGGATGGCGCGCATACGGACATGTTCGGGATCGCCCTTCGTCAGCACATTCGGTCCGAAAAAGGTATCGCGCCCGGCGCGGTAATAGAGATTGGGAAGCAGCACGTAATAGCCGACGGTGGCGAGCCGGCGCGCCATGTCGCGCAACTCCTCGCGAATTCCGGGCGCGTCCATCAGAAACAGAACGGCCGGATGCGGCTGATCCCGCTCCGGCCGGCAGATGAAGCTCTCCATCGCACCATCCCTGGTGCGGATGTCGAGGGTAGTCTCGATCAATGCAGGGCCTCACATGCAGGAAAAGCACGCAGGGAAGCCGTCCCTCAAGTGTCGGCGTGCAGAAGCCGGCCGCGGGTCTCGGGCAGCGCGTAAGCCGCGACGAAGAACAGGCCGTAGGCGACGACCGCGAAGATCGCGATCGCGTTGGCGAGGGTCATATACGCGGAGATGACACCGACCAGTGTCGGAAACAAAGCGCCGATGCCGCGTCCGAAATTATAGCAGAAGCCCTGGCCGGAGCCGCGCAGACGCGTCGGATATAGCTCGGTCAGGAACGCACCCATGCCCGAGAAATAGCCCGAGGCGAAGAAGCCGAGCGGGAAGCCGAGAAGCCAGAGGATATTGTTCGACAGCGGCAGCTGCGTGTAGGCGATCACAACGGCGATTGCGCCGATCGAGAAGATCAGAAAGAGATTGCGCCGCCCGATCCGGTCGGCCAGCCATGCACCGACGAGATAGCCGATGAACGAACCGATGATCAGCGTCGCAAGGTAGCCGGTCGACGAGACAATCGAGAGATGGCGCTCGGTCGTGAGAAATCGTGGGACCCACGCGGTGATCGCGTAATAGCCGCCCTGCATGCCCGTTGCCACGAGCGACGCCAGAATTGTCGTCTTGAGGATTGGACCCGCAAAAATCTCCCAGATCGCCGGCCGGTCGCCGCTTGCGAGCTGATGACGCCGCGTCTCCGCCGAAATCTCCGGCTCTTTCACGTAGCGGCGCAGATAGAAGACCAGCAGTGCCGGCAGCGCGCCGATCACGAACATCCAGCGCCATGCCTGTTCCGGCGGGAGCAGCGTGAAAAGAATCGCTTGCGATAAGACGGCAAGCCCCCAGCCGATCGCCCATCCCGATTGCACGGAACCGACCGCGCGGCCGCGATATTGCGGGCGGATGACCTCGCCCATCAGCACGGCGCCGGCGGCCCACTCGCCGCCGAAACCGAGCCCGAGAATGGTGCGGGCGATCAGAAGCTGGTTGAAGTCCTGCGCGAACGCGCAGACGATCGAGAAGAAAGAGAACCAGAGGATCGTGATCTGCAGCGTGAGCACGCGGCCGATCCGATCGGCGAGATATCCGGCAAGCCACCCGCCGATTGCAGATGCAAGCAGAGTTGCGGTGACAGCCGCGCCTGCTGAACCGGCATCGACGTTCCACAGCTTGATGATCGTCCCGATGACGAGCGGATAGATCATGAAATCCATGCCGTCGAGCGCCCACCCTGTCGCGCAGGACCAGAATGTGCGCCGCTCGGCGACATTCATGTCCCTGTAAAAGGCGGTGAGGCTCGTGTCCTCGATCGGCACGACCGCGTCGGAGGGCGCTCCACTTACGCGGCTCGTCGCGTCTGCTGCCATTGGCGTATCCCTGGTGCTGCGGCGTCGCAGTTAGCCCTGATCATCATCTCTTCCCGCCTACGGCGCAACAGCGGGCGGCGTGATTATAGATTAGGGGAACCGCATCTTCGAGCGGTGCTATAAGCACGTTGAGAATATGAGATGAGGGCAGCGCGATGGCAGGCTCGGTGACCCGGCAAGCTCCGGATTTCTCAGAATTCCCCGACCTGGTGGTCATGATGCTCGGAATGCATGTCAGGACATGGTTCGGTCTTCGGACGCTGATCGGATTCAGAAAGCCGATAGAGCTTGCCGGCGCCGCAAAACCGGAGGGTCTGCTGCATTACGAAAACAACATCGTCTTCAGCCTGTCGCCAATGCATGTCGGCATGCGTTGGTACTGGCGCGATATTGCAAGCCTGGAAGCTTGGGCAAAGAGCGAGCCGCACCGCACGTGGTGGCGCAATTTCCTGAAGGATTCGGGCGGGACCGGCTTTTGGCATGAGACCTATCACATGCGGGGCGGCATGGAGGCGATCTATGACGACGTGAACGAGCCGGTGGGCTTCTCGCGTTTCATGCGGATGGTGCCGGCGCGTGGCTCGCTTAGTTCACGCCACCGGAATTGGCAGAGCCGGGACCTCGGCACACTTTCACAGGAGAACTGGCCAGATGATCCACGTAACCCCGGCTGACCCAGCGATCGCCGACTTCGCGGCCCGTCGAGCTGCCGGACAGGTGCTGGTCGAACCAGCCAAAGCGTCCAGAGAGCGCCTGAATTGAAGTGCAAGAGACCCGCGGGGGATGAGCGGCAAACGGCGGAAGACGTTTTGTAGTGCGGCGGAAAGTTGGCCCGGTCACCAACGTGTTGTGCGCAATCGCGGTCGCGACGGTCGCGTTGTTCGGCTGCATCGCCGAATGCCCTGCCGCGCCAGCGCGGCAGAAGAACGCGACGCCGCCTATGCCGCCGCCTCGCCCAGCGGAGTCCATCGACCAGGACCATCCTGCTTTGCCGAATTCTCGCGGACTGGACGCGCGCGAGACGACACGTGCGCCTGGTTCGAACACCCCCGCCGGATCAAAGGACCGTACACCGCCGCAGAACCTGACTGCGCCTGAGCAAACCGCACCTCGCGGTGCAACGAATGCACTGCCGCCGCAGGCGAGCGATACCGTATTTCCCTCTTTGCCGGCCACTTCTCGCGCGCGGATGCGCGATTGCGGGCGTGAATGGCAGGAAATGAAACGAACGGGCCACGCGAAAGAGCTTACATGGCGCGATTTCGCGACGCAGTGCCTGACCCGGTAAGCTCTGGCGGGCTTACGTGCGGCCGGTACCGCGCGTAAGCCGACATCCAAAAGAAAACCGTCCCTCTCGATAACGAGAGGGACGGCGAGATCGTCAATGATCGGGCCGGCGCCGAGTGCAAATCGAGCGCCGGTCCGTTCAGTTCGACGCGCTATGCTTGCTCGGAGCCGTTCGCGCCAGAGGACGATTCAGAGCCACTTGCGCCGGCGCCGCGGCCTTTGCGTGCGCCTTTGCGTGCGCCTTTGCGTGCGCCCTTCTTGGCGCCGCCCTTCTTCGTGCCGGCCCGACGTGCGTACTTGCGCGTGCCCTTCTTCGTTCCGGCTTTGCGTCCGCCCTTACGACCGCCCTTTTTGGTTCCGCCCTTCCGCGGTCCCTTCTTGGCGGCGTACTTCTTTGTTGCGCCCCTCTTGTAGGTGCCCTTACGCCCACCCTTTTTTCCCGTCGATTTCTTTCCAGTCGACCTACGCTTCGTTGTTGCTCTCGCCATCTTTGGTCCCCATTCGGAAGTGCCGGTAAAATGTCACCGGCAAGAGGCATGATTAGCGTAACGCAGTTAAGCACTCGTGCAAGTGGCGAGTGCGCGGATTCAATGTTGTTTGTCCGCTATCGCGCGCGAATCTAGCTGGCCCAATCCAATTCGCATCGCTCTTCTTTGTGCGCGGCACGTTGTTCTTCGATGCTCGACGGAGCGTCGGCCGGTCTTCTTCGATCGCGCGCGAAAGGGTGGTCCGAGGATGCATATCAAGCTCGAAGAGTGCACCGGATGGCGCTGCTTGAACCAAGGCGGATTTTGGAAAACGTCAATAAACTCTAAGCAATTCACGCGATGAGACCCTCCACATGTGAAATTTTCCGCGAGCATTGGAGCACTTGCTTTGCACGGCGCGGCGCGGATGATTGGGCCGCCCCATCAGCGACGCCTTGCTCGCATCTCGCTGCCTTGAAAGCAGTCGAGCCACCCGCTCGATCGGCAGCGGGACGAGCCGATCACCAGCGCAAAAAAATCAGTGCATGATTTCGGATTTCGCCAAAAATTTCGCTTGGCGCACGCCGTCGATATTGCGGAATCGCGCGAATCGGCCTCCCCCGATTCGCCTAATTCGCATCTTCAGATACCGAGTTTGGTCTTCAGCAGCGCATTCACGGCTTGCGGATTGGCCTTACCGCCCGTGGCTTTCATCGCCTGACCGACGAACCATCCGAGCATCGTCGGCTTCTGCAGGGCTTGCGCGACCTTGTCGGGATTGGCGGCAATGATCTGATCGATGGCCGCTTCGATCGCACCGGTATCCGTCACCTGCTTCATGCCGCGGCTCTCGACGAGCGCGCGCGGATCGCCGCCTTCGCTCCACACCATCTCGAACAAATCCTTGGCGATCTTGCCGGAGATGGTGCCGTCGGAGATCATATCCACGATCGCAGCGAGCTGCGCTGCCGAGACGGGAGAACTCTCGATGCCCTTCCCATCCCTGTTCAGGCGGCCGAACAGTTCGTTGATCACCCAATTCGCCGCGAGCTTCGCATCGCGTCCTTTCGCGATCGCCTCGAAGAAGTGGGCGGATTCCCGGTCCGCCACAAGAACGCCGGCATCATACGGCGGCAGGCCATAGTCGCTGATGAAGCGCGCACGTTTCGCGTCCGGTAGTTCCGGCAGATCGGCTGCGAGCGTCTCGACATAAGCCTGATCGAGCCGCAGCGGCAAGAGATCGGGATCGGGGAAATAGCGGTAATCGTGCGCTTCTTCCTTCGAGCGCATCCACCGCGTTTCGCCGCGCGCCGGATCGAATAGCCGCGTCTCCTGCTCGATCGTGCCGCCATCCTCGATGATGCCGATCTGGCGGCGGGCTTCGGTTTCGATCGCCTGGCCGATGAAGCGGATCGAGTTGACGTTCTTGATCTCGCAGCGCGTCCCGAGCGGCTCGCCCGGGCGGCGCACCGAGACATTGACGTCGGCGCGCAGCGAGCCCTGCTCCATGTTGCCATCGCAAGTGCCGAGATAGCGCATGATCGTGCGCAGCTTCGAGACATAGGCGCGCGCCTCGTCGGCCGAGCGCAGGTCGGGCTTCGACACGATCTCCATCAGCGCCACGCCGGAGCGGTTGAGATCGACGAAGCTCTCGGTCGCGGACTGATCGTGCAGCGACTTGCCGGCGTCCTGCTCGAGATGCAGCCGCTCGATGCCAACGCGGATCTGCTCGGTCGGCGAGACGTCGACGATCACCTCGCCCTCGCCGATGATCGGGCTCTTGTATTGCGAGATCTGATAGCCCTGCGGCAGGTCGGGAAAGAAGTAGTTTTTACGATCGAAGACCGAGGTGAGATTGATCTTCGCCTTGAGCCCAAGGCCGGTGCGCACCGCCTGGGCGACGCATTCAGCGTTGATCACCGGCAGCATGCCCGGCATCGCCGCGTCGACAAGCGACACATGGGAGTTGGGCTCGCCGCCGAATTCGGTCGAGGCGCCGGAGAACAGCTTGGCGCGCGAGGTCACCTGCGCATGTACCTCCATGCCGACGATGATCTCCCAATCGCCGGTCGCGCCCTTGATGAGCTTTGCGGGTTTCACATGCGTGTTCATGGCGTCTCGTTTTGTCGGCCGGCGGCTGCTTTCAGGGAGAAGCGGTCTCTTTGGGCCTGCTCCACTTCTCTATATAATACGAGAGCAGGACCCGCCAGGAAGCTTCCGATGAACGTCCGCACCGACGTCCGCATGGATAAGGCTCAGTTCTTCGACTGGCTCGAACACCAGGAGCGCAAGCATGAGCTGGCCGACGGGAGAGTGGTCATGCTGCCTTGGGTGACGAGGCCGCATTCGCGGATTTGCACCAACGTCGTTATCGCGCTCTCGGATCGTCTCGACCGGACGCGCTTCGACATCGCACAGGGGAATTTCGCCGTCGAGACAGGGGAACGGAGCGTGCGTTTCGCCGACGTCCTCGTCGAGCCGTTCAGCGGCGAAAACGCCTGGTCCACGGCCAACGCACTTCTACTCGTCGAGGTGCTCTCGCCCTCGACCATGCACGTCGATTTCCACGAGAAGCTGGATGAGTACAAAGGCCTTGCGGCTCTCGGCTCCTACCTGATCTGCGCGCAGGATGAAGCCCGCGTGTGGGTATGGACGCGCAGCGAAGGCGCGTGGCCGGATGCACCCGATGTTATCGAGGGCTTCAATGCCGCGGTCGAGGTGCCCACCCTCGGCATTACGCTGCCGCTCGCTGACATCTACCGCAACGTCAGCGTTCGAGGTTAGCGCCCCCAGTCGGGATCTGCTGGATCGGTAAGATCCACTCCCTGCGCGACTTGCACTGTTCCCTTCATCGATCCGAAGAATGGATGAGGGTGCTCTTCCGCCCACCAACGCTCCGGCCACGCCGCCGTAGGCGCGGCATCCTCGATCACCTGCGCGAGCGAGAACAGCATCTCTTCGTCGAAGGGCCGCCCGATCAGCTGCAGCCCAAGCGGCAGACCCTCTTTGTCGACACCCCCGGGCACGGCGATACCGGGCAGGCCGGCCATGTTCACCGTCACGGTGAAAATGTCGTTCAGATACATCTCGACGGGATCGGCGGAGCCCTTTTCGCCGATGGCGAATGCCGCTGAGGGTGTCGCCGGCGTCAGGATCGCATCGACGCCCTGCCCGAACACCTCCTCGAAGTCGCGCTTGATCAACGTACGCACCTTCTGCGCCCGCACATAATACGCATCATAATAGCCGGCTGAGAGAACGTAGGTGCCGATCATGATGCGCCGGCGCACCTCGCGTCCAAAACCCTCTGCGCGTGTCTTCTCGTACATTTCGAGGACATCTTTGCCGGGCACCCGCAGCCCGTAGCGCACACCGTCATAGCGCGCGAGGTTCGAGGAAGCCTCCGCCGGCGCGACAATATAATAAGCGGGCAGCGCATGTTTCGTGTGCGGCAGCGAGATGTCGACGATCTCGGCGCCGGCATCCCTCAACCAAGCGATGCCGCTTTGCCAAAGCGCCTCGATCTCGCTCGACATGCCCTCGAGGCGGTATTCCTTTGGGATGCCAATCTTCTTGCCTTTGATCGACCGCGCGACCGCGGCTTCGTAATCCGGTACTTGACGATCGACTGAGGTCGAGTCCTTCGGGTCATGTCCCGCCATGGACCGCAGGAGAATTGCGGCATCGCGCACATTGCGCGCGATCGGTCCCGCCTGGTCGAGCGAGGAGGCAAACGCAACGATGCCCCAACGCGAGCAGCGCCCGTAAGTAGGCTTGATGCCAACCGTGCCGGTGAAGGCCGCGGGCTGCCGGATCGAGCCGCCGGTATCGGTCGCGGTCGCACCGAGACAAAGACGCGCCGCGACCGCCGCAGCCGAGCCGCCTGATGAACCACCGGGAACAAGCTTCGCATCCGAGCCATTGCGCCGCCATGGCGACACGACCGGCCCGAAGGCACTCGTCTCGTTCGACGAACCCATCGCGAATTCGTCAAGATTGAGTTTGCCGAGCATGACCGCGCCGTCGCGCCAGAGCCGCGAGGTCACGGTCGATTCATACGGGGGCACGAAGCCATCGAGGATGCGGCTCGCTGCCGTCGTCTCCACGCCTTCTGTGCAATAGAGATCCTTGATGCCAAGCGGCAGGCCCTCGAGTGGACCGGCGTCGCCGCGCGCGAGTCGCTCGTCGGAGGTGTTCGCCATTTCGAACGCGCGATCCGGCGTTTCCCTTAGAAACGCATTCAGCGGGCGCGCGGCTTCGATCGCGCCGAGATGCGCCTGCGTGAGCTCGGTCGCGGAAAACTTCCGCGCCTTCAGCCCGTCGCGCGCTTCGCTGAGCGTGAGATTGGTGAGATCACTGAGGCCGGCAGCTGTCACTCGACGACCTTCGGCACGACGAAAAAATGCTCCTCGCGCCGCGGCGCGTTGGCGACGATCGCGTCGGCGATGAAGCCGTCGGTAACCTCGTCCTCGCGCTTCTTCAGCTGCATCGGCATGACCGAGGTCATCGGCTCGACGTTCTCGACGTCGACGCCACGCAATTGCTCTACAAAGGCAAGGATCGCGTTCAGTTCCGATTGCAGATGCGCGACTTCTTCATCTTCGACGGCAATGCGCGAGAGATGCGCGATGCGCCGCACCGTGGCCGTATCGACCGACATTCATTTCTCCAGGTAAGCTGCGCGGATCGCTTCAGACTTCGACGCTTTCGCCGATCTTCGGCACGTGCACCCGCGTCTGCGAGTCCTGCATCGCCGCGACGAAGGCGCTCGCGTCCGGTGCAAGCATGTCGAACGTGCCGTAATGGCAGGGAAAGACCGCATCGAAATGGAAGAAGCGCTTCAGCGCGAAGGCCGCGCCATGCCCGCCCATCGTGAAGCGGTCGCCGACCGGCACCATGCCGATTTTCGGCTTATGGATTTCATCGATCAGCGCCATGTCGCCGAACATGCCGGTGTCCCCCATGTGGTAGACGACAGGTGCGCCTTGAAATTTGACGACGAGCCCGTTCGGATTGCCGAGATAGATCGACTTGCCGTCCTTCACCGTGCCGGACGAATGCAGCGCCTGCGTGAATGTGACCGTGAACGAGCCACAGGAGACCGTGCCGCCGGTATTGCCGGGATTGATGTTCTTCACGCCCTGCTCGGCGAGGAACATGCAAACCTCGAAGTTGGAGACCACCTGCGCATTGGTCTTGGTCGCGATCGCCACCGTGTCGCCGATGTGGTCGTCGTGCCCGTGCGTGAGCAGGATGTGCGTCACGCCGGCGGACGCCTCCTCAACGCTGCCCGTGAACTTCGCATTGCCGCTCAGGAATGGATCGACGAAGACGACCGTCTTACCCTGCTCCAGCCGGAAAGCGGAATGGCCGAGCCACGTGATCTTCATGAGGGAGCGCTCCTTTTGAGTGAGCGCAGATAAACCACCGAGCGCTTGGCCGCAATCAGCGGCGGTTTGCCCGCGCGCGGGCCGATGCTAGGGCTCGCGCATGGCGGCTCAGGTCCTCACGCTGGAAGAACTCGCGCCGCGCCTTTCGCGCTTCGATCGGCTGATGGGGCTTGACCTCGGCACAAAGACGATCGGCCTCGCGCTATCGGATGTCGAGCGCCGGCTCGCCTCGCCCCTTGATACGATCCGCCGCAGGCGATTTTCGGAAGATGCGGCGATCCTGCTCAAGCGTGCGGCGGAATTTCAGGTGGCCGCACTTGTCGTCGGCTTGCCGCTGAACATGGATGGCAGCGAGGGGCCACGTACGCAATCGACACGCGCTTTCGTGCGCAACCTGCCGGACAGCATTTTGGTGAGCTATTGGGATGAGCGCCTGTCCACCGCGGCGGTGACGCGCGAACTGATTGCGCAGGACGCCTCACGCCAGAAGCGCGCTCAAGTCGTCGACCGGATGGCCGCCGCCTACATCCTGCAGGGCGCGCTGGATCGGCTTGCCCGGATCGCGGAGCAAAAATGAAAAGGGCTCCGATGGAGCCCCTTTCGAGCTTCAGTAGGGATATCCGTAGTAGTAGCCGGGATATCCGTAATAGGCCGGGTAGCCATAGGCCGGGTAGCCATAGGCCGGATAGCCGTAGTAATACGGGGCTGCCGTAGCCGCCGCGGCCGCGCCGAGGACGCCAAGCCCGATCGCCGCACCGAGCGCGGGTCCACCCCAGCCTCCGCCCCAACCGCGGCGATAATAACCGCCACCGCCCCAACGGCGCCATTGGACATCCGTGATCTGAGAAGGCGCCGTCACGGCCGCCTTCGGCGCGATGCCCATCGGCGCGGCCATTGCCGAAGTGCCGGTCCCAATCAGAGTTGCGCCGAGCGCCGCCGCGCTCGCCAATTTGCTGATCGTCTTGCCACGCATTCTTCTCTCCATTGCAATTCGCCTGCGGCGAGAAGGTCCTGGCGCAAATACGCTCGGTAAGACGAAATGTTCCAATGCAGCGATACCCCTGCGCGGGACATCACGCGCCTGATTCCAAATGCAGAACGAAAAGGGGCTCCCTTAGGAGCCCCTTTGAATGCCTCAGCAATTGTATCCGGGGTAGCAGCCACCGCCGTAGCCGTATCCGCCGTAGGCGGGGTAGCCGCCGTAGGCGGGGTACCCGTAGCCACCGTAGTAGGACGGCGCGGTAGCAGCCGCCGCGGCCGCGCCGAGGACACCAAGGCCGATCGCTGCGCCGACCGCCGGGCCGCCCCAGCCGCGCCGGTAGCCGCGATTATAGCCATAGCGTCGATAGCGATACTGCACGTCCGTCAATTGCGACGGCGTGTCGACCGTTGCCTTGGGAGCGATTCCCATCGGCGCCGCAGAGGCCGATCCAGCTCCGATTTCCAAAGCGGCGAGAGCAAGTGCCCCTGCCAGTGGAACGATGATTTTTCTGTTCATTTCGTCTCCATTCACGTTGCGCTTCGCCGAGGCGAGCGGCCGCTCGGGGAAAGCGCGGCGCTAAGCCATTCGTTCCGCCGCTCGAACCTAAAATCCCGTAAGGTGAACGAATTCCCGCAGCAGACGGAAGTGGCCATTGAACCGACAGGGGTTACGCCGGGAGGAGCGCCACCAGATCGCCGCCGTAGCGCACGAGGCGTCCAGCGACTTCCAGCTCGAACAGAAGCGCGCGAACCTCGGAG
The DNA here is from genome assembly GCA_034669525.1 of Methylobacteriaceae bacterium. Classification (GTDB taxonomy): domain Bacteria; phylum Pseudomonadota; class Alphaproteobacteria; order Rhizobiales; family Beijerinckiaceae; genus JAFASC01. The sequence continues at coordinate 2,089 of JAXDNH010000190.1, read as the reverse complement.
GCGGGGCATTCCATCGCGCGGACGAGATCGTCGACGTTGACAGGTGCCGGACCGAGCAGGGAGACGAGCCGGCTGCGCCGCTCCTCTGCCGATTGCGGCGCACGGCCGTTGGTGCTTCGCGAGGGAGTAGCGGAGGGCCCCTCCTCCTCGGCGCTCCAGAGCGTCGGCGCAGGTTCGGTCTGCGGCGGCTCCTCACCGAAAAGGTCGAGCTCGTCCCATAGCTTTTCCTGAGCCGGGCTCACCGGCTCAGCTTCAGTGAAGAGATCGTCCGGCTTCCGCCCGAGGAGCGGCGCGAGCGCGCTCTCGACGTCCTCGACGCGCGTGCAGAGCGTCGCCCCTTCGCGCAGGAGATCGTTCGTGCCTTCCGAGCGCGGATCGAGCGGCGAGCCCGGGACGGCAAACACCTCGCGCCCCTGCTCGCTGGCGAAGCGCGCGGTGATGAGCGAGCCCGAGCGGCGCGCCGCCTCGACCACGATCGTGCCGAGCGCAAGCCCCGAGACGATGCGGTTGCGACGGGGAAAATCGCGGCCGCGCGGCTCCCAATTGAGCGGCATTTCAGAGACGATCGCGCCCTTCCCAGCAATCTCGTCGAGAAGCGGTGCGTGTTCCGCCGGATAGGGCCGCGCATGGCCGCCGGCGAGCACCGCGATCGTGCCGGTCTCGAGGCTCGCGCGATGCGCGGAAAGATCGATGCCGCGGGCAACGCCCGAGACGATGACGAAGCCGGCGCGGCCGAGGCCACGAGCCAGCCGATCAGTGAAGGCAAGCCCCGCCGCCGAGGCATTGCGGGAGCCAACGATCGCGACTGCAGGCTCGGCCAACGCCTCCCCCTCCCCGCGCACCGCGATCAGCGGCGGCGCGGCGTCGATGGCGCGCAACGCGGCGGGATAGTCCGGCTCCCCGACCGCGATGAAGCGCACGCCCATTGCGGTCGCGGCTGTCATCTCCTCTTCGGCCTCCGTGCGCGTCGCGATCTTGATTGCGCGCCCCGACACATTGCGTCTGATCAGTTCGGGAAGCGCCTCAAGCGCCGCGCCGGCGCCGCCGAAGCGGTTCAACAAAGTGCGAAACGTCCGCGGTCCGACATTTTCGCAGCGGATCAGTTGCAGCCAGTCGAGCCGCTGTTCGTCAGTGAGGCGCGGGCGGGAGGTCATTGCATCGCCAGCCTACCGGCAAGCGCGCCCTCGCGCTACTTGCCGCAGCTTATTCCGCGGCCGCCGGTACCGCGGCGCGCCTCTCACGCGAGCAGTGCGTAGAGATTGGTTTCCGGCTCGCCCGATCCCGCTTCGGCTTCGGCGTAGACCTCCCAATTCACGCCGGCGAGTTCGAGCTTTCGCGCCTTGCAGCTCGCGAACAAATGCTGCCATGCATTTGGAAGCGCTTCGTAGCCTCCGACTAGTTTCACATGCGCCGCGCGGCCGTCGGGCAAAGTGTAGAGAGTGACGTCGCCTGCGGCTTGCACCGATTGCGGAACGAATATCCCCGGCGCGTAGTCGATTTTGCCATTCGATCCGGGGCGCCACATTGTGAAAGCTTGTGCCGGACTGTTTACCTCAGCGTCTTTCACCGCATTCGCCAGAAGAGACCGCGCGTGGCGCTGCGCCGCCTGCATTTCCGATGGAAGCACGTGCTTCCGCACGATCGCTGCCGGTTGCGCGGCAACCGGCACCACCTGCATGTCGCTGAATTGAGTTTTAGCCGCTGTCATGTCACTCCGCGTTCTGTTTGAATCGCTGCCGCTCATCGATGGAGCAGCGCATGGTGCTGCAAAGTCGGTATCAACCCACACCGCGTTGTCAACGTCCGCAGAACCTCACGCGTTTCTGGTCCTGACGGACGTTCTCTCGAAAGCGCCCCGCAGACCTTCAGGAGCGCGCGACTAAGCATCCGAGAGCTAAGCCGCGTGTGTCCTGAACAAAGGCGAAGCGCTGCTCGTCTCGGCGATCGCTGCTGCCGCCACGATGAGCCGGGGAGCTAAGGCAAGCATCCGCTCTTCCGTCAATCGAAAGAGCGGGCCAGCTATGGTCACCACCCCGATCGCATTGCCGTCGTGGCGACGAACGGGTGCCGCCATGGCCGTCATGCCCGG
>JAXDNH010000189.1:0-10944 GCA_034669525.1 Methylobacteriaceae bacterium | reverse complement strand
AAGGCCGGCGAGCCGGTTCGCCAATGCGCCGCGCGGCTCATAAAAACGAGGGGAGAGGCGCGCAATGGCCGAGGTCGACGTCACCAAGCTGATCGATCAGCAGAAGATCAGCCGATACCAGATAATGGTCGCTGGCACGTGTGCGGCCGTTGTCTTCATGGATGGTTTCGACGCGCAGGCGATCGGTTATGTCGCGCCGAGCCTCAGTGCCGCCTGGAAGTTGCAGAAAGGCGCGCTCGGTCCTGTCTTCGGTGCCGGACTTTTCGGCCTGATGCTCGGCGCCCTGATTTTCGGTCCTGTAGCCGATCGCATTGGCCGCAAACCGGTGATCATCGTAAGCGTGCTGTGGTTCGGCATCGGCACGCTGCTGACAGTCACTGCGGACTCGCTCAACACTCTGTTGGTCTGGCGTCTGCTGACAGGCCTCGGCCTCGGCGGCGCGATGCCGAACGCGATTGCGCTGACGTCGGAATACAGCCCGCAGCGCAGCCGCGCGACGATGGTCATGTTCATGTTCATAGGCTTTTCCCTGGGTTCCGCGATCGGCGGCCTCATCGCGGCGCAATTCATTTCGAAATACGGGTGGACGTCCGTATTCTGGCTCGGCGGCTTGGTGCCGATCGCGCTTGCGCCCGTGCTGTATCTAATCCTGCCGGAGTCGATCCGGCTTCTCGCATTGCGCGGCACGGAGGATCAGCGCATCCGCGCGCTGATGGCGCGCGTCAATCCCAACCTCCAGCTGGCGCAAGCGCATTTCGTCATCAGCGAAGAACATCCGCGCGGCTTCACGGTCAAACACCTTTTTACCGAGGGACGCACGGTTCCGACGATCCTCTTCTGGATCATGTTCTTCATGAACCTGCTCGACCTGTACTTCCTCGCCAACTGGCTGCCGACCGTCATCAACAATGCCGGTCTTTCCGTCGAGCTGGCCGTGATCACGACAAGTTTGCTCCAGGTGGGCGGGGCTGTCGGCGTGCTCATCATGGCCCGATTGATGGATCGCGGAAATCCGTACCTTGTCCTCGGCTGCGCGTTTTTCTTTGCCGCCATTCTCATTGCCAGCATCGGTTCGGCCGGCACGACTGTCGCGCTGCTCATTCCGGCGGTCTTTGCAACCGGCTTCTGCGTCGTTGGCGCGCAAATCGGCTCGAACGCGCTGGCCGCCACGTTTTATCCGACGTTCATCCGCTCGACCGGTGTCGGCTGGGCGCTCGGAATCGGCCGCATCGGCTCGATTGTCGGGCCGGTGCTCGGCGGCTTCATGTTGTCGGCGGGGTGGCATACGCCGACGATTTTTCTCATTGGCGCAATCCCGGTTCTTATCGCTAGCCTCGCGGTCATCGCGATGAGCCGGCTTCCGTCATCGAAGCGGCATCTCGAGGAGCGCGCGATGGGCGCAACCGTCACCGGCCATTGAGGAGCGCGCGTTGAACGAGGTTCTCATTATCGGCGGGGGCATTTGCGGCCTCGCGCTGGCGCTCAATCTGCACAAACGCGGCATTCCCTGCCGCGTCTTCGAGCGCGCGCCGGAAATGAAGGAGCTCGGCGTCGGGATCACTCTCCTGCCGCATGGCATGCGCGAATTCACCGCGCTTGGGCTGCAGGAGAAACTGCTTGCCGCGGGAATCGAGAACAGCGAGAGCCGCTTCTACAATCGCTTCGGCCAGCTCATCTATCGCGAGCCGCGCGGCAAATCCGCCGGCTACGAGTTTCCGGAAGTCGGCATCCATCGCGGTCGCCTGCAGATGATCCTGTACGAGACCGCATGCGCCCGTCTCGGCGCGGATCGGATCGAGCTCAATCGCACATGTATCGCTGTTGAGCAGGACGAAAATAGCGTCCGCGCCCTCCTGCAGGAAACGACAACGGGGCGAACGCTTCCGGCCGCAGAGGAAAGTCTCGTGATCGCCTGCGATGGCGTGAATTCAACCATTCGCAAGCAATTTTATCCGGATGACGCGGTTGCCTTCACCGGGATCAATACGTGGCGCGGTGTCACGCGGCGCAAGCCGATCCTTGACGGCCGCACCTATCTGCGGATTGGCTCGATTTTTACCGGCAAGATCGTGATCTACCCGATCATCGATGACGTCGATGGGGCCGGCGACCAGATCATCAACTGGACGACCGAGATCAAGCGCGATGCACCGCGAAAAAACGACTGGAACAAGCACGGCGAGCTCGCCGATTTCTATTCGATCTACGCGGGATGGACCTTCGATTGGCTCGACGTTGCGCAATTGATCCGCGAATCGGAAATCATTCTCGAATATCCCATGGTCGACAAGGATCCGATCGATCGCTGGACGTTTGGCCGCGTCACCTTCGCCGGGGACGCGGCCCATCCCATGTATCCGCGCGGCTCCAATGGCTCGGCACAGGCGGCGATCGACGCGCGCGTGCTCGCCGATTATTTGCAGCAAGCATCAGCTCCGCGCGACGCTTTGCGCGCCTATGAGGCCGAGCGACTGCCGGCGACCGCGTGCGTCGTGCGGACCAACCGCGAGTTCCCGCCGGACTTCATCAATATCAAGGTCGAGGAACTCGTCGGCGACAAGCCCTTCGACAATCTCGACGATTACATCACGCAGGACGAATTGCGCGCGTTATCGGATGAGTACAAGAAGACAGCCGGCTTCGCGCTCACCGGCACACGCTGATGTTCTCTTGTCCGGGCACGGCGCAGGCCTATCTGCGCAGGCGCTAGCAATGTGAGGCTCCGATGTTCATCGCGATGAACCGCTTCAAGGTAATCAAAGGCGAAGAAAAGGCTTTCGAGCAGGTCTGGCTTTCGCGTGACACGCATCTGCAAAGCGTGCCGGGCTTCATTGAGTTTCACCTCCTGCGAGGTCCCGAGCATGAGGACCACACGCTCTACTCCTCGCATTCCGTCTGGTCGAACCAGGCCGCTTTTACCGCCTGGACGCAATCCGAAGCATTCCGCGCCGCGCATCGCAGCGCAGGCGACAACAAGCCGCTTTATCTCGGTCACCCGCAGTTCGAAGGCTTTGAAGTGCTGCAGACGGTCGAAGGTGCATCGCACAGCGCGCGACCCGCGGCGGAGTAGGGCCGTCATTGCGAGGAGCGCAGCGACGAAGCATCCAGGGGCAAACTCTTCAATCTATGAAGCAGTGGCTCCTGGATTGCTTCGCTCCGCTGGCAACGACGGTGCACCTACGAGCAGAATGATGCAGTTGGAAGAAGGCCCGTTCGAAGTCATCATCAACGGCGGCGCGGCGCGAAGTCGACGACGAACGTGTGAGCGCAACAGCCCCCTCAAACAAGCTGCCCTCTTGGTTCTATGCCTCCGCCTCAGGCGACGCGTTTCTGCCCGAATAAGAAAGCAGGGTTTGGCCCCTGACGGGAGTAGCGGAGCGGTGTCTTGGCCATTTGTGTCCTGATAGTCGACGATGAGCCGGCGGTGCGTGCGCTCGCAACCGACATTTTGTCCGATGCCGGGTTTGACACGATCGCCGCCGCAGACGCGAACCAGGCGCTGCATGTTCTCACCCATGACGTGAACAATGTGGATGTTCTTTTCACGGACGTGCGCATGCCGGGTGCGATGAGTGGATTAGAACTCGCGCGCGTGGCCAAGCGCAATTGGCCTGCTCTTCGCGTCATTGTCACCTCGGGTTACTTCGCCGGCGATTTCCCTTCAGCCGACTTTCTCCGCAAACCGTGGTCGGCCTCCGAACTGGTTTCGCGCGTGGAACAGGCGGTCGCGTGAAAGTTCGGGAGCCGATCGACAGCTCCGCTCGGCATACGATCGCGCCATGATTTGACCTTGCAGGGGTGGCATGGGGGACGACATGTCCGGCGCCGCACCCATAACGAACTCCGACCTGTTGGCGGCTGAACCCCGACCTGCCGTAGATATCAGCTTGCGCCAAGTGTTGCCGTCGCTCGTCTTCGACGTGGCGCTGCCGATCCTCGTCTTCTTCGTGCTGACGAGCCATGGCGTTTCAAAACTGCTGGCGCTTTGCGCAGGCGGAGTGTTCCCGGCCCTCAATGTTGGCCGCACCTGGATCGGGTCGCACAAAATCCAGCCGCTTGGGGCGATCGTGATCGCCTTCATCGCGATCGGAACGGCCGCATCGCTCATCTCGGGCAGCGTGTTCGTCGCGCTGGTGAAGGACTTTATCCTGACGGCGACTTTCGGTCTCCTCTGCCTCGGCTCTTTAATCGGTTCCCGGCGGCCGCTGATGTTCTACCTCTTGCGGCAGTTCATCGCCGGCGATGATCCGGAGCGGCTGCACTGGTGGGAGAGCCTTTGGCAGCATGCGCGTTTTCGCGGCGCGCAGCGGCGCGTAACGGCTGTCTGGGGCCTCGCCTATGTGCTCGAAGCAGCGATCGGGATTGCATTCGCGTGGGTGCTGGAGCCAGCCCACATCGTAATCATGTCGCCGATCATGGCGCTTGGCGTGTTGATCGCGCTCGCGGTCTGGACGCGCTGGTATTTGCTGGCCCTGCGGGAGCAGCACGGACTCTAGGCCCGTCACCCACGCGCGCGTTTGACTGGCTTGCTTGCAGGCGCCGCTTTCGCGACCTTCTTGGGCGGCGCCTTCGTTTCAGCCCTCTTCGTCGCCTTCTTCGCCGGCGCTTTACGCGCTGTGCTCTTTCGTACGGGCTTTGAACCGCCGCCTTTCGCGTCGATCAGCTCGATCGCATCCTGCAGCGAGAGTGCATCCGGCGCGACGCTTTTCGACAGCGTCGCGTTGATCTTGCCGTGGCTGACATACGGGCCATAGCGTCCCTCGCGCAGCACGATCTTGCCGCCGGAGGGATGGTCACCCAAAACCTTGCCGTCCCCGGCGATCGGCGCGCCGCTCGCCTTGGCGCGCAACAATTCGACCGCCTGGTCGAGCGTCAGCTCGTCGGGGTTAGTCCCGCGCGGGATCGTCGCGTTGATCTTGCCCCAGTTGACGTAGGCGCCAAAGCGTCCGGGCTTCACCGCGACCGCGCCGCCTTCGGGATGATCGCCGAGCACACGCCCCGCCGGCGCCGAGCCGAAGCGTCCGCCGCCACGGCCGCTTTCCTTCGCGACGATCAGATCGATCGCGCGGTTGCCGCCAATCTCCAGCACCTCATCGTCGCGGCCGAGATTCGCGTACGTGCGCCCATGCTGCACATACGGCCCATAGCGGCCGATGCCGGCAAGGATCGGCTCGCCGCTTTCGGGATGTTTCGCCACCTCGCGCGGCAGCGCGAGCAGTTTCAGTGCTTTCTCCAGCGTGACGTCCTCGGGCTTTAGTTCTTTCGGCAGCGACGAGCGCTTCGGCTTGTCGCCTTCCTCCTCCGGCTCGCCGAGCTGGATGTAGGCGCCGAACCGGCCGTCGCGCAGCGTCACCTCCGCACCGGTTTCGGGATCGCGGCCGAGCACTCGCACACCCGGCTTCTCGCCCTCCGGTGCGTTCGGATCGGGCGGTGTCAGCGTGCGGGTGTAGCGGCACTCCGGATAATTCGCGCAGCCGATGAACGCGCCGAATTTGCCGACCTTCAGAGACAGCTGTCCGTCATGGCAGGACGGGCAGGCGCGCGGGTTCGATCCGTCAGCCTTCGGCGGAAAAATGTGCGGACCGAGCAGCTCGTTCAGGCTGTCGAGAACTTCCGTTGTGCGCAGATCCTTGGTCTCGTCGACGGCGCCGGAGAAATCGCGCCAGAAATCGCGCAAAACCTGCTTCCAGTCGATTTCGTGGTTCGAGACTTGGTCGAGTTTCGCTTCGAGGTCGGCGGTGAAGTCGTATTCGACGTAACGCGCGAAGAAGCTCTCGAGGAAAGCCACCACTAAGCGGCCCTTGTCCTCGGGATAAAGCCGCTTCTTGTCGATGCGCACGTAATCGCGATCGCGTAAGACGGCGAGCGTTGACGCATAAGTCGACGGCCGGCCGATGCCGAGCTCTTCCATGCGCTTCACCAGCGTCGCCTCGGTGAAGCGCGGCGGCGGCTCGGTGAAATGCTGGCTCGCCTCGATCTTCTCGCGCTTCAGCGCGTCCCCTTCGGACAGGGGAGGAAGACGGCCGGATTCGTCGTCCTCATCGTCGTCGCGGCCTTCCTGGTAGAGCGCGAGGAAGCCGTCGAAGCGCACCACCTGCCCGGTGGCGCGCAGATCGATGATTCGGCCGGCAGCCTTCGCTTCGATCTCGACGGTCGTGCGCTCGAGCTCCGCCGATTCCATCTGGCTTGCGAGCGTGCGCGTCCAGATCAGCTCGTAGAGCTTCTGCTGCTCGGGCTCGAGCTGCCGCGCGACCTGTTTCGGCAGGCGGCTCATGTCGGTCGGGCGGATCGCCTCGTGCGCTTCCTGGGCGTTCTTGGTCTTCGCCGTATATTTTCGCGGCGCCCCCGGCAGGTATTCCGGGCCGTACTCCTTGGCGATGACCTTGCGCGCGGCCGCGATCGCTTCGGGCGCCATGTCGACGCCGTCGGTGCGCATATACGTAATGAGGCCGACCGTCTCGCCGCCGATATCGACGCCCTCATAGAGGCGCTGGGCGATCTGCATCGTGCGGGCCGGCGCCTAGCCGAGCTTGCGCGAGGCCTCCTGCTGCAGCGTCGATGTCGTGAACGGCGCATAGGGGTGGCGCTTGGCGGGTTTTGCCTCGACCGAGCGGATGATGAAGGCCGCCTGCAGCAGCGCCGCCTTGAAGGCCTCGGCCTCGGCGCCGGTGCCGACATCGAGGCGGTTGATGCGCCGGCCGTCGGCGCCGACGAGCCGGGCGGTGAACGGCGCGCCGTCCTTGGTCAAGAGATGCGCGACCAGCGACCAGTATTCGCGCGCGACGAACTTCTCGATGTCGAGCTCGCGGTCGCAGACGAGCCGCAGCGCCACCGACTGCACGCGGCCGGCCGAACGGGCCCCCGGGAGCTTGCGCCACAAGACCGGCGACAGCGTGAACCCGACGAGGTAATCGAGGGCGCGGCGGGCGAGATAGGCATCGACCAAAGCCGTGTCGATCTCGCGGGGATGCTTCATCGCATCGAGGATCGCGTCCTTCGTAACGGCGTTGAAGACCACCCGCTCAACCCGTTTGTCTTTCAGGACTTTCTTGGCCCGCAGGATCTCCAGCACGTGCCAGGAAATCGCCTCGCCCTCGCGGTCGGGGTCGGTTGCGAGGATCACCTTGTCGGCGTCCTTCACCGCCCTGGCGATGTCGGAGAGGCGCTTGCCCGACTTGGCGTCGACCTCCCATTTCATCGCGAAATCGGCGTTGGGATCGACCGAGCCGTCCTTGGACGGCAGGTCGCGCACATGGCCGAACGAGGCGTAAACCTCGTAATCCTTGCCGAGATATTTGTTGATCGTCTTGGCCTTGGCGGGCGACTCGACGATGACGACGTTCATGCAAAATCCTTGGGACGCGACTCGGCTCAAGCTGGCTCGAGCGGCGCGGCGCGGCGGGTTATCAGAAAAAGGCGGGGCGGGGGAAGCCCGGCCCGGCGGCCGCGAAAATGGGGACCTGGGCGCCCGCTGTCAAATCGGGGCTCGGGCTATCCCGCCGCTGCGGGGCGGAAGAACAGGCCCGCCTTGAGGCTATCCGCGATCTGCACCGCGCGCCCGTGCATCGCTTCGGCGAGATCGGGCGGGAGCATCTCACGACACGCCTCGTCAAACAGAGCGAGCCAGCGCTTGAACAGCTCCGGCGATACGCCTTCGATCTCCTTGTGCACCTGAAGCGGATTGCCGCGATAGCGGCCGCTCTTCAGCATGACCGCGGACCAGAAATCCCGGATGGTCGCCATATGCGCCGGCCATTCCTCGTCGGCGATCTCGCGGCCGAAGACCGGCCCGAGTTCGGGATCGGCCCGCACCTTCGTGTAGAAGAGGTCGAGCAGGGCGCCGATCTGCGCCTCCGACAATTCAGTAGGATTCATCGAGATCATGGGCACGGCCGAGAACAGGGACCTCATCGCGCGCATCTTCGCCGGGCTGGAGATAGGCGACGGACGGCTGCTCTTCGAGAGCATGGGGCAAGACTTCCGCTGGATCATTCCGGGCACGACGAAATGGTCCAGGACATATGAAGGCAAGGACGCGGTCGCGAACGACCTCATGCGCCCGCTGCGCGCCAAGATCGAGGGCCGGGTGAAGACCAAAGCGCAGCGGATCATCGCCGATGGCGACTTCGTCGCGGTGGAGGCGCGCGGCGATAACGTGACGAAAGCCGGCATTCCCTACTGCAACACCTATTGCTTCGTCTTCCGCTTTGAGGCCGGCAAGCTCAAAGAGGTGACGGAATATCAGGACACCGAGCTCGCGACGCGGGTTTTGGGCGATCCGGCGGAGTAGGGCGCCGCGCTCGTTGCCATCGAGCCGAAGGAACCAAAACGTCCCCAACCCAATTGCTAAGGTGGCTGGGGCCGTGAGCATTCCTCGATGGCCGAAAAACCGACTGTCCTGATTGCCTGCGTTTGTGTGCTGCTGGGCGTTTGTACCGGCGCGCGTGCCCAAACCTTCGGCGATCTCCCCGCCCGTCCGGAAACGCAAACCACAGCGCAGGTCGGTTCCAAAGGCGGGTTTTTGGCCGATCCCACCATCGTCAGGTGGTTGTCGAGCCTGCCCGCATCCGCTTCGCTCGAACCAGCCGCCCCGGAGCCGGCGATTGCCTTGATGCTGGATGCGAGCCCCATAGGAGGCGAGGTTTACCGCCTGACCACCGCGAGCGGGCCTGTTTCCGCAGAGCCGGCGGCGGCAAATCCGAGCGTTCAGATGTTCGACACAAGTCCGATCGGGGGAAGGGCCTACTCCATCGAAAAGGCGAAAGGCCCCTCTCAGGAGGTCGCGGAGAACGTTGTGAAACGAGGTTCGGCGAAGGAAGGCCGGAGCGCTTCGAGATCAAGCCATCGCCGCGCGCAGCCGATGCAGCCGAAGAAGAAGCTGATGTCTCAGGCTTCCGGTCACAGTGGACTCGCCACCGGACGATCGGCCGCGACATCGCCTCGCTACGTTCCGGCGCTGGAAGGCCAAGCCGACCTCCCCGCCCCAAGGGGCCCGGCCGTGCTATGGGGCGTCATGCCCTTCGCAGGATGGTAGTTCGCGGGCCTGCTGTGCAAGCAACCGCGAGGCGGCCGCACCAATGGTATATCCGCGCGGTCTGGGCTTGTTCGTCGTCGTGAGCGCTTTTCAATGATCCGCCTTGAGATCTTTCCGTAAAGGGATCAGCGCAAGCACCGACCCTTGCGCCAACGCTTCTGCCACACCCGGCTCGCTCCGCAAGGCTTGCATGTCACGCGGCTTCGGCAGCTCTTCGCCGTCCGCGCGTGCGTCATCCGCCCAAAGCCGCACCGCTTCCATCGCGTTGCGGTAAACCTCGTCCAGCGTCGCGCCGCCTGACGTGCAGCCGGGCAGATCGGGAAATACGGCCCCGAAAGCACCGGGCGAGCCGTCGATCAGGGCGATGTAATCAGACATGCTCACTTCCAATCCGCCGCGTCTGCGATTGCACGTGCCACACCCGGCGAGACCTCCCGATGGCGCGGAACGATGATCCTGCCGGGACGATCCGGATGCCTAAATACATCGTGATTGCCTCCGGGGCGAGGGAACCACCCCTCCTTTTCCAGGCGGGCAACGATCTTCCGGCGATTTGTCTCGTATCGCGCGATGGCGGCAATTCCCCGCTTTGTTGTAGGTGCGCAGGTGATTTGGCGAGTCGATCGGCACCAAGGCGGGCGAGCCCTACTGCAAGACCTATTGCTTGGTGTTCCGCTTCGAAGCCGGCAAGCGCAAAGAGGTGCGGAATATCAGGACACCTAACTCCCGATGCCGGTTTTGGGCGATCCGGAGAGGGAGGGGGGCGGGACCGCCCGGACAATTCACCTCGGGCAAATGTAGCCGCCAGCATCCGGCGCTTTGAAGCAGCCGACCGACTCGGGGATGATCATCTTCGGCAGCCACAAGACCACGTGCGGGAAGTAGATCGTGAAAGCGAGGGTCGCGAGGAACACGACATAAATGGGCAGGGCTGCCCGCAACGCCTGCGAAAAGCGGACCCCGACAAATTTCGACGCCATGAGCAGAACGAGACCGTAAGGTGGCGTGATCAAGCCGAAGGCGAGCGTCGTGATAAGCACGACGCCCATGTGAACCGGATTTATATCGCCGACTTGCACGAGCGAGTTCACGAGCGGCATGAAAATGATGATCGTCGGAATCGGCTCGATGAAGTCCCCTATGATTGTGAACAACGCGACAAGCAGCAGCATGATGAGATGGGGATCGCTGCCGGCAAGGCCGGTAATCCAGTCTGATATGACAGCGGCGCCGCGCATATACGCAAGCAGCCAGCCGAACGCGTTCGCCGCGCCGATTGTGATCAGTGGAAGCGAAAAGATGAGACCTGCGACACAGAAATCGTAAGGCAGATTGCGCAGATGTCCGCGGTTCAGCGCCGGGATGATAACGGCCACGATCCATAAAACAGCGACGACGCCAGCTTCGGTTGGCGTGAACCATCCCGTCAGAATGCCGCCGAGCAGAATAACTGGGATCATCATCGGCAGGGCGGCTTCGCGTGCCGCCGTCGCGATCTGACCCGCCGACGCGCGCGGCCTGCGCGTGCCGACCGGGCCGAAAAAGTAACAATAAGCCATCAAGCCGAAGCCGATCATCAGCCCCGGCACGATGCCCGCCATGAACAGGCCGGCAATCGACACGTTGCCGACCGCGCCGTAGATCACCGCAGTGATACTCGGGGGCACGAGCGCCGCGATGGTCGAAGCCGCGGCGATAATCGCGGCCACGAAGGCAGGGGAATAGCCCTCGTTTTTCATCGGACCGCCGAGCGCCCGGCTGATCACCGCGACGTCGGCCGTCGTCGAGCCCGACATTTCGGAAAAGAACATGCTGAACACGGTCACAACCTGAGACAGGCCGCCTCTGATATGTCCGACGAGCGCGAGAGACAGGTTGGCCACGCGGATGACGACGTTGGCCGAGCTCAT